>RXJR01000008.1:236410-237471 GCA_003963305.1 Candidatus Melainabacteria bacterium | reverse complement strand
CCCCCCATTTAGTAGACAGTGGTCTAAAGCCGACCCGCTTTAGGCCACTTTCTTACCTTTTTGGCCTTTTTCCCACGGTGTGAGGTAATCCAACACGGAATGTAGTCTCCTTTTGTTGTAAAAGATCTCGATATACTCGAAAACCGCCATGGAGGCGTGGATTCGGGTTTCGTAATGATCGCGATAAATTTGTTCGGATTTCAATGCTCCGAAGAAGCTTTCGGCGACAGCGTTGTCCCAACAGTTACCTTTTCTGCTCATACTCTGGATGCAACCGTAGCCTTCCAATACTCTCAAGTATGATTCGCTTGCATACTGGCTTCCACGGTCTGAATGAGCAACGATTGGTGCTGTCCCCTGGTTGTTGACACCCATTTCAAAAGCGCCAACGACCAGGTCCGCTGTCATTCTTTCGGACATTGACCATCCAACCACCATCCGTGAATACAAATCGATGAACACGCAAAGATACAACCAGCCCTGATTGGTGTCGATGTACGTGATGTCACTGACCCAAACTTCATCTGGATGTTCAACTTCAAATTGGCGATCTAGAACGTTTGGCGCAATCGGCAAATTGTGCTTGGAGTCGGTTGTTGCAACGAATTTGCGTTTGCGTCGCGGAGCAATTTCATGCTTTCGCATCAATTCTTCCACAGTTCTTTTGCTGCAGACAAAGCCCTCGCGGCGCAGCTGTTGGTGTATTCGGGGTGCTCCGTACGTCTGGTTGGATTCTTCAAAGATTTCTATCACGCGCTGCAGAAGCGCTTCCCGTCTCGCTTGCGCTGGCGTAATCTGATCTTTCTTTGCCAACCACTTGTAATAGCCTGCACGAGTCACTTTCAACACATCGCACAAAAGTACGAGGCTGTAGTTTGGTCTCTCAATGTGAATGAAGGCGTACTTTATTGCAGGCTTTTCGCAAAGTACGCCGCCGCTTTTTTTAGTATTTCAACTTCTTGTTTTAGGCGTGCATTCTCGTTGTGCAGCCTCGTTAGCTCATCCAAGTCCGAACTTCTTTCTAGTTTTTCTTTTGCTTCACCGATCCAATTTCGGAGCTT
>RXJR01000008.1:0-236360 GCA_003963305.1 Candidatus Melainabacteria bacterium | reverse complement strand
ACTTATTTTTCTTCGTCATGCTGCGCTCCTTGGTTATTTTACCTAAGAAGCGGATCTCCATCAGACCGGACTGTCTACTTTTTGGGGGGACCCTCACCCATAGTTTTGAAATTTAGATACTAAAACTTATAGTTAATAAGTTGTTTTGAAAAAACTGAGGACAAACAGCCGCACCGGAGGCACCACAGATGATGCCTCCAGTGCTTTTCAGTCTTACTGCTGCGACAAGTGAGCCGCCAGATCAGCCGGATTCCACATCACGCTTCACCCGTATATAGAGTTTGTGTCAAAGCCATCGCCGACGCTCATAGACGCGTTCTTGCGCTGCAGGGCACCAAACTTGTTGGGATCACCGGGCTGCAGGTACATGGTCGCCTGGCGTCGGCGCGCGCCTTTGAACTCGATATGACCAAAGGCGTACTTCGGACCGGCGAGAATGTTCATCGGGGTAACGATCACTTCAATGTGGGCAGCCGCGTCAAACATGGTCGCCGTCACCGCGCTCAGATCGTCAACCTGAAAGAGGATGTCGCCATGGTTCAAGCAATCGTCATCACCCGTCTCACCGTGGTGAACATGCGTCGACACAATCCTGGTTCGCTTCAACCCGCGCACCTGAACAGCGCACTGGCAGCCAAAAACAGTGGCAGCGAGCTGATGGAAATCAGCGGACAGGCTCTGAAACTGCGCATAGGAAATCGAGCAGAAACGATTGCTCAGGCTCATTCTCGTGGACATCGGGGCAGTCCTTCTTGTTGAAGTTTGCGGGTCAGGCACGAGGTAGTCGGAGCGTCGAAGATTCACGAAAAGCCTATGCTGACAGGCATAAGCTGTTCCTGAACCCTCTCTGCAGGAAGAAAGAGGGCGTCAGCAGATGCCGACGCCCTCTCACGGTTACGCCGCTGCGAACCAGTACTTCTCCATGGCGCTGAGGAATTGCGCGGTGAGCGCGTATCCGGCAGCGGCAGGAATGACTGAGTCGATGGAGCAGCGCGGGCACAGGGCGGTTTGACCGCGGTCGGTGTACTCGCGTATCTCCTCAGGGCTGAACGTTGCTTCGCAGTAGAAGCAGCCGCACAGTTCGCTCTGATTGAGCAGTGCGCGGTGGTTGGAGCTGGCTTTGTGAGCCAGCTTCAGGGTCTTTACGGAAAGGTCCATGTGGACGCCTTTCTTCTGGGGGTTGAACAGTGACGCTAATGGCATTCGCGAGAGGCTATAGAACTGCGCCCGCCGCTTTTCCATCTTTGTCACTGTTCCGCGCCTCCAGCGAATGCCTCATGCATTCGAGGTCGCGAAAGCTCCTGGTTTACATGGCAGCCTCCTTCAGATGTTCGACATTGTGCGCACGGCACGGAAACCACTTACTACCGAAGTCCGGCAAGAGCTTTGGCCCTACCGGACTTAGAAGACGAGACTGTTCACGACTGCAGACGCAATTTGCCTGCAGTGGCGCGGGTCAGCGGCAGACGACCTGGAAGCCGACGTAGTTGCCGTACGGGTCGTAGACCGGCTGGCGCATCTGCTGGCAGGGACGGACGTAGCCGCCACCCTGGTAGCCATAGTCCTGATAACCACGACGGGGATAGGACTGGCCGTACTGCTGCCGGCGCTGATTCTCGAAGGCCTGCTGGTCGCCGACAGCGCCGGCGCCGAGTCCGCCGATGACGGCTCCGGCAGCGACGCCACGGATGTCACCAGTGACCAGGCCGCCGACGATGGCACCACCCGCGGCGCCCATCGCTCCGTACTGCTGCCCCAGCGGAGTGGCGCAGCCACCCAGGACGAGGAGCGACAGAAGGGCGATTGCGGTGAGAGTCTTACGCATTTGGATTACCTCCATGCAGTGTCGATGGGCCCGAACCTACCGAGCGGCTTGCCGCGAAAGTCGGTGCAGTTCGGGTAAATTGAGCGGGGCCTGCAATGTCAACGGCACCCACTCGCGCTTGTACACCGCCTCAACCACTCCCCTTGCCTACCTTTTGCCAGCAATTTTTGCAGCAGCGAAGCTCTGAACACCTGACACTGACGCGTCGGGAAACTCAGAGAGAAGCTGTGCTGCTGCTAAATTGTTGGCGAAGTCAGCTAGAGAGGTGGGGAGAGAACGATGTACCTACAAATTACGCGCGCGCACGACGTAAAACCTATTTCGGGCCCGACATATAACTCTTTACATTTGCGCACAATCGAAGATAAATTGCGCTAGCTATCGCGATGTCAAGAAGTCGTTTGTGCGAAAATTCCATCATGACTGAATTATCAAAACACAAACCCACCGAGCGTTTCTCGGGGCTAGCGGAAGTTTACGCGAAGAGCCGTCCAAGCTATCCCACTCAAGCTATTGTGTTCATTGTCGAACGGTGTCGACTGACCGCCGAAAGCACGCTCATTGATATCGGCTCGGGAACGGGAATATCTTCCCGCCTGATCGCAGCACAGGGACCGACAGTGATCGGTATCGAACCCAACGATGATATGCGCACACAGGCAGAAAACCAGAGTTTAGACGTAGAAAATGTCAGCTATCTCAAAGGCACAGCCGAAGATACGACACTGTTGGATAGTGTCGCAGATGCTGTTCTTTGCGCTCAAGCTTTCCACTGGTTCGATGCCAACACAGCTCTTAACGAATTCAGACGCATTTTAAAACCCGGCGGCTGGGCAGTATTGATGTGGAATGAACGCGACGAACACGATCAATTTACGAAGCGCTATGGCGACCTGCTGCGAGAACTGCCTGAGACGAAGTCAGTCGAAGTGCCACGCGGAGCGGCCGGACAAGCACTTCTCGACTCGCAATTATTCCACAATCAGGAACTGAAGCATTATGGAAACAAGCAAGTAGTCGATATGGACGGACTGATCGGTCGAGCATTTTCCGCCTCATATGCACCAAAAGACAAAACCAGCGCAGAACAATTCACCGAAAAGCTCAAGCAACTCTTCGTTGAGTTTCAAGAGAACGGCTCAGTATCGCTGATTTACGAAACGTCTGTCTATGTTGGTCAGTCGTCTAAGTAAGCGATACCGACAAACCAGATGCTCACAATACCGTTGTGAAGTCTGATTCGAGGAGCAAGCGCACCGGCAATGATACTACCGGCGGTGCCATCGGGGCAAATTTTTTTTAGCCAAAAGAAGGAAAGAACGGCTGCCCGTTCTTTCCTTCCTCCAGAGAAATGTCGACGATTCAAAGTTTCGCCGCAAGCGTCTCTAAGAGAGAATCAGGCGGCCAGATATGCCTCGACGTCGAATTGCATCTGGCTAAGAGTGGGACGCGGATCGTGACGGCGGAAGATGCTGTCGATCTGCATCTGCATCTCGTGCAACCAATGCCAGGCACCGATGCAGGCACTGGCAACGGAAAGTTGTTTATTGCCGCGCGGCGCACCGTCGACCGTGCTGGCAGCGGTTTTGATCACCGCCGCGAAGTCGTCGATTTTGGACTGGTAAGCCATGATCACCGCAACCAGATGATTTGCAGCAACGTAGAATTCGGCCTCGGCGGCATTGCGCTCGCGAACAATCTGGTTGAATTTGACTGTATCACGCGCTTTCTGCGCATCTTCCAGACGCGCCACGAACTGAGGCACGTTCATTTTCGACTGCGCCGAGTAGAACTCGTCGAAGTTTGCACGCACCTGGTAGAAGAGCTTTTCCGCCGCCTGATTGGCATGCCAAAGGGCACGCAGCTCGGCGGAGTCAGCATCGGTGACCATGATCGGCTGCGAGCTGAAGTTGATGCTGTGGTATTTGCCGCGCCCAGCCTTCTTCTGCAAGAAGATCTCGCGCACCGCGTCTTCGATTGTCTCCTGACTTACATCGGCGACGGTCTTGAGATTTTGCGCGATTGCGTTCGGCGTATCGCCACCACCAACGGTGCAACGACCGATCAGCGACCGCAGGGCGATGGCAACGGTTTTCGCCGTCGGGTCGCTGATATCAAGCTCTACAGTCTGCACGTGCAGCGCTTTGCCCAGGTCTTGCATGCGGCGACGGGCCGCCTGGGCACGGTAGACCGAGTTAGCGAACTGATTGCGCCAGGAGACCTGTATCGTGATCAGCTCGTCGCGCTGAGCGCCAGGTTGCGATTTGCTCAGGCGCTCAGCGTACTGGCGTTCGTTCATGCCGCGCTTCGATTCGAAGAGTACTTTGACGGCGGCTTCGTCTTCGCTCAACGCAGCTTCAGCCTGCTCCACGAGATTGCACAGACGAGCCTTGATGGCGAAGGGGAGGGTAGACGCATTGATGATTTCGAGAATGTACATGTTGGATCCTACTGCCTGAGTGAGGTGAAGGAATATGCGTGTTTGCTCAGGCGCTTCGCATATTCCATTGTTTTTCCTGTCACATCCGAGCAAGGATTCGCCAAGATGCGATTTTAGGAAGTGGAAAACCTGGAGCTTGATCAAGTTCCAGGTGGAAACCCGGGGCGGTAGCGCCTTTCGGCTTACCACCGCCCGCGAGTCATTCAGGCGAGCGCGGCGCGCAGACGGGCTTCGCGATCGCGCGGGCTTTCGGCGCAGGGCTCTTCGGTGACGACGAGACCGCGTCCTTTGCCGTCGGCGAGCACGAGCGTGGCGATGCTGGTGCGGCCCTGCTTGTCGAGGAATTCGCCCAGACGCAGGATGCGACCGCCGACGGGCTTGCTGCTGTGCGTCCAGTCGAAGACCGGATGCACGGTGGACTCGACGTGCACGTTGTCGACGAGCTTGACCGAGACCTGGTCGCCCTCCTTCAGGAGAACCGAGGTGACGTCGAGGGTCTGGTCGATGGTGACCAGCTCCGAACCGATGCCGCCGTCGAGCCGGATCATGAAGGCGACGCGCTGCTTGTCCTTGGTGCCGATCAGGGGCGCGCTGGCGGGACGATGCTCGCCGTTCTTGTAGACGGTGCGCTTGAGGATGACGCCGACGCGCTCGGTGACGCCGGAGGCGCCGAGGTCGTCGTTCGCACCGTTGACCGCGATGACGCAGCCGCTGTCGCCGAGAATCAGGGAAGCGGTGCACTCCTCGCCCTTGTCGTTGAGGAAGGCGCCCTGGCGCAGCACGCGGCCGGCGGGGTTCGACTCGGTCGAGAAAGCCCAGGGGAAGATGGGCTGAACGGTCGACTCGACATGGACGCTGTCCACGAGCATGGCCGAGACCTGATCGCCTTCCTGGATGAGCGCGGCGATGGCGTCGAGCCGCTGGTCGATGGTCACGAGTTCCGAGCCGATGCCGCCGTCGAGACGAACGACGAAGGCGACGCGACGCAGGTCACGATTGCCGACGAGGGCGGGCGCGCCGGGCACGGTGTACTCGGTACGACGAAGAACAACGCCGCAGCGTTCGGTGGTGTCGACGCCAGCCAGGAGGGCGGCAGAAGCGAGAACGGTGCGGGTGTTGATAGCGGAATTCGTCATATCTTTTCGTTTCCTTGAGTTAGGTTCGCTAACGTCATTGTCAGCGAAGGAAGTCTCTCATCATCACTGATTCCGGCGCACAGAAAGACACGCGTCGAGAGCCGCGACAGAGTCTGTCACGTAAATAAGCTCGACTGATGCAAATGCTGGTGCTTTGTGTGCGATGCGCCGAAGATTTGTGGGAGACAAGAGATGTCTCCACCATGACGCCGATCCACTGGGGCCTACAAGGGTTGTCAGTATAAGCTTTGTAAAGTAACACTCAGGCAGCATTGGCAAGGCCGGGCCAACCGTTTCCGCCCAGAATATTGAGTCGCCGACTGCTGCCTGAGATGCCACAAGTAGCACCACCCTGATTAGCTGGGTTGGGATTGGACTGCCGGCGTTCTTCCTTGTTGGTCTGCCTCTTCACCCATCGTGCCGATGATCTTGGACTGGTCCAAGAAGCAAAAATTGGTATGACCAGAAAGACGCGATGCAGCTACAACTTCAGGTTAAGCAAGACGTTGAAACTCATGGCGAATACTTGCCCAGCACACGGTTGATAGATTGCATCAGTGCTTCTCGCTTAAGCAAGTTAGAGCCGAAGTCGTCGACTATAGGCGGCACCTGTTCAAGCGGAAATTGCATCAACATGTGCATCAGCTTGGCCCGCCTTTTCACATCTGCCGTGATATTGAAAACAAGTACAGGTTCCACCAGTTGATTAGTCACCTGAGTGTAGTACAACAACTGATCATCACGGACCAGCTCGACAATATAATCCCATCCCCAGTGGAAGGAGTCGGGATAGCAGGCAAGGAACGTAAGAGCATTGTCGATCACCCAGGCTGGATAGTTATCGATGTAGGGTCCGAAGTGACGCAAGTTGCGCGCCGGATGCTGGTAAAGCGGGTCACCGAACTCACTGCTGTGAATGTTTGCCAGAGCCGGAACATAGACATTATCGTAATCGACCAGTTTTAAACCAGCCTGAGTAACGATGATATTCTTTGCGTTCAAGTCACCAAGAGCGATACCACTCTGAAAGAGAGCCCTCATCATCGTTCTGAACTTAAAGAGCAGAGCATCGGGCGCAGTTTTGTCACCCTGTTTCAACTTCTCCAACACCCAAACATCAAGAGTCGGACCAGTCAGCCAATCCATTTTGAGAATTGGGAACCAGTGACCTTTTCCATCAGTGATGCCTTCGCGCTGATAATCAAAGTCTACAAAGTAAGGCTTGGCGTCACCCAGATTAGCCTTCTTCAACTCGAAGTAGCGAATCTCCCGGTCAGGCACATCGCGCAGGAAACATTTGACAGCAATTTGTCGTTGCCCTTTCAGATGGAAAACCGTTCCGAACTTCCCTGTAGCATGCTCGAACGTATTAGTCGCGCGCCTCAACTCTCGGTCTTTAAACACCATATTCGGTGTCTTAACTGCTTGCTCGAAATACTCCGGTTTAGGCCAGATGTTGCGAGCGCGCTCAGGCGACTCAGAATCGGTCCACTCCGCGGACATTATCCGAGTCGATAGCAATGAACTGGGATCAGGCAAGTTGGGCATGTCTGCGATCGCTTGCACCTCGGCCGTAAGCAATGGCACTGCCTCAGGCTTGCACTGAAGCAAACTGCGCAGAACACGGGTCATCTGCTGAATTTGCCTGTTTTCGTGATGTTCGAGCACAGAAAATGCATAAGAACGATAGGGGTTGGCAAAATCAGCTTGCCTGAAAAGTAAACACTCATCACCACCAACCAGCTGCTTCCAGAGTCCTTTATCGATTGAAAGCATGAGGATGGAGCAATAAATTACCCAGGCAGAAAAATTATCCAGATAATCACCGAAATGTTCGGCTGATCTGAGTGGATGCTGATAATTCGGATGTCCCAGTTCAGTGGCAGCTCGTCCTTTGAAGTCGGGAACGTACATTCCGTCGTAATCAACGATTTTGATGCCGGTCGGCACGACAATAATGTTTCCATGCTGCAAATCGCCATGCGCTATGCCTTTGCGATTGAGCGTGGTCACAAGTTGCTTGAATCGTTCCGCCAGAAGCTGCATGGTATTGGGATTGTTCAAATACTCAGCAACAAATTGATCGAGACTCTTTCCTTCCAACCATTCCATTTTGAGAATGGGAAACCAACCAGACGACAATTTAATTCCCTGAGGGATGTACTGAAAGCCGGCTGTATAGTGGCTCCCGCCCACGGGCAGATACCGGCTCAGAGTCTGATAGCGCTGATGTTGATCTGAGACATCGCGCAAAAAGCACCGCACTGCCAGATCGCGAGAATGGCTGCGCACCCGGTAGACACTGGCAAAAGCGCCGGAAATCGGTCTTGGCAATCCGAGCGGACTTAAATCAGGCTGACCGATGCGCAGCTCTTCGTCAGCAAAACTAAACGCCGGCATCTGAATAGCTTCGTTATAGTCTTGTGGCGTTGGCCAGGTTGTCATTTTGTGCAGACTCGCAAAAACGTCTTTGCTTCAGGCGAAGGGGCAAGAATCAGGTTTGAAGACAGGCGGCTTGTCAAGTAAACAAGTTTCATCATGCAATGTACGATAATGATTCAGTTCATCCTCGAGAGCAAGCTGACCAAACTGCACAGGCTTGTAACTCGACTTACCAGAGCGAAAAAAGTATGCCATACGTTGCGGAAATAAGCAGATCAAATCCTTCTTGCTTCCTCTTTCTAATCGACCAGTCCGGGTCCATGCGAGATCCATTCGGTGCCTCCGCGACAAACAAAAACAAGGCTAATGGCGTTGCCGACGCAATCAATCGTTTGTTGCAAAACCTGGTCATCAAATGCGCCAAATCGGAAGGCATTCGCGATTACTACTACGTAGGGGTAATCGGATATGGCGGCAAAGGAGTAGCTCCGGCTTTCAGCGGTGCGCTCAACGGTCGGGAATTGGTACCAATCAGCGAAATCGGAAACAATCCGGCACGAGTCGAACAACGCAGCAAGAAAATGGAAGACGGTATGGGTGGCATTATCGAGCAATCGGTAAAATTTCCGATCTGGTTCGACCCACTTGCTGAGGGCGGCACGCCCATGTGCGAAGCGCTCAACAAAGGCACCAATATTCTCGTAAAGTGGCTGACTACGCATCCCAACTGCTTTCCGCCTATCGTCATCAATATTTCAGACGGCGAATCAACAGACGGAGATCCCTATCAGCTGGCTTCAGACTTGATGTCTCTGACCAGTACAGACGGCGAAGTGCTGCTCTTCAACTTGCACATTTCCTCATCAAACCATGCTCCGGTCGAATTTCCAGACACTGACGCAAATTTGCCCGACGATCACGCCAAGTTACTGTTCAACATGTCGAGCCACCTGCCCGAGTACATGCGCAGAATCATCGGCAACGAAGGTATCGATGTTTCTTTCAACACTCGTGGCTTCGTCTTCAACGCAGATCTGGTCTCAGTGATTCGCTTCCTCGACATCGGCACTCGACCGAGCAACCTGCGTTAGACCACTTAACTTATGCACGTCAAATGCACAACTTTATGGCTGCAAAAGCATGGCAACGCACCTGGTGAATACGAAGATGCAGCGCATCCGACCGGCTTGATCGAAGTCACAGAAGAGGACGAGTTTCGTTGTGCCGTCGCAGATGGTGCTACCGAAACCAGTTTCTCAGGACTCTGGGCAGATCTTCTGGTGCAGGGCTTTGTCGAGAAAGAATCGTTGAGCGAGAGCCGAAAAAAGTGGCAGGAAAAAATCCCCTCTTCGGACCAGCCCTGGTATGTGGAAGAAAAAGCGCAGGCAGGCGCATTTGCAGCACTGGTTGGATTGTCGTTAAACTCAGATCAATCATGGATTTGCGAAGCGGTAGGAGACAGTTGTCTGTTCCACGTAAGAGAAGAAAAACTGCTGCTGTCTTTTCCACTCAAAAGCGCAGAAGAATTCAACAACCGGCCTTCTCTCACTTGCAGCATCGAAGCAGCGAGCACCGAAATTGAAACGATTCGATTAACGGGCGACTGGCAAAATGGTGATAAATTCTTGCTTCTCACCGACGCCATAGCTCGATGGCTCTTGCATGACTTTGAAAACGGTGTGACAGATCTTCTCTCGCTTGAAAACAACGAGCAGTTATCAAAGCTGGCAGCTGAGCAACGGGCACTGCCAGGAGACGACGGGCGCCCGAGGATGCACAACGATGACATAACGATCATGAAAGTGGAAATTAACTAGTCTGCAAAGAGTTGGAAACTGCATGGCAGTTGAATATACTGTGCAGGCTAAAGTTCAGATCGGGTTTCGCAAATGTCTTACGTACTAGAAAACATTGAAACGATCTACCGACCCAACTATCGCACGATGACGATCCCACGTCTGGAACAGCGGTTGAATCTGGTACAGGGTGAAGCAGTGCGGGTGGGATTTTTGCCGGCACCAGCCAGTGGAGCAGAAGCGACTCGAATATGGGTGCGCGTTGAACTTGTGCGCGGCGATGGACGCTACATCGGCGTGCTTCTGGAGACACCACCCGGCATAGCCAATCTCAACGAAGGGTTTCGCGTAGAATTCTCAGCCGACAACGTATCTGAAGTTTTCATCGACGAAGGCGACTATCGCTGGTTCGACGATCAAAAATATGCCATGGTGAGCAGTCACATGTTTGAAGAAAATTCGTGGCCGGGTCGCGTCATGCGCATTCCGCCGGCAGAAGAAATCTACAGCGGCTGGCTGATTCTAAAAGGCGACGAAGATCGGCACTTCATGCGAGACTTCAGCAACTTTCACGCTTTTCAATTATTTGATTGCGTCGATAAGTGCCCGCCCCTGAAGACAGTTTTGTATCAGCCGATCGGCGCAGACTACACCTGGGACAGCGAAAACTTCGAATATCGGCTCACCGGCAAGTAATACACGGCAATACTAATCAGACTTGCTCAAAGATTTAAGTCGTTCCTGCAACTGCTCAGGCTGCTTGGTGACGAAAAAAACCTCCTGCACCGCTTCTGTATTTTTTGCCAGTGCTTTCAGTCCTGAGCTTGTAGGATATTTCACTTCCAGACGAATGCCTGAACCGCGTCCTTTTGCCGGTTTAATTTCACCTGGGATGACTGAGACTATCTCTTCCCAGGGCTCAATGCGCTCGAGCAGATCTTGCAACCCGGCGATCATACCGTGTTCGTACTTTATCTTTGAAGTGCGCTTTCTGTATTTCATCCCGGCTAGACGATACCATATTTGGTGCAGCAATAATTTAATACGATACAGTATAGTTGTACACGGATCAAGAAAAAGCCCGCAAGCGGGCGAAGAGTTTAACCTCTTCGCCCGCCCCGAGTTTTCCTTGAGTCACAGCTCAGCGTGCGTCAGGCGACGGCGCTGGCCTTGACGGTGCCGATCAGAACCGAGCGGTCGTCGCCGACGAGCAGCACGGTCACCTCGCCGAACTCGGCCAGAGCCGCCAGCGCGTCCTCGGGCAGAGGAGCGTGCACGCGGTTGTCGGGCACGGAGATGACCACCGACGCGATGCTGTTGGCACCGGCGGAGCGTGCATCTTCGAGCGCGGTGATGACAGCGTGGCTGTCGGTGTTGCCGGCGGCGCCGTACTTGCTGCCGTCGCGGGTGAAGACGATGGCACCGCAGACGGGCTCGGCACCGATCATCTCGGAGGCGTCGCGCAGCTCATGGACGAGCTTGACGACCTTCTGTTCGCCCTCGTGCATCTCGTTGAAAGAGCGCAGGGCACCGGTGACGGCGAGCGTCACGAAGTTTGCTTTGTTCATAGTGGTTGTTTTCCTTTCGCTGAAGTTGATAGAAACGGAGCACCTCCTGGCGCTCCGGTGAATAACGAATCCAGCTGAGACGAACAGCGTGCCCGTGATTGCTCACAGGCAGCTGTTCGTCGCAACCGTTGCTGCACGTGTCAGGAGCTCTGGATTGCGGCTAGCCGCATCCTTTGCTCTCAGGAGACGTGCGCGTTGGGGCCTTTGCCCGATGCGAGGGCGCTGTCGACCAGCTGCGTGATGAAGTTCTTCTGCTGGACGCCGCGCTGCGTGCAGTGGAGACGCAGGTAGAGCAGCCGCTCCTTCTGCGCCACCATGACGAGGTCGAGGCTCGTGGTGAGCAGACCGGCGGGCTTCGGCTCGGGGCTGATGCGCGCCATGTTGCCGAACAGCGACGAGGCCTGCGCCGGGTCGGGGAACAGCACGTTGAGCAGGTCGATGAGCATGCTGCCCTGCGGCGACGTGGCGTCGCCGATGGTCTCGATGGCGAGCGTCACCTCGTAGAGGTTGCCCTCGTAGAAGTACTGGCTGCCACGCGACGGGTCGAGGATGAAATCGTCGCGGGTGCCCGAGACGAGCTTGCGACCGTCCAGTTCGAGGACGACTTCGGTCTTGACGTTGGACATGATGATCTCCTTCAAGTTTGACCGGTCTCCCGGTCGGTTGAAAAAAAACATGCACCGCCCCGGTCGGCGACGTGTTCTGTCACGCCACCTTCCAGAGCGGTGCAGTGCCCGGATGCGGGCGTCAGTTGCTGCCGAGCTCGCCGCCGACGATGATGACGCGCAGACCGGGGAACCGGTCACGGAGCGCCACCATCTCTTCGAGCGTCGAGTGCACGTCAGCGGTGCCCACGCCGTTGATGCGGTTGGTGTATTCGACCACCACCGTGTGCGGCATGGCGTTGGCAGCCTCGCGGACAGCAGCGCTGACCCGCTCGAGCTGGTCCTTCTCGCAGCGCATGACGAGCTGGAACGGCTGCAGGTGGCGCACCTCGACGCCCTCGGTGGAAGGCGCGTCGGTGCGGCTGCCGCTGCCCGGGAGCAGCGCCAGCGCAGTCGTCTTGGACTCGCCGCGGTCGCCGGCAGTGCCGGTAACGGTGCCGGTGGCACCGTCATCGGCAGTCCGACGCTCCATCGTGGGCTCGTCGGCGACGTCGGCGGGCCGAGCCAGGTGGGCGAGCGGGTCGGCGGTGATGAAGAAGCTCAGCTTCTCCTCGCCTTCCCGATGCGACACCTCGACGCGGTCACCGGCGTGGATGGTACCCGCCTTGACGAGCCGGCCCAGAGGCTGGACCAGATGCTGCGCCATCTTCTGCTGCATGCCGGGCAGCGCGGACTTCTCGTCGGACGTGCCGTCCTTCTCGAGCAGCCACGCCTTGGCGCTGTCATCGAGCGACAGGATGAAGGCCTTACCGCCGAGCGCGTTGATGATGCGCTCGGAGAGGGTCTTCAGCTCGATGTCGACGACCCGCAGCATCTGCTCGTTCTGCAGACCGGCGAAGAACAGCACCTTGTTGATGCGGTTGCGGAACTCGGGCGGGTAGCCCTTGACCAGCTCGCGCACCACCACCTGGCGGACGTCGTCCTTCGTGGTCACCTTGGCCTCGCGCACCGTGAAGCCCATCGGCTTCTGCATCTTCTCGAGTTCTTCCGAGCCGATGTTGGAGGTGAAGCCGATGACCACGTTGCGGAAGTTCACCGGCTGGTTGTTGTTCAGCTCACCGGTGCCCTCACGCAGCGGACGCAGCATGAAGCGGTTGAAGGCGAAGTGGAACTTCTCCCACTCGTCGAAGAGGATGAAGATGACATCCTCCTTGCAGCCCAGCTTGGTGTTGTTCAGGTTGTGCTGCGAGAGCACAGCCGACTCGTCGAACTCACCGGGCTGCGGCGCCTTGTACTTCGGGTCCTTGACGTCGACGTAGCCGGTGTATCCCGGAGGGGCACCGATCAGCTTCTGGATCTGGTGGCGCTCCTCGTAGTCGCTGCCCGAGACGAACAGCATCTTGTCGCGCGCGCCGTGCACCCACTGGACGAGCAGCTTGAAGCCGAGCGTCTTGCCGGAGGTGGACGGACCGCACATGAGCACGGAGAAGATGGGCGCGTTGGGGTCGCGCAGCGGGTTGCGGATGGCGGCGAGGATCTCGACGAGGCTGTCCTTGACGTCGTCCTGACCGGACATGTTGTCGTCGAGGAACGCGCGGAACGCCTTCTCTTCCTCGGACCAGGAAACGGTCACCTCGCGACGCGAGTCGACGGTGCCGATGCTGCTGCTGTTGTTGGTGTCGGTAGTCATAACAATTGCTCCTTCGGTTTGATAGAGCGGCATGTAATGCCGTTCGCTGTTGAGATTGAGCAGCTCTCGGATGAGGCTGCTTGAAACAAAAGCGCGCGGTGGTACACCCATCACGTGCTTGGACTTCGAGTCGCACCGAGACGCGGCACAACTCTCCAGAACTGCGGTCGTTACAGGCGGCTGCGAGACTGGATGGACTTTGAACTGATGTCGAAACGACGGACGACTGCGCATGAGGCGAGGCGGGCTGCTCTCGTGACTTGCGCAAACTGTTCTAGCGTCTCACCAGGAGTTCTCCTTTCGTGGACAAAAAACTACTGCGCGCCGACCTCGGTCCAAGATGCCAACGCCGAAGCGAAGGTCATACGGTTGGAGTTGGTGCGAGAAAGGTGCGGGTAGTTTGCTGCCGGGATTGTTGAAGGGAAAGAAAGTTGTAAATTGAACCTACGCCTGCGACCTGCCAATTTCCAAACCACTGCCACTCAGCCTCCCAGCGTCCGGATAGACGCGCGGGGACCCGTCATGCTGCCCAGGACGGGCGTCACACCGACTGGACACGGCATAGCGCGCCTCGCACTACCGGCACGAGGGCGCACAAAAACATTAAACTTCACGCTTGACAAGTCGCACAACCTGCGCGAGCATGCCTCAAGGCAACATTAACTCATTAATGGCTAGCGCAGTTGCCAAGGGCACCGCATTTGATTGCTTATGCCCTAAGCAACCTTATCGCGGCTTCCGCAAGCACTGCCACGCCAATCGGCAGGCAATTTTCATCAATATCAAATGTCGCGCTCTGATGACTGCGACGGCTGCTGGCAATTTCCGCGCCCAGGTATATCATTGCGCCCGGGACATGCTCGGTTAAGAGAGAAAATTGCCAGTTCCAGGATTTTCGTTTTATGGAAAGAACATTGCTCGCGCCCAGCAAATCTACCGCTGTACTGTGCATGGTGGCAGTTACAGCGGAACTATCGACAAATTTCTGCTTAGAATCGCTGAAAATCACACGAGCCTGATTACGCACACTGGCGGCGATCTTTTCAATTTCGCTGTGCGTGCGCTGGCGCATTTCATCGCCAGACGTTTTTATTCGCCCCTCTAACCTGGCGTGCCGGCCTCCCGCATGCGAAAGGTCGTTTTCACACTGCATGCTGTTCACCGAAAGCGAGCTCTCATCAGAGCCTGAACCAACCAGGGCAGGAACACCGTACAGTGCTCGCACAAGATTTGCCGTAGTCAGGCTGGTATCGGCAAATTCTTGCGACTCTCCATCGTCTTTAAATTCAACGACAAAATGCTCTTCAAACGCTTGCGCAAGGCTCGCTACAATACCAACCTTGCCAGTCGGTACTGTTCCATCCACATGTAAGCCCAGTACCGCTGTAACGCCTTCCAGCGCCCCCGCTTCGATCATAGTGGCAGCGCCTGGTCGCCCAGCAGGACTATCACCGGGTTGCACAATAATACGCAACCGCCCGGGCAAATCACAGTTGGACAGAATCTGCGCCACTCCCAGCGCAACAGCAAGATGAGCATCATGGCCGCAAGCATGCATGACACCGGCGTTTTTGGAGGCGTATACGGAGCGATTCAATTCAGAGATGGGCAGTGCATCCATATCACAACGAATTGCTACTGTTTTATTGCCTTGACCAAGATCAGCAACTATTCCGGTCTTACCGCCCGCAGCACGCACAACGAATCCCAAATTCTCCAACTTTTCGCTTGCGTATCGAGAGGTTTCATACTCGACGAAATTCAACTCCGGATGTGCGTGCAGATGACGGCGCATTGCAACGAGATCTTTTTGAATTTCTCTGGCGTTGTGCATGGTCTCAGACATTTTTACTCCACATCGATGGCAAGTTCTGAGCTCCCGTTTCTTGAAACGAGCGCCGAATCAATTATTCCCACACAGACGAAAGGTAAATGCTGATTCAGTTCCAGCCAATGCGGTGCACAGAAGCGATTTAGTAGCCGGGCGACAGTGACGCGGCATCAAACGCGGTCAGGCAATCACCAGCCGCTAAATCGTTCCCGCGGAGGATTTCGCAAAGGCCAGCAAATTTCGATAAACGCCTTTACTGATTGAAAGACTCTATTTTGTCTCTTTGACTGATTCAGTCTTAGCCGGTGTCGATGCCGGCTTTTGTTGAACGCCAGCGGCTATTGGTGCATCGTTATCCGGGATATCGGCTCCGGCAGGCAACACATTTCCGACAAACTGATGCCGCTCGGAACGACCGCTCGTGTAGTACCTTTCGTTGATGATTGTTGGTTCGACCTGGAATATATTCAGGTCACGAGGTCCCTCGACCCGACCGATTTCCTCAGGCAAGCGGAGCTGAGATGCACTGGCGGCGCTCGAGAAAGCCACATTGATGAGGACAAGACCTAGAAAGGCAGGAACATTTAGCTTCACAAAATTTCTCCAATCACTAGTAGCGGGTCTCAGTGCTCTTGGAGACATTCTACTCTCATCGTCAATGCACACGCGCTTTACAACAGTCCTGACCGCGGGATTTTATCTTTACAAGCTCAACAGTTGGTGCTGTGCCGCGCACCGCCTATAGTACCAACCGAGCGCCTTTGCGCTAACTCCGAGAACCAGAGTGGAAGCCAATTGTGTCTAAATTGTGCCTGGCGATGCTCGCTGCGCTAGCACGATTTCATTGCAATTTCTAAAAACACGCTTGTTTCTTGACTAGTAGCAAAGTAACTTCAGGGCGTCTCTTTCCACCGTTTCCGACTCGTTCAAATCGCCCACAAGCAAACTCTTTCTCCAATTTCCGGCACACCTCCGAACAACGAAGTTGTTGTGAGGAAGTCTGCCAAAGTTCCTCGTACCCAGGACGCACGATGCTCGTGACGATTACGCTTCTGCTTCTCGCCCTTCTGATCGGCGGAATCCGTTATGTCTGCAAGAACGGAATCAAGCTGCCGGACGTTCCGCAAGCGCAAAATGCGAAGCGCCGGAAAACCAAAGCCAAACGCACCTGGTCACAGACCGACAAGTACAAGAACGTACACTCACGGAAGACGAAAGTCTACGTCGCTCCCGTGATCAAGAGGAAGTGGCGCACTCCGCGCCGTTCCTCGCACTGAGCGCTCGGCGCTCTGTTCTCTTTTCCTTTACACTAGCTCAACCTAAGGAGAGCATCATGTCGTCGCCTAAACTACATCCGTTGATTCTCGTTCTTGCGGCAACCCTCGTCATTCCGGTCTTCGGACAAGATTCGCGAGCCGCGGTGAACCAGAGCAACGCGCCCAAAGCGGCATTCTTTCTGATTGGCGGCAACGCCAAAACGACGCTGGCCGACTTCGTGCAGCTGGCGGGTGGTGACAAAGCCAACATCGCCATCATCACGCATGCCGCCGAGGAACCCGCGAAGATGGGCGACGAGCTGCAAAACGCATTCAATGAATTGGGCGTCAAAAACACGACGGTAATTCTGCCAGGCACTAAGACTGGCTTACCGAAGGATACTACCGCAGTCTATATCTGCGGTGGCGCTCAGACCCGCCTGAAGAGATTGCTGGAGGAGCCTATGCTGAGCCAGCTTCTCACTTTCGACGGGCTGATTGGTGGCAGCAGCGCGGGCGCAATGATTGCAGCCCCACGCATGATTGCCGGCGGCATGGACGAACATGTCGTCAAAGCCCAGTCTCTCAACATCATCGACGGTCTCAACTTCGTTCCCAACGTCGTCATCGATACGCACGTGGGCGAACGATCGCGAGACACGAGACTGATGGCTGCGCTCGTGCTGATCGAGACAGCAGATCTGGGCATCGGACTGGATGAGGACACGGCAGTCTACATCCACGACGGCAAAGCAAAGGTTTATGGCGAGGGCAACGTGCGCTTGTTCAAGCGCGGCGAAGGCTTTCGCTCTAACGTTGAAGCACGCGGCAAAAACACCCTGTCCAGCGTGCACAACGTCGTCATCTCGGTGCTCAGCTCGGGCGACGATTTCGATTTGCCTGTGAGGGAGGTCCTCACACCCGGCAAGTGACATTCGGCGCTTAAGCTGGCAGCAAACAGGGTCTAGTGTCAATTTGTAGTTCCATCCACAATTTCGGAGAGAAGGTCATGGCGTTCTTCGTGCAACTCGGTCAGAGCATCCGCGGCGTCGACGGCATCGTCGAGAAGCGCATCAAGAAGACCGGCAACCGCTTCGGCGGCGAGTCCGGCAAGAAGGGCGGCTACGGTTCCGGCACCGTGCAGGAGCGGCGCGCCCGGCGCAAGCGGCTGGAGCAGCTGCAGCTGGTGGAGCAGATCGACGAGTTGCAAGAGCAGCGGCGCGAAGCCTGCTGACCGACGCACGCGCGTGGCGCTGACACACACGCGCATAGGCGAGGCATAACATGGATGACGAGGAGTCGCATCCAGTGACAATCCCGTCCGGAAGACGCATGGTTGCGTTCTTCCGGACAGTTCGACTGAAACTACTTTCCGCCTCTTTTTGACATTTCACTTTCTTTTTTGTCATTTCTGGAGTGTTTTTTTCATTTCGGTGCAGCCAGGACGGCTGCGCTCCATGATCCTTCGCACTTTCATGGGTCCTTTTGACATTTCGGTGCAGCCGGGACGGCTGCGCTCCATGATCCTTCGCACTTTCATGGGTCCTTTTGACATTTCAGTGCAGCCGGGACGGCTGCGCTCCATGATCCTTAGCACTTTCATGGGTCCTTTTGACATTTCAGTGCAGCCGGGACTAACGCATCTCCAATATGGAATAATCCAGACAATCAAAACAGCCCAAGCAGCAAGGACTCCCTGGCAATGACAAGCGCGCCGACCACCAGCCCAGGGCGCACCAAACCGATTCTCGACATCAAACTGACGCAAGCAGTTTGCTTTTCCCTGTTGATGTACTTTGTTGTGCGACTACCGTGGCTGATGACGCTGCCGATAACACAAGCGCCTGATGAGCCGAACCACTTCTGGGTTGTCCACTACATCGCAAGACACATGAGCTTGCCCACTTTTGACATAGTGCACAGCACAGGACCTGCCGCCGAATACGGTGCCCTGCCTCCGCTCGGATACATCCCGCAAATACTTCTAACAGCCCTTGTACCGGACAATCTGGCCCCGGTATTCTCCCGTCTTGGCAGTCTCCTTGTTGGAGCCGTAGTGCCCTGGGTAGCGGTATTGCTGGGCAAAGAATTATTTACTCGCCGACAAGAACTGGCGCTGGCACTGCCTTTGCTGGTTGTGTTCCATCCTCAGCTGGTCTTCGTCAACAGCTACACGAACAACGACTCCATGGCCACAGCTCTAGCCTCAGTGATCATCTACATGCTCGTCAAAGGCATAAAGAACGGACTCTCCACAGGCAGAGCGGCATTTATCGGTGCGCTCTTCGGCATACTAGGGCTGAGCAAACACACCGGACTCTCGGTAGCACCGGCGGTGCTGACCGGCATAGCTATGGCCGGTTATGCGAACACCCTGACGATCTCACAAATTCTCAGTCAAATTGCGGCTTTCGCGTTCGCATTCCTGACAGCTTGTGGATGGTTCTTCATCCACAATTACTTTGAGTTCAAAGGCGACGTACTGGGCACGAAGACGATGTACGAAAGCTGGATCACCATCCTGCCGCGTCAGAATGGACAGGTTGTCCACCCCTGGCCGAAAGCAAGCCAGATCGGCTGGTGGCGCTATGTTTTCTTCGATTACGTCGGGCTGTTCGGTTACATGGATCGCTACTTATGGCGACCGATCTACTTTGTCTACCTGGGCTACCTGGTCACGGCTTTTGCAGGATGGTGCAATTTTAGAGCGAAAGACACGGAATCAAGGGGCGCAGAGGAAGGGAGCACTGATTCTCTGCTCGACAGAAAAAAGACCAGGTTAGTCTGGCTCCTGGTTGCTGCTTTTCCATCCTGCAACCTGCTGGCCAATCTGGCTGCAACAATTACCAATGTCACAGGTCCTCATGGCCGCTATCTGTTTCCTTCGGAACTTTGCATTCTGGCGCTCATAATTGCCGGTCTGAGCCGATTGAAAGTCGGAAAGGCGCTCCTTCTTTCGCTTATCGTGCTCAACCTGGTTGTTACTGCGGCAGTTTGGATTTGCTGGTATATGCCAGGTCAGCATTAGTTTTTGCCGCCAGTGCCTTATACAGATTGGCGTCGGATCCCAGTTTTTCAGCCATAATGGCGAAAAGTTTTGCGCCACCTTTGCTGTTCACGTGCACCGTATCAATAAAATCACTGACATTGAAATCGGGACTGTCACTGACGTCAAGCCAGGAAGCATTGTAATCACGACAGATAGAAGAAATCTGAGTTCGGTATGAACTCCAGAAATCAGCACTGAGAAGATTGCGATTCTGAGCCAGTGTCGGCATTCCCAGAACAAGCACTCTGACATTTTGATCGCGCATCAAACCAAGAAATTCTTTGAAGAAGGAAATTTGGATCGGGTAGCAAGGCGGCGAAGAGTTCTTGTATCTGTTGATATATTCATGGCTATTGTCGACCCAAACGCCTTCAGTTTTTGCAGGCTCCATAAATTCGCCCGGTTTGACCATCATCTGAGAATCTCTGACAATTCCTAACACTTCTTGCGTTTGAGGCTTATTGCCGCGCCACTGGTTCGAACTCAACAAACTCTCAATCGAAGAGTGCAGTGCACGAGTGGGCAGTGAATTGAGCGCCCATTCCAACTGTGCATTGGCACGCGCGATCGGATCAGGGTAAGCAAGTTGACTGAGCTTACCGCTATCCACATAGCGTGAGAAAAAACGGAACGGTTCAGTCGAGCTGGCTGAAACCAGCTTATTGTCTATAAAGTCCCGAGGGGAAACACCAATGATGACGATCTTAGGACGGTGTTCGTCGGTCAGAAGTGCTCTTGCGGTCATCCAGTAATCAGACGCCATGGCACCGTCCAAAGAACAGTTAACGACGCTATTACGCGGCAATCCAGCCTTCTCCAAAGCAGTTTCCAGGCTGAACACTTCGTGATGAGACACGCAGTCAACGGCATGATTCAAAAGTTTAGCGTCACCAGCGCGGGCCGCTGAATTCATCTGGGAACTGCCCAGAAGCACTATATCTGGTGGCACCTTCTGATCAAGAAAACCTTTTGCCATCCACCAGGTCCAGCTACCGAAAAGCGGGCACAGCTGAGTCTGCTGCGATATTGCATCCCGTGTGAGCTTGATCGAAGTCTGCCCCATAGCACAAACAACGAGTCCGTTAATCACAGCAAAGCCAGCCACTGCAACGAAGAAGAGGCTCAATTTAGATCGGCGAGTCGGACTCGGGTGCTGCAAATCAATGGTCCCGGTTGAACAGCAGTGATTTTACCGCCGTAGTCATGAGCTTCTATTAGCAGCCGGTCATCTTCGCGTTAAAAGAGCGCGAGCACCTCGCCAGCTGGGCTTTACGGGAACTTAAAAGAAAAGAGAGGTTGGCTGGTAAAGCTTATCTCCAGACAATTTCCGCCTCAGTCCAACTAAAAAAACGATTTACTACTATATGCATGAATAGTTGTGGATAAAAAAAGACTTTCCATCATTTCGATTCATGCTGACCCAGATCACTGCAAATAGTCCCACCAGGGAGGCACCACAAGTAGTGCCTCCCTGGGGAACAAACAACTCAGTAACCAGCAGCGTTGAGCAGGTCAACCACCATGCGACAGATGGTCTCCACCTGCATGGCAAAAGTCAGAGTCTGCCGGGTCTGAGCTTCCGTGTCGCACTTGCAACCAGTTGTCCTGGCGCCGGTGTCGATGGCGATGTTGAGAATGCCCTGGTTCGGCGCGTAGGAGATGAGCATCGTCCTCAGCGTCTCGGCATCGGCTTCGTCGCCCGAGTCGATGGGCTGACCGCGGCTGATTCTGCAGACGTTTCGCGCCAGAGCGTTCTCGGCAGCCTGCACACGAGCTTTCTGCGCGATTGTGACCACGTGCAGATCTTCATCTGCGCCGTTGCCCGGAATCACACACTGTTTGCTCTTCAGCGAAAGTACCCGCTGACAGATCTCCTCAGAGAGACGCATTTCGGCCCGAGTGCGACGAGCCTTTTCAGCAGCATCGAAAGTGCCCGACTGGTCGAAAATGCTCTCAACACCGGCGACAAGATCGCGCACGTCTTGAACCAGACTGACGATGCCGGTCTGGTCCTCAGAAGCAGTGGATGCAGCCAGCACACGGCTCTGAGAAATAATCGCCTGAAGCTGTTCGCGCAAAGCTTGCCTCTGCTCGACAAGCTTCGTTGCTTGATTTTGAGTGGTATCGGTCATGACCGTTATTCCTCTTTACTTGTTACCTTCTTTCGAGTTGAAGTCAGACTTCCGGCTGATCTGCAAGCAGCGCTAATCAACCGGAAGACTGATTGGAAAGAAATCGGATCAGGAGCAGATGCGCGGGTCGCGGCAGACGACGCAGAGCTGATGATCGACCGCGAGCCCCTGCTCGACATGCCGACGAGCCTGGGCGGTGCAGAAGACCTTGATCTCCTTGAGGGTCGGCTCGGCAGTGCTGCGCAGGCGCTCCGCCGCGCGGCAGTGAAGCACAGCCAGCATGCCCTTGATGTTCATGAAGTCGGCGGTCAGACGCCCCGGCCAGACGGGAATGCCGAGGTTCTTGAAGCCGAGCTGATTGGCGACGTCGATGGCGAGACGGTACATGCCGCAGAAATTGGGTCGGATGCCCTCCCCGGGATTGCCCATACCGACAATCAAGACGCGCTTGAGAGGCTGATCGGGCACATGCACCTCGACGAGCAGATGCTCACCGAGGGCGCCGCCGAAGTCCTCCCTGTCCATGGCCGCGGTCAGGGCGCCTCCGAGCGCCTTGTCCATGCGGCTGAACGGACCTGCGGAGATGGTGTGCTGTTGCTTGGTCAGCACCAGCAGTTCGACGGAAAAGAGCGGTTGCAAGGCATTGGCCTTACGACCGAAAGCAGTCTCGACCGTGAAGGTCGTCTGAGGTTGCTCGCGCACGTATGCGCAGCGATCGCATTGAAGAGTCATGGTTTTCTCCTTCGTTTGCTTGAGAGATTGGACAGCGAAACCCAGCGCTTGTCTTCTGACAAGTTGCTCAAAACAGCTAAAACAAGCACTGGAAAGGGTAGACGCGACGGTTGGGCTCGAAAAAATGGAAAGGAAATGAAAGATGTCTTCAACCTAGTAATTTCGGGCCAGCAGAGACAATCGGCCCTCCGATTGATTATTTTCGAAGGCGCTAGCACCGTCATCCTAAAGGTGGAACTGCACGACCATGTGCTATATCAAATAGTAATAACAGTCTTTTTGATAATCGCGGAGAGCAATAAGACCTTTGCAGAATTCAACATCAAAACTTCGAGCCGGTTACCGAGGCGCATTCTATGAATGAATGCACCCCGGCAAACAGCCCGGAGCTTCGGAACTCAGCGTGTGCCGGTCGCCCACGCGGTCAAACCGAAGACCATGTAGAGCTCATTAGACTTTTCCTTCTGTGTTGCGGCAGGGCTGAGCAACGCCTCAGAAAGGTGTTGCCCAGTCTGCTACCTGCCTCTCAGTCGTCAGTCTCGGCGCCGGCGCCCTTCTTCGAGGTCGGCGTCCATTCGTCGGCACAGATGAAACCCTTCGCCCGCAGCGCCGCTTCGCATTCGCTGACGGTGCCCTGGCTGGCGAAGGTGCCCTCCATGACCTCGCCATCGCCCTCGGGCAGATGGCTCATGATCAGGTAGTCGATCTGTTCATCGTTGTGCGTCTCGCCCCGGCCGAAATCGGTGGTCGGGAAGAGTTCGTACCAGGTGTGCCCGTCACGCGCCGCCTCTTCCTCCGAACACATCTTGAAGAGGAAGTCAGACGGGCGGAAGAGCGGATACTTGCCGAGGAACTCAAAGCCGGCATTGGTTTCCGCGCGTTCGGCCATGGCGAACTCAGCCTCGGTCGCCGAATCTTCCGGGGCGTCGAAGCGTGCGAAGCCGCGGAGGATCGTGTCGACGATAACGCCGTCTTTCTCGACGACGAGCGCCTGCACGGGCAGCGTCTCGTGGAAGAAGACGCGCTCGACCGGCTCGCCTTTCTTGCCGCGCTTGGAGATGCGCTTCCACCTGGAGGCCTGGTCGGGCAGGTCAGTGCCGAAGACCGTGGGCCATGCTTGTGCCAGTGCCTTCTTGCAGTCTGCTGTTGTGACTTTCTGGGTCATTTGCTTTCTAGTTGCTCCTGGTTAGCGTTCGATGCGATAGCAACAAACGTAGAAGGGCATCAGCCCCGGGATCGGCGAGCGCGAAGGATGAGAACGCCCCAGCCAGCCAGCGTGGCGGCAGCGACAACAAAGCTGGCGACAGCACAGCGAAGCGAGACGTCCCAGAGGTTGCCGACGAAGTTCGAAGATAATCCGCCGTCGGAAAGATTGAGACCGGCAGTCCAGCCGCCGATGACCACAGCCATAAGAGCGATGCCGCTCCAGAAACTGCGAACCCCAGCCACTTCATAGTTCATCTGGAACTTGTTCGTGAGGACGAGCACGCCGATGATCGTCGCAGTCAAGCCTGCCATGAAACAGGCAATGCAAGCCATGACGACGGAGTAAGCGACGAGTCCGAAGACCGCGCAGCTCAGAGCCGCCGCGGCAATAATGAGGATGATAGCCAATTTGATCATTGTTCTATCTCGGTCAGTCGAGCTAATCAAAGATTGAGTCAGTGAGCGGCCTTAGCCCGGACCGCCCACTGACTGAGAGAATCAGACTACGCGCAATGACACAGCGCCAGTGCGCGTTCGATGATCAGGCGATGATCGAAGGCGATGTCTTGCGCGAGAAGCCAGTCGGTATCCAGCACCTCGAGACCTTCTGCGTCATCGGAAGCCTCCATCTTGGCATAGACTTCAGCTTCACGATCGGGCGGAACGAACCAGGCATAGCCGTGATCGACGACGTGTTGTCGCGAGTCACGGCGCGGGCTGGAGCGAACGTCGACGAGAATCAACTCGGCCGGCGAAACCGGCACTTTCGTTTCTTCACCGACCTCGCGTGCACCGCATTCCTCCAGGGTTTCCAGCTGGCAGTTGAGAAAACCGCCCGGAAGCGCCCACTTGCCTGCGTCAGGGTTGTGTTTGCGCTTGATGGCGAGAATCTTCTTGCCGCCCTGGAGGAAAACCGCCACCGACGAGGTGTTGTCGGCTTTGGCGAAACGGTGCATGTGCAAATCGTTCCAGTTGCGCCCGAGCAAGGAAGGAATCTCCCCGGCGTGGGCGAGTTGGAACGATTTCTCGTTCAGCACCGAAAGCTCTACGTGCAGCCAGTCGAGCGAATCGACCTGAAGCGCATCGACCACGACAATGGGCTTGATGCCCCGAGCGTGCAGACGCTCGACGATGTCGAGGAGGCGCCCCGGCGAAACTGCACCGGCGATGAAAACGATACGCGGTCCACCACGTCCGAGCGCCGGCAGACGCTTCCGTCCGTTGCCCACAGAGACATGGACGCCCTTGCTTTCGCACAGGGCAATCAAGTCTTTGCATGCGACAACGCTGAAATCACCTGAGGCACCTTGAGAGGGTGGTGACACCACCAGTAGTGAATACTTGAGTTTCATGAGACAACTCCAAATTGAAAAGAACCGCGCGCCAGATGGCGACAGCGGTCCTTCTCTGAAAGGATGAGAACCCGCCTAGCCGGCCACCGCCGAAGTAGCGGCAGGCTCGACATCAGCCCGGGCATCGGTCGTATCGGCATCGCCGCCGGTGGCAGCAGCGAGAAGCGCTCCGTCATCGACGACCACCACGAAAACCGCAGCGGGAAGCTGCCCGGTCTCCTCGAAGAGGCGGCAGATGACGTCGTCGACGACTGCCACGAGCGCGGCAGGAACGGTATCGAGACCGGAGATGGAAGCCTCGCGAGCAGGCAGCTCCGGCTGCATGCCGAGCAGAGTCTCGGCGCGCTCGACAAGCTCGCGGGCAGACTCGATCACATCGAGGCCGCCCGGGTTGAGCAGAGCGGACTGGTCGAAGTCAGCCGAGTTGCTGACGAACGGGTAGTGCTTGAGGTTCTCGCTGATCGAAACGAGAGCCGCGGAGGCGAGCATGTTGGCGACGAACGGATCGGTATCGGACTCTTCACCGGTCTGGGGGCGGTCGGTAGAGATGATGACGCCGACAGCGCGCCGTGCGAGCTGGTCAGCCTCATCAGCCCCTTCTGCAGTCAGGAAATCGATGATGTCGCTGAACTTGCCGGTCAGGGTCGATTCGATCTTGTGATTCGTGTTCATATGTTAATGCTCCTTTGCGCACCTTATCTGGTGCTTGCGCCACCTCAGGCAGAGGTGGGTTTTCCGACGTTGCTGGGGACGGCGCCAGTGCTTTCTTCGCAAGAGAACTGGCGCGTTATCCCAGCTGATTTTGATTGAGCAGACTGAATGGAGCGAGGCACCCGGGACGGGTACGCTCCATGCACCGGGGATGGTGTGTTCCATCGAGGTCTGCTCTTAGAGGACGAGGGGATCGCTTACAGGGTCTTGTAGAGCTCCTTCTCGGTGACGGTGATGACGCCGGTCTGCTGGAAGTCGTCGATCACCGACTGCCAGTCAGGGATGGGCAGGTCACAGGTGGCGTCCTCGACGAGCACCACCTCGAAGCCGGCGCGAGCGAGCGCGTTGGCAGTGAGACCGACGCAGATGCGCTTGACCAGACCGACCAGCACGACGCGCGTGACGCCGTTGGCGCGCAGCCAGTCGATCACCTCCTGGGTGGCGCCGGAGAACTCGTCACGGTTCTCCTCCGTGCCCTTGCGGAAGGTGGCGTCGAAGAGCGCTGCTTCCGTGCCGCGGATCCAGTCCCAGCCCCAGGTGCCCTCGATCATGTGAGTGGGATAGACCGAGACGAAGCTGCCGTCGCGGTCTGCCACCTTGTCGAGGTACGGACGCTTGTCGGGGTTCTGCTCGGCGAAGTTGAACATGTTCGGCTTGTGCGAGTCGCGGATGCCGATCTGCAGATCGATCTTCCCCGACCGCTTGCCCCAGCGCTGGATGCGACCGACCACAGGGCCGATGCGCCGACCACCGGGCACGGCCAGACGGCTGAAGTTGCGAGCGCGCGTGCGCTTGTAGTCGGCGAAATCGTTGGTGCCGTCCACATTGAAAAGCGCAGTCTTGCCGGGCTGCAGCTTGTGCTGATTGACGATCTTGCTCATATATGGAACTCCTCTTGCGGGACCAGGTCCCGACGGAAACTGCGCGGTTCGAGCAACCACGCAGCTGTTGATGAACAGCCGAATATGCCGTCTGCCGTCAGGCAGAGAGCACACTCAACTAGAACGAAACGTATATCTGTATTCGCTGGATTGTCTTCCCGCACCTGCTGACGCGTTCTGACACGTTCCCGCGAGTTGCGGCGCATTCTTCGCGTTACGCCAGCGACTGCGCCTCGTGGTCAGCGAGAGCATACTCACGCATGCTGACCAGCTCATCGCGGTAACCACCCGAGAGGATCGGCGACCGGCGCCAGGTGCGAGGGTCGAGGTTGCGAGTGTCGCAGTGCAGCGCAGGCGCCAGACGCTCGCGCTTCCACTGGTTGATGCTCCACTTGCTGAAGAACTTCTGCACCCAGTCGCTGATTTGCAGGGGCGTGTGCTGCGCGTAGCCGACCCGAATGATCTGGTAGCACTCGAGCGGCGAGCGGTTGTTTTCGATTGCCTCCTCTTCGATTGAATTGAGCACGTCGTAGGGCATCAAGTCTTTCTCGTCGGTCTGCGCCTGCTCGAGCGGACGCAGTTCAGCAGTCGGTTGCTGCTTGGTGACGTAGATAAGCTCGGGTAGAGGACCAACAGCGGCCGGTCCCTCGTTCTGCAGCCAGAGCAGCCACCACTTGAGGAAAAGCTTGTCAATGCCGGCAACAGGCGAGAGACCACCGGCGGTGTCACCGTCCATGGTGCAATAACCGACCGCGCCTTCCGAGCGATTGCTGGTCGACAGAAGCAGCATGCCGAAGATGTTGGCCAGCAGCCAGATCATCGGAGCACGCACGCGCGCCTGCACGTTCTGGAGCGGAATGTCATCTTGCTCCCAGGTCATCGGTCGCCCAATCACCTTCTCGGCGAGCTTGATGTAGAGCCGCACGATGGGCTCGATGTTGAGCGAGAAGAAGCGCGCGCCGACCGCTTCAGCCACCTTGCGAGCAGCGGTCCTGGTCGTGCGCGAGCTCTGTTTGGTGGCCTGATAAGCGCAGACGATGAGGCGATTGACCAGCTCCTTTCTGGTCGCACACTTATCGAGACCCTTGATGTGAGCCAGTTTCGCCTTGAAGCCGTCCATACCGAGGTCGGCTACGCCGAAGTCGACCATCAGCTTGACCTGGCAGGCGACAGCAGTGGA
This sequence comes from Candidatus Melainabacteria bacterium, assembly GCA_003963305.1. Taxonomy (NCBI): domain Bacteria; kingdom Bacillati; phylum Candidatus Melainabacteria; species Candidatus Melainabacteria bacterium. The sequence goes on along the minus strand of RXJR01000008.1, from coordinate 208,588 downwards.
ATCGGCACCACCGCTCAGTGAGAGCATGAAACCGTTGGACATGCTCTTGCGCAGATAGTCGAAGAGACCAAGCGGAATCACCCGCGAGAACTCTTCTTCCTTGACGCGAACACCGGTCTCCCAGGGTTCGAAAACGACCGCCACCCTGGCCTCGGGCGTGCGCTCGGGGAAGACGAAGGGCACTTCGATGCAGCGGTTGTCCTGAGCGCCCGTGATTTCGGGCTTGAAGCTGCAGGTGCGCGACTGCATCATGCGCGTGTGCTCGATATCGACAACCGACGTGGTGAGCACATGGTTTCGATAAGAGAAGCGTGGTCCGGAGGCGGTAAGCTGACCGGCCTGAGCGATAATCACGTCACCGTCATAGATGGCGCGACCGGCCTCGTTGCCGAGCAGGTTGACGAAAAGATAGGTGCAGCCGAAGGCTCGGGAGCCTTCCAGAACCAGGCGCTGACGCGTCTTCACCTTGCCGAAGCTGAAGTGACTGGCCGAAGGGTTGATGATGATATCGACCGCCTTGCCGACCAGGTTGACGCCGTCACGCTTGCCGGTCCAGGCGCCTTCGCAGATCTCGAAGCCGAGCACGACGTCGCCGATGCGGAAGTAGAGGTCGCCTATCTGGTAGACCTTGCCGTCCTTCTCGAACTGCTCGACGAGGTTGGCCGGCCAGGCTTCGAACTGACGCGCCTCGTAATGGATGCCGTCGTTGGCCAGAGCTTTCTTGGCCACGAAACCGGCGATCGCGCCGTCGACCACGACAGCGACGCAGTTGTAGATCTTGTTCTTGTGGAGGATGGGCAGCCCGAACGAGACGACCATACCCCGCGTCAGCGGCAGGAGCGCTTGCAGCATCTGCCAGGCGCGCTCACGCAAGTCGGGGCGGAAGAAATCGTCTTCACAGCCGTAGCCTGTGATGCACAGCTCGGGCAGACCGAGAATGGTGACGCCCACGGCTCTGGCGTCGGCCAGGGCATTTTCGATATTGAGCTGGTTGTTTGCCCAGCCGAATGGAATCTGGTTGAGGGCAGCCCCAGCCATCTTTATTAGTTTCATATGACTCTCCTGAAGCAGAGAAGGAGCCCCCTGCCGCCACCAGATGCGGTGACGGCAGATGAGCCCGGTTTATCACACGCACCTGTCGCAACAGCGATCAGGCGCCGGGACGAAGCAGGCGAAGCACCTCCTCGACAAGGATGTACGAGATGGACTTCACCTTGAGGAAATCACCAGCCTGGCGCACGGCGCTGGGATGGCTGTCGGTGACGATCACCTCGTCGAAGAGAGGCTCGCCTTGCAGGTCAACTGCGCCGCGCAAACGGTCGAGGGCGTTGCCGGGGAGCACGCCGTGCGAGGAAAAGAAGCGAATCTTGCGGCAGCCCGTACCTTCCTTGCCGGGAATGCCGCTGCGGTAACCGACCCCGGCTTCGATGGCGGTAGAGCCGCGGCGGATCATGTCGTCGAAGAGGTCGATGTCGAGCCCGGCGACATCGCCGAGCACACCGAGCAATTCGGTGTCGGAGCCGCTCTTGCGGTCCTTGAGAGCGAAGGCGGCCTGCCAGAACTGGTCGACTGCGATGCCGCGCCCCTTGAGGAGCCTGTTGATGTCCTTGACGAGCGACTCAGCCCACTTGCCGCGCCCGGCATCGGTGGTGCAGATGCGTCCGCCCAGTCGTTCACCCAGCGCCTCCATGATGATGCGCTTGATGGCGTAGACGTGAGTGGTGCGCACGCCATGGAAGTAGTGCGGGATGCCCTCGGAGTGCAGGTCGGTCATGACCACCCGATTGCCGAGCGGGCAGGCGGGAATTGAGGAAATCAGGCGCGCCCGGTAAGCGGCCTTGACGGCCTCGTGCAGCTCGGGCTTGCCGCGCTCCATCGTCGAATAACCGAAGTAGGGAATGACGATGGTCATGCTGACGGCGCCCGCCTCGTAGACGGCATTGGCCAGCAAGTAGAGTTCGATCGTTTCGGCGTGATCGATGGTACCGCCCACGATGACGACATCACGACCGGCGACGCCGCTGACGCCTGTAACGAGACCGGTTCCAGCCTCGCGATGGCAGTCGCCAGGCTGGAAATCGTGCAACTTGAGGAAATCGGCGAGCATATAGCCGTAGCTCTTCGTGGCGAAGAGTACGGGGGCGCCACGATACTCGAAGAGGTCGATGGCGGCCCCGGAAGCAGCGCGCTTGTTGGGGCGGCGGCGCAGAGCCGGCTTGCGATAGACGGGCATGGACATGGTCTGCTCGTCGACAGGCAAGACTCGGTTCCCGAGTGGTGTCTCGGGGATTGCGGAGAGCATGCGCGCCTGCACCCGCCTGAAGAAGCGCGTGTGCTTGTCGTTGCGGCGGTCTTCGGGCGTAATCAAAGTCAGCCCGATGGCGCCTTCATCTGCCGCCAGGGAGCCGACATCGAAGAGCTCCATGGTCTGGTCAGGCTCGGTGAAATCGAAGTTGCCGCAGACGACGACTTCGCTGTTGTCGACTGCGGTTTCGAGTTGATGATGGATTTCTCCATCGGGAAACGCTTCCGCCTTCACCTCACCACTGACGGTGCCGGCTTTGGCCAGAAGTCGGGCAGCGACTGCGACAGAGCCGCCCGAGGTCAAGATGATCACTTTTTGCATATCAAGGTCTCCCGTGCCAAGGTAAGTTGGCGTTAGAACAAGTCTGTCCTGAGAAGTTCAGAACAGAGGCTGCGAATCGGTTGCCTGGAGTAACTGGCGTTGCTCCGGGCTTCGTGTTAGCTGCCTGAGACGCTGTGCCTCAGGCAACATGGTCGAGAAGTGCGCTCAGGCTGCGGCGTCGAGCGGAATGCCCAGATGCGTGTATTTGGCAACACGCAAGGCATCGTGGTCGCCACCTGCCTTCTCGGGGTTGTCGGAGATCTTCACGACCTTCGTGACGATGCCGTGCTGGTCGATCACCTCGTAGAGCTTGATCACGATCGCGACAGCCGGGCTCTCATCACCGTAGTCGTTGCTCATCGACGTGCCGATACCGAACCAGCATTTGCCGCCGCGGCCCCTGACGTAGCCGTTGATCTCGATGGCGCTGGTATCGGTGTTGCCGTCGGTGAATCCGGCCGGCTTGGTTCTCCAGTCGACGCTGAGCGAAATGTAGTGAGCGACGAGCTTCTCGTACCAGGCGTAGGGGTCGCCCGAGTCATGGCGCACCGAGTCATAGAGCCTGGCCAGCTCGCCGTCGAAGTCACGCAGGAAGGCGTCGGTGCCGTAAGTATCGGGCAGCGCGGTGCCCAGGTTGCCTCCGTAGACCTCTTTCCAGGCAACGAGTGCAGCCCGATTGGCGTGCTTGAGCGAAACCAGGGCAGCGTGACCCATCACCCACTCATGAGCCATGGTGCCCAGCGCCTTGACGCCGTGCTTCATGGCCAGGTAGACGTTGCTTGTGCCCGTGAAGTTGGCGTACTTCTTGCCGATAGCGACGACGCGCTCCTGCGCAGCGAAGTGACGGCGGCGGCGGGTGCCGAAGTCGCCCCAGGCGACGCCGGCGTCGAAGAGGCGTTGCGCCTTGCCTTCCATCTTCTCGACCTGGCCGTCCTCGCTCCAGTTCGTGTCGATGTATTCGTAGTAGACCTCTGAGATCAGCGCCAGGAGAGGCACTTCCCAGAAAATGGTGCGGCACCAGAGCCCGCGAATGTCGAGCTTGAGGTTGTTGCTCGCATCGAGCGAAACCGACACCTCGGATGGATCGTAGCGGTAGTTGGCGAGGAAATCCCAGAAGGCGCGGTTGATCCAGGGCAGCGCCACCACGCAGTAAGCACGCTCTTCGGCGGTCAGCTTCAGCCTGGCCATTTCGTTGATGCGGCGCTGCAGCACCGCGAGGGCTTCGGGCGTCCAGTTGCCCTTGCAGCGTCGGTCGGTGAACTTGTAGGCCACCCGAATGTTCGGATAACGTTGCAGCACCGCATTGCCCATCGAGAACTTGTAGAGGTCGTTGTCGAGGATGGAGCGCGGAGCGGAAGAGAGCTTGCGGCGGCGCTTTCTCATCTGAGATGCAGCGACACCACTTTTCTTTGGCTGTGTCATAGATTGGTCCTCATCTTTCTTGCACACCACTGGTGGTGCGCAGTCAGGGTCAGCGATAGAGCCTGTGCCGCACGGCGATGTTGCGGACTTTGACGTTGGGGAAAAGGTAGTCGGCTGAACGAGCGCGACCAGCCTTGATCCAGTTGCGGATGATCGTGCTTGAGATGCCGCCGCCCGGGCAGTCAATAATGCCGAAGCGAGCCCCGGCAGGCAGCACCCGAGCGACGATGTCGCGGTCTGCAATGGCAGCGTCGCGCGGCGCCACGAGAAGCTGGCAGAGCTTGAAGATTTCGTCGACTTCCATCCAGTGATTAATCGGTTCGACGTTGTCGAGCCCGATGATCAGGAAGAATTCGACGTCATCGCCATGCAGCGCCCGAAGCGCACGCAGCGTGTCGACCGTATAAGACTTGCCGGGCCGGTCGATCTCGATGCGACTGGGCACGAAGTGCTTGACGCCCTGGCATGCAGCCCGAACCATGCGGAAGCGAATCTCCTTGGGAGCGACGTCGCTTTTATGCGGCGGGTCACCGTTGGGGATGAAGTAAACGAAGTCGAGGTCAAACTGATCCCAGGCACATTGCGCGACCTGCATGTGCCAGAGATGAATGGGATTGAAGGTGCCCATCGAGAGTCCGATGCGCAACTTCTTCCGTCCACGATTGTTGCGAATCGTTTTTGTCCGTGTCATTTTGTAACTCCTGGCAGAGACTGCGAGACTGTGCAGCGCAGTCCGGAAAAAAGTTGCTCTTCATGTGAGCCAGTGTTCATGCGGCAGCACAACAAGCGCACAAAGGCAGAAGACGTGCTCACTCTCACCGATGTGCGGTGGGGTGTGGAACGTTGAAAAACTACTGATTAGAGCAATAAGGGAGGTTTGCTTGGAACTGGAAAACAGAGAACATGAAAAAGCTATTGGTTCTCAAGCACGAAACTCAAGAGCCAATAGTGATCTACTCTCTAATAACTAATGACATTTGGCCCAAACCCCGACCACAGCCTCAAATCATTTTCTGGCGCGGCTCGCGCTACTCAACGTTCTTATATACACAAGGAATATACGCCGCCGATCTTTGACTGGAATAATAAAGGAAACATTGAGGAAACCCTGATTCCTAGCGGACCTGAGCAGAGTTGCGCCAGGCCTATTGATTCAATGGTCTGGCGCAAAACGGTACTAAATTTCTTCGCCCTGATCGCTGAGTGGTATCGCGCATGATGCTGGAGAGTGGCCGCGATGGCCAAAAAAACGAAGAAATTATTATTGGCTAGCGTGTGCTGATGCGAACTTCAAGAGATCTGCGCCAAAACTGCCGGCGAGGGTAAAGCTACCAACGCCCAGACCTAATGTTAAGTAAAGTTCTATTACATCAGCCTTTCCAGACTTACCGATCACTGGAAACACGCATCAACAAAGGCTTTCCAGAACATGCGAAGTCTGCGTTTTTTGCTTAACATGAAATGAGTAAATGAATTTGAGAGAGGTACACCCCAGTCTCGGGCCCGAATTCCCGTTCAGTTTAGTGCAATCAATGCGGGGCGATCCGTTAGTTGTGAAGCCAATTTGGGTGAATTATCCGGTTCAATTATGAAGCCAATTTGCGTGGCTGACACCCTGGCTAAATCTGTAGACAGTGGTTTGAGTGTACGACTGACCAGGTTGCAAAATTGTGTTTGGCCAATCGCTGTGATGTACTGAATCAGGGTAGTGTTGGGCTTCCAGAGTAAAGCCCCAGTGTTTTGAATAAACACCACCTATACCGCGTATGGTGCCATCCAAAAAATTTCCAGAATAGAACTGCACTCCCGGTTCTGTCGTGAGCATCGTTAAGGTGCGTCCGCTAATGGGCTCGACGACGACTGCCGCTTCTCTCAGCTCTCCTTTCTGCCCCCGCAAGACAAAGTTGTGGTCGTAGCCGCCGGAAACTTTTTCTATGTCTTTGCCGATTTCTCTGGGCTCTGTAAAATCAAACGGTGTGCCTTTTACAGGTTCAATGGTGCCTGTAGGGATAAGTTCTTTGTTCACGGGTGTGTACGAGTCGGCATTTATGCGCAACTGATGTTTCAACACCGATTCAAAACCGGCGCCGGCCAGGTCAAAATAAGCATGATTAGTGAGATTAATCGGTGTGGGCTTGTCCGTAGAAGCTGTATAAACAATCTTCAATTCATTCTCGTTATTAAGCGAATAAGTAACTGTTGCAGTTAAGTTTCCTGGAAAACCCTCTTCCATATCTTTGCTCACATACGTGAATTTAACAGCAGCGATGCCATTTTCGTGCAAAGGCTCAGCCTGCCACAGGCGTTTGTCGAATCCGCGAATGCCACCATGTAAGGTATTATGTGAACTATTAGGAGCAAGAAAATAGTCTTTGCCGTCGATAGCGAATTTCGCTCCAGAAATACGGTTTGCATAACGTCCTATTGTGGCGCCGAAATAGGATGATTGTTCTTCGTACGGGCGCAGTGAGTCAAAGCCGAGAACTATGTCGACTGATTTGCGGCGTTTATCGGGAACGCGCAGCTCAGTCAACGTGGCACCATAAGTCATAACTTTAGCGACCATGCCGTTGGCGTTGGTCAGGGTAAACAGATCAATTTTCTCGCCATGCATATCTGTGCCGAAATCAGTGCGACTGAGATTATCGAAAAGTTTGACGGCCACAGGCGGTTGTGTTGCCTCTACCTTCGAGTAAGAAGCTGCACAGGTCACAGACATGGTCAGAAGAGTGCTCAACAGCACCTGGGTTTTCCGCATAAAAACATCCATCGTTAAGGGCAGATCAAATAGTAACCCACTGGAATTGGCAGTGGGCGATTTGACAACGATTGGTCTCAACTCAGTAATTTTTTTCGATCTGCTTTGCTTCTTCTGCTCGGCCTGTCAGCCGGAGAAAGTCGCCGTAAGCAGTGCGAGTCACTGATGCATCGGCACTGTCCAGCGTGTTTGTCTTTGCATAAATTGCCAGGGAGCGCAGGAACATTTGTTCAGCTTCGAGCTTACGTCCCTGTTTGCGATAAATCTGCGCCAGGCAGAAAGTCACTTTTCCGATATAGGGGTTATCTACGCCAAACTCATCTTCTGCCAGGCGCAGCCAGCTATCGGCCGCGCTTTCTGCTTCACCGAAGCGACCGCGATTATTGTAAGAAAGAACCAGCAGTTCGAAGTCGAGGAGCAAATCGGAGTTGGGACCGCGTGCTTCCTCGCGAATTTTCAAGGCGCCATCTGCCAGCCGAGCTGCGTGTTCGTAGTTAGCAGATTCGTAGTTGAGCAAAGCCAGGCTGTAGAGCATATCTGCATATTGTTCAGTGGACAAAACTTCACGGCTGGCCATCATCTCGGCTGCTTTCACGTTCAACACCGACAGCAGTTCTTCGTCGCAAAGTTTACCCTCTCTCGAATAGAGCTCGAAGTGGTGGTGGATGATTTTGCGCAGATTGTCGAACTGATTAGCGTGCGAAGGCACTGGCCCTGGGCCTCGGGATTCCAAATCCTGTTTGGTCATGATCACCTGCCGATGCCTTCGGGCAAAGAAAGCAATAATCGAGCGCCATTATGATCATAGCTGCTCGACGTGATTTCGGTTGTAGCAATATGGTCTGCATCCTAAACTTTAGCCGTTTTCTTTTTATGATACGTTATAGTATTTACAGTCTAAAAAAGCAGGGCGCTAGCCCTGCCGCACCATTCACGGTGCTAGGAACGGTCGGTCGTTAGTAGTTGCAGCGATCGGCGATCTCGCGACGCTTGGCGCGCACGCGGTCGTGTTCGGCCAGATTGCCCGCCTTGCGATACAGCTCGGCAAGCATGTCCAGTTGCGGAATGCACAACACCTCAGCGCGCGCGGCCATGAGCGGAATCGTGCGCTCGATCACCTCGGCTGCCCTGGCGTAGTCATCCTGGCGGCTGTAGCAGCGGCTCAGATTGAGCAGCCAGCTGAGCTGAGCCGTGCCGGACTTGCTTGCGTCCAGCTGTGCGGCTTGCGACACCTTCTGCTCGCAGAGGGAAATCGCTTCCTGGAAGCGACCGAGACCCTGCAGGCAGTCCACGAGTGTGCTGGTCGCACTCTCGTCACCATCTTCAGCGATGCACAACTGCAACAGAGGCAGCGCCTCGTCGTACCGCCCGAGCGACTGAAGCGAGGCCGCGAGAGACTTCCTGGCTTCGCTCAGGCTGGGCAAGTTGGGGTTGCCCTTGAACTTGAGGCAGAGGTTGTAGATGCGCCGCTGCAAAACCACGGCCTCGTCGAGGGCGTTGTCTTGCACGAGCAGCGCCGCCAGGGGACGAAGCACGTGAATGAGCCTGATGTCGTCGGCACCGAACTGGGGCTCGACCATGGCACGAAGATTCTTCAGATCACCAACCAGAACGGCACGAAATTGAGCTGTCATAAAGTCCTTTTCCTGCGGTCTTACCGCTGAAAATCAGGCAGGCGAAACGCCAACCTGAAGCCCTTGTGTTAGAGCGACGACCATCGCCGCTCAGAGAAGAGAAAGGCGGACAGCCAGGCTTGTTTGCTAAGCAAGCCTGACTCTCCGTCCGGAGACGCCGCTGAACGGTTCACGTTAGCGGTGGTGCTGGCGGTTCGAAAGCCGCCCGCTTTTACTGCTGGGTGAGCAGACGACGCGCCGTGGCACGGAGCTCAGCCGCCTGCGACTCGGCTTGCTTAGCCTCGTCGTCGCGATGAGCGATGCGTGCCTGACGAGCGTACTGCTCGAGCGAAGCGGCTTCCTTCTGGAGGCGCTGGGCTTCGCCGACGAACCCTCCCGGGGTGGGGTGGTTCGGGTCGAAGGCGTGGTCTTCGGTCGACGAGAGCAGGTCGCTGAACCAGCCGTGCTTGCCGACGAAGCCGAGCATCTGCGTCAGGTAATTGACGCTGAGCGTGACGCTGTCGAACTGCACCCTGGTCGTGCCACCCATGAGGGCAGCGGCGATGACCTGCCCGACCACCCTGGCCGTGAGCCGGTGGTACTTGGCCTTGGAATCGAAGGGCTCCTGAACGAAGGCCACTCCGCGGTCGACGACGACCGAGCCGTCGTAACCGTACTGCCCGTTGAAAACGAAGAACTTGCCCTTCTTGTCGTAGGTAATGCGATCTGCAGACATAGTAATTTTCTCCAGTAGCTCAGCCTTGGCTGAACTGTTTTTGAAATTGGTCAAACAAAACGGGAAAGGTCTTAGCTTTCCTCGAGGGAAAAACTGCCCGGCAGACTCTGACGCCACTTGCGTGGCGCCAGAGTGCCGAACAGTGTTCCGGCAACTCAGCCTGAGTCGCCGGGTGATGACCGGAGCGAGAGCCTGAGCTCTCGGACGGTCAGACGGCGATGGCCGCGTGGTCGGTGAGACCGCGCCCGATGGCCGGGTCCGAGAACCAGTCCATGAGCTTGACCCCCTTCAGCACCGACGCGAACGCCAGCGTGAAGAAGGCGTCCAGCCGCGAGCCCATGATGTGGGTGTTGCGGCTGTCGCCCGGGTCGACCAGCAGGTAGCCGGCCTGCTTGAGCGGCGCGTAGTCGTTGACGTTGGGCAGGATCATGTTCCAGTCGCCGCCGATGATGACCTTGCCGGTCAGCTTGTTGGCGATGATCTGGCACTGCTGATACCGCACCGCAGCCGTCGTCTGCACGCCACCGCGCATCGACTTGAGGTGCACGGCCGCGATGGAGAAGCGCTTGTCGTTGGGGTCGGCGTCGGGGGAGGTGTCCTCGACATCGACGACGAGCACCGGGCGCAGGTCGTTGACGCCCTGCACGTTCGCCACCTCATCGATGGTGCGCGTGCCGAGCACCTTCAGACGCGGGTGCACGAGGATGCCGACCGCCTGGTTGCCACGGCTGTTGTCAGACGAGCAGTAGGCGGTGTAGCCGGTCTGGCGCGCGACCTCCTCGAGCCCGTCCTTGCCGATCTCGACGCAGATCCAGGCGTGGGCGAGGGGGATGTACTCCTTGTAGGAGTCCATGAACCACTTCGCCTTGTTCAGGGTCAGCATCTCGAAGTTCTGGGCGCCGTGGATGACCTTACCGGTCATGCCGACCGGCTTGAGACCGAGCGAGGCGACCTTCGCCTTGACCGAGGCCAGGACGAGAGCCGGGTTGAGCAGCGTGCCGCCGCCGGGACGACCGCCACCCTTGTTGCCACCGCCACGGTTGCCGCCACGGCTGCGCTGCTGGTTGCCGCCACGGTTGCCACGGTTGCGCCGGCGGCCGCCGCGGTAGTCCTCGAGGTCGTCGAGGGTGATGTCGAGCTGGTGGTCGGACCAGCCCAGCGCCTTGATCGCCTCGTGACCGCCGAGGGCGGCGAGCGGGCTGGTGGCGCCGAGGAGGATGTCGGTCAGGGTCGACTCGTCGGTGTCCGGGTACTGGGGCAGGTTCTCGGCCAGCTCCCGGTTGTACTCGGCGTTGACGGCGTTGAGGCGAGCGACCTGCTTGGGCGTCAGAGACGTCCACTTGGGCGCGTTGATGCCGGTGATGTTCTTCTGGTTCTTCTTCATAACAGAGACTCCTTCTTGGTCCTGGCGGACCGGTAGCGTCCGTCGCGATGCAAAGCCCTCGCGGCGAACTGTTGGTAAATGAGCGCCTCACCACGGAATGTGATGGACGAACTGGACAATGCGTGCTGGCGAAACACGAGCTGACACAACGCGTGAGCATTGCGGCAGCGCGTCGTACTCGAAAACACGCCACCACAAGTGGTGTCATGCCGCGAGAAAGGGAAGGCGTCGAAACACCCTCTCAAACGACGTCGCCTGCCATTCAGTCAAGCCGGAGCCGAACCGAAGAGCAAGCAACTAACCAAGCATTCCAAGCCGCAGATCCGAAATCCTCAGGTGATTTACGCCCTTCTAAGCAGAACCGCGAATCTCAACCGCACAACCGGAAGTTGTGATGTTTGGCTGAAAGGCTGGCGGCACTACTGTTGGGGAGCTTTTGCCTGAAAATAACGAACTGGAGGGGAATGTAAGATCAACGTACTGTTATTGGACTTCCTAACACAAGCTTTTAAAGAGTTACTTATGACGTAATTGACATGTGCTCTGTAAGGAGCGCGAGTGTCGGAGCAGTGATTGTCAAAGAAAAGGCAGTTGGTAAATGCGTCATTCGCCCGAAACTTGCCTGTTTCAAATAAAACACTTGACGGCTAGCACGCCTGCCAGAGTCTCTAATCTTTGCCCGCTAGGAGGCCTCGCCTAATTGTAACGAAGTGGTTTTTTACCCAACCAGACCGACTTTTAGCCAATGCGAAAGAACGAACAATGAAATTGCCAAGCGTCGAATTTTCCAGACGCAATAATTGGCGGGCACATTTTTCAAGTGCAGGCAAGCGAAATTTGCTTAAGGCTTGCCGGCTCTGCTAAGTATAAGCCTGCTGTGACTGATTCAGGCTTTTAGTAATTAGTAACAAGTTATCTGATCGATATGCCTCTGGGCTAAAAACCAAAAATTCAGATAGCCAGGTCCGGAAAAAAGCGAGCATCTCTTACCAGCACCGGACAATTTCATACGTTTTGCTCTGAAAGATAGTGCTCATGCGCTTTTTCTGAATTTTTTGTCTTTAAATGTACTACTATAAGTTATAAATGAAAAATAAGCCCGCTCTCACAACCTCGCTAGATGTCAAGCGAGACAGATTTAATCAAATCGCTGACCCTGTCAGGGTTGTGACAGGTTAGTACGAACCATGTGCCCGGGCGGGCACAGTGGGCAATATAACTTAACTGCGCGAGGCTGCCAAGCGCCCAAGACGCATGCGGCACAAGCCGCGCCACATGAATATATCGTCTTGCTTTAGTTAGAACCTGATCTGTACGTTCAAATTATCTTTTCAGTTCTAAAAAGCATAGAGCACCAACCACCGCACCCAGAAATCTCTGCCAGTGCCGAACCACGACAAATCTCCTTTCCGCACCCGCGGAGGAATGTGGTTTTGCCTGGCAGTTTTTGACGCTTGTGGTGGTTAGTTCTGTGTTTCGGACTGGAGGAGAAGTCAGTTCGTTCGACAACAGAGTCTGTGAACCATCATCCAGGAGATTGCCCATGAGCAAACTGTTGGTAGTTGACTTGGGGTCCAACCCGACCCACCTCCCCGGCGCCGCTCAGTTCTTCGAGACCATTCGGAGCTGTGGCGTCGTCGTCGTCCCCGCCAGCCAGTTCAGTGATTCCGCCGCCATCCGCGCCGCAGTCGCTGACGGCAACGAATTCGTCGGCTTCGCCGGTGATTCGCACTGCGACGTCGCACTGGCCGCGCAAGTGGCTAAGAGCGGCGGCGTCATCTTCGCTTACGGCGAAGGTCCTCTCGCCAGTCTGTGCCGTTCGTCCGGAGCCGACAGCCCCGAACGCGACGCCTGCCTCGTCCTCAGCAACTTCGGTGACGCGAGCCGGATGCACTCGTTCCAGCAACGGATCGGCGGCAACTAGCTCACCACCACAACCACAACCAGGTCAGTCGCGGATCGACTGACCACCATCCGGTCGGCACTCACCCGTGAGTGCCGCCACCAGCTTCATGCGCTCTGCAGGGCAATTGAGCTGGCTGTCTTCGCGCGGGACCACTTGGGGTCCCCGTTTTTTTATCACCGGGCTACGGCCTAAAAGAAAGGGAACTCTTATATGAACGCAAGTCAAAACCTCGTCGGCACCCTCGGGTACGACAACCTTCCGTCGCACGTCGCCGCCGCCGGCTACGACCGTGCGAAGGTCAAGCGTGGCATCGTCCACGTCGGTCCGGGCGGCTTCTGGTCTGCCCACATGGCCGCCTACGTCCACGACTACATGGCCAAGTCCGGCGACCTGAGCTGGGGCTTCGTCGTGGCCAGCCTGCGCTCGCCGGGCACCATCAACGCCCTGCGCGCTTCGGGTCATCGCTTCGTGCTCGTCGAGCGCGAGGAACAGGAACGCCAGGCCAGCGTCATCGCCCCGGTCGTGGAGTCGATCTTCGCCCCGGAGAACCCGATGGCGCTGGTCGATGCCATCGCTGACGGCGACATCAAGATCGTCTCCATGACGATCACCAACAAGGGCTACTACTGCACCGATGCCTACGGCACGCTGGACGCCTCGCACCACGACATCGTGCACGACCTCGACTTCACCGTCGAGGGCGGCGCCGATGGCGATGCGCCCCGCACCGTTCACTGGTACCTGAAGGCGGGTATCGAGAAGCGCATGCAGGAAGCCCTGGCAAGCGGTGTCGCCCGCCCGCTGACGGTGCTGTCGCTGGACAACGTCCCGCAGAACAGCCGTTCGCTCAAGGCGGCGTTCATCCACTACGTCGAGGCGTCGTCTGACGACAGCGATGCCCTGGTGCAGTGGATCGACGAGAACGTGGACTTCCTCACCACGCTCGTCGACCGCATCACCCCCGAGGTCAACGCCCAGTTCCGCAAGGACATGGCGGAGTACCTCGGCTTCGACGCCGGCGTCGTGATCGGCACGGAGAAGTTCCGCCAGCTCGTGGTGGAACGCGGTCGCTTCCAGATGCCTGCCTGGGAGTCGGTCGGGGTCGAGGTGGTCGAGAACATCGGTTCCTACTGGGAGCTGAAGTTCCTCGGACTGAACGCGGCGCACCAGGTGCCGGCCATGGTCGGTCCGCGTCTGGGCGCGACGTACATTCACGAGGCTGTTCTCATCCCCGAGCTGGGCTGGCTGCTCGAGGAGTTCCACCGCGAACTGGGCGTGATTCTCGGAGACGACCTGATGAGCGTCTACGGGCCCAAGATCCAGAAGCGGTTCAAGGACAGCGCGCCGATGGACACGATTCTCCGTGTCGGCGCGCGGGGCACGAGCAAGGCGTCCGAGCGCATCGCGTACGCGGTCGAGCGGGCTCTCACCATCACCGAAGGCGAGAAGGTGCTCAAGGCGCCGACGTTCGTCTTCGCATGCTGGCTGCTCAACCTCGGCAACACGGACGAGCTCGGCAACACCTTCAGCCAGTCGGACGTCGAGCAGCCCAAGCTGGTCGGGGTCCATCAGGAAGTGCTCGCCTGGACCCGCTCGGAGAACCGCGACCTGCACGGTCTGGCTCACCATCTGCGTCAAATCGGTGAAATCGTTCGCGATGACCGGTTCGTCACGATGGCGGGCAAGTCGGGCTTCCTCGCGGAACTCGCCTGGGCTCTCAACGAGCTCACGTCGGGCAACACCAAGTCGGCCATCAACAACCTGCGCAAGCGGGTCGAGAGCTGAGGCATACCGCCAGTCGTCGGGCAAACAGATTCGTCTGCGTGCCTGGCGATTGGCCAAGGTGACTCTTCACTCGAATGCTCGCAAGACCGGCTCATCATCGGTCTTGCGAGCTCGTTTTTTCCAGGATTGTCCTGGACCTCTGCAAGGGGTAACCCAAGCAGGTTTTTTAACCACAAGCCTGCCTCAAAGAGGCCAGGATCAACTTCGAAAGGAAGATATGACTATGACGACCAACAACAACAACGCTCGCCGCAAGCGCCTCACCGCCGAACAGAAGCGTGAGCTGATGCGGAAGTTCCACTTCATGTTCGACTACGACAACACGCTGGGCAAGACGGAGAAGCCGGCTTTCGAGGCGTGCTGCGGCGTCATCAACGCCACCCTGACCGAGAAGGGTGTGGCCGAACAGCACCTGTTCACGCCCGAGTCGCTGATGAAGCGCTTCGTCGGCTACTCGTTCCGCAAGATGATCGTCGAGCTCTCGGCCGAGCACGGCTTCACCTTCGACGCCGGCAAGGTCGAGCACATCGAGGGCGAAGACTACCGCCCCGAGCTCGAGATCCTCGTCAAGAAGGAGGAAGTGGCTGTCATCGCCAAGCTGGCGACCGACATCGAGGCCACCGACGGCGTGCTCGACCTGCTCGCTCGCATCACCGACCTCGAGAAGTCGGTTGTGTCGAGCAGCGCCGAGCGCCGCGTTCGCGCCTGCCTGAAGGGCGCCGGTCAGGAGGGCTACTTCCAGACCGACCGCATCTACTCGGCGGCGAACTACAAGTCGAGCAAGCCCGAGCCGCGGGTCTACCTCGAGGCGCTGGCGGGAATGGGTCTCGAAGCCCACAACTGCCTGGCCATCGAGGACTCCAAGACCGGTGCCCAGGCGGCCATCTCGGCGGGCATCACCGTGCTCGGCTACCTCGGTGCCTACCCGAAGCACGAGCAGGCGCACATCCGCAAGGCCATGCGCGCCATCGGCGTCAAGGTGTTCATCACCGACTGGAGCCAGTTCGAGGCTGCCGTGACGCGTCTGGCCGTGAAGCGCTTCGGCGCCTCGGTCTGACCGTCGCAACAGCTGAGAGCTGACTTTCGAGGGAGCGGACTCTTCGTGGTCCGCTCCCTCATCCCGGGGCGAGCGCAAGCTCGTTCCAACTCCCGCCCGCCTGCTTCGCTGCAGGATGGGCCTTCGAAAACCGAGGCCTATACACGCCTCAATTGGAGAAACACATGGAATCTATCTTCGTCAAAGTGGCGCTGCTGCTCTCGATGAGCATGCTGCTCGGCGCGGCCGGCACCTGGTGCGGTCGCAAGATCCAGTCGGTCGGTGCCTGCATCGGTCTCGGCATCGTCTTCATCCTCGGCACCATCGGCGTCTTCATGGCGGCGCACGCCAGCGCCGGCATCGGCATCGTCGCTCTGGGCGTCTGGACCTTCATCTCCGGGCTGTTCATCGGACCGGTGGTCGGGCAGTTCTCGGAAGAGTTCGGCTGGAAGACCGTCGGCGGCATCTTCGCTTCGACAGCGGGCGCGATGGCCATCTGCGGCATGATCGGGCTCTTCTCGGGCATCGACTTCTCGGGCATGGGCACCTACCTGCTCTTCGCGCTCTTCGGGCTGATCATCTTCGGCGTGATCGGCATCTTCGTGCGCATGTCGCGGACGACGAACATCGTCTACCACCTGCTCGGGATGCTCATCTTCTCGGGCTACTTCATCTTCGACTTCTTCCGCCTCGGCCACACCGAGAACACGTGGGAGAAGGCGATCCAGTTGACGATGTCGATCTACCTCGACTTCCTCAACTTCTTCCTGCACCTGCTGCAGCTCTACGCGGCCACGCAGCACAAGTAGGAAATCGACGGAAGGCGGGTTAGCCAGGGCTGACCGCTTTTCGTTTTTCGTCGTTGCGCGGAGTGGCTGAATAAGCCACTTCGCCAGCAACTGTTTGTTCATCATCACATTCACAGGAGAACGAAAATGTCACGCAAAGGCTCGCAACCGGTGCAGCAGAAGAAGAAGGTCGACCCCTTCCACTGCGGCACCATCACCGCCGAAGACCAGCGTCGCATGCGAAAGGCCGGCGAACGCGCCGACCGCATCGCCAGCGGCGTTCTGCGTCCCGTCGGCACCGGCGCGCACTGGAAGGGCAAGAAGGGCGAGAACCGTGCCGACCGGCGCAGCGCTCGTCAGCAAGCCCGTAACGCCGCGCGCGGCGACTACTGAACCACAGCAACGGAAGAAGATGTCCTCGGGCAACCTGAGGGCATTTTCTTTTATTTTTTACTACTAAATCATACAGTACAACAGTGAAAACGCGACTCACTCATTTCACACTGAAGAACCTCTCTCCTGGCGGTTTGCATTTAAGCCAAAAAATTAGCCGAACAGTGTCCAAAAAAGGTCCTATTGGGAATAGTTATTATGTGTGTTCAGCGGTTAGTAATTTTTAAGCAACATTTGTCCTGTACAAAAGATCCATGCCAGACAGACCCGAATCAGCGCTGATACCCAACGGTCAACTTCCAGATTCATCGCACGCGATGCTGAAGGAAGTACAACAGCCGCAGCACAAAAGCTACTTGCAGACTGGGGTCGACTCGGTACTTGATGCCACGATTGGCTCAAACAGCAGCGTCGGCAAAGAAATCAGCCGCTACGCACCAAGTTTCCTCCAGACAGCCGCACTTTTCACACCAGGCAAATATGCCTTCGCAGCGAGTATGGCGCTGGGCGCCGCAAATGAAGTACGCGTCGGCGACAGCCTGGAGATGCAACTGACCGAATTTGGTATGGGTGCAGCCAAAGGGGCAGCAACGAAAGCGCTTTTCGACCGGGTCGGCAATTCTAATGTGATGAGCAGTGGATTGTGGAGCGTACCGGCTAAAGGCGTTGTCCTTGGCGTCTCCGGTAGAGCAATCGACGTCGGCTTGACTCCG
The DNA here is from genome assembly GCA_003963305.1 of Candidatus Melainabacteria bacterium. Taxonomy (NCBI): domain Bacteria; kingdom Bacillati; phylum Candidatus Melainabacteria; species Candidatus Melainabacteria bacterium. The sequence goes on along the minus strand of RXJR01000008.1, from coordinate 191,428 downwards.
CAGAACTGGCTCAACCCGCAGGGCAACTTCGATGCCTCACAAGCTCTTGGACGCACACTTTCAACAGCCTTCGATCCCAAATCGCTGGCTCTGGATGTGGCCATTTTCGGTGCCGCTCACGGTGCCACCTCGGGACTGAATAAGTTATCGGGCGGGCTTCTCGATCGAAGCCAGGCGCTGCGCAACATCGCCATGGGCACCACATTTGGTGTGACAGGCGGCGCCACTGGCGAGCTTATGGCCCAATCTCAGCGCGGCGGCCCATATGATTGGGGGGAAATACTGAAACGCGGAGCCTATCAGGGAATCGTTGATGGAATCGCATCGGCACCGGGTGCGTTTTATGGCGCCAGAAACACGCCACTTGCAGAAGCCAAACCAAACGGCAACGGCAGCAGTCTGAAAGAGGCGATTGCCGATAAGAAGGCTGAAATCAAAGAAACAATCTCAGAGGCAGTGGAATCGGCAGACGACCTGACGAAAAAAGCCACACTGGCGGCGGCGATCGGCTTAACTGCAATCGAACCGAACACCAGCGCCCGTATGACTTCACCGGTCGAAACGGCTAACACTCACATCGTTGCAGAGCAACATGTGGCGGCAGACGGTGGCAAACGAGCGAATTTCCTTGAAAACATCACGGTGCGCTCGGTTGTACCGACTGAGAAGCTGAGCGAGCGTCCGGTGCTTAGAGATGGAGCAGAACTGGTGCGTGGCTCGGGCACAGTTGACGTAAAGGGCAACGGCATCTTCAGCTTCGAAGTTCCCGAAGGTCAGACTCTACGTGTCGTCTACAAAGGCGGTGAGCCCACTTTGACGATTTCACCGCAGAGCAAAGGCACCATTGAGTATGTCAATCAAACAGACAAAATCCTCAAGCCTGATGGTTTCTACACGGCTGATGGAAAGCCGCGAGCAGACGTAACGGTTTTGCATCCGCTCAGTGATGTTTTCACAGCGGAGCAGATCGCAAACATCAACAAAATTCAGGCCCTCCATCAAGAGGTGGCAGGAAGACAACCTGTTATCACTGAAGCAGAGAAACAGGCCATTTCCGACAAAACATTCGTGCCGGCAAAAGTGCAGGGAGGCGTTCTCGATATTGTCGTTGGTCCGCCCGGAGCGGGCAAAACCACAAACGTAGTTGAGCCGCTGGCCGAGAAACGCGGTGCCACAGTAATTGATGGAGACGAGATCAATCCGCACATTCCCGGATACGAGAACGGTCTGGGACAAGTGGCAGTAGGTGGAGTTTCTGGCGAAATCAGAGCAATGAATCTCAAGCGAGCATTCGACCGCAAAGACAACGTCGTGCTGCCGTTCCTGGGACAAAAACTGCAGTTGATGGAGCAGATCATCAGCGATGCCAGACAAGCGGGCTACACAAAAATCGCGGTGCACTATGTTGAAGTACCACCTGAAACCTCTGCACAGCGGGTCTACTCGCGCTCTATGGCAGAGCCGAACGAGAAAGGTGTCAGACAGGTAATCGACCCTGAGTGGGCATTGCGCCGCGTCAACGACAATGTTGCGAAGGTCTTTGAAGAACTGATCGGAAGATCCGGTTATCTGGACCAGTATATGCACTACAACGGCGAGGTACCGAAAGGCGAAAAATTCCCCGTCGTTCGTGCCAGCCATCCTGAGATGCCCAAACCCTGGGAACCGGGATTCGAAAATCACTAACTGGACAACAAGCGACGGCGCGCTAACAGCCAGGTTGGCTAATTATTTCTTGTCCGGATGAAAAACTTTGTTGTGAGATTCGAGGTCTTTGGCGTCAGGATCGACCATGACTCGGCCAGATCCTGAAATCCACAGATCTTCGCGTTTATAGCCTTTTGCCAACAACTCTGCTATCTGGCGGTCGATGTCGGCTTGCTGCTCATCGGGGGAGGGATTCGAATTGCTAGTCATGAATTGTACCGGGTGCGACTGTTTTGATATTATAACAAGCACGCTCGACAACTGAGTATTCGCAATGCCAGACAAATTCGGCTTTTTCGAACCTGACAGGAACGAAAAAGGCGAGATGCCGAAAGTTGCTCGGCAACTTTAAGCATTGGGAGCAGGCAGTTGGCAACTCCTCATTACGCAACCTCAAACAAAGCAGTTAAATTATGACGAATAAAACATCTACGCCAGTGTCCAAAGATCTGCTCAAAAATGCGCCCAAAGATGTGGTTTGCCCCACATACGATCGCGAAAACGTGACCGAGGGCATTGTGCACATCGGTGTTGGTGGATTCCATCGCTCTCACCAGGCGCTTTACCTGGACGAGCTGTTTCAGTCACACGGGCTCAAAGATTGGGCGATCTGCGGCGTAGGCATTATGCCTCAAGATGCCGCGATGAACAAAGCTCTAAACGAGCAAGACTGCCTCTATACGCTGGTGGAGCGCAGCGGCAAGAAAAGCAATGCGCGTGTGATCGGGGCATTGAAGAGCTATATCTTCGGACACGAAAATCCTGAACAAGTATTTGAAAAAATGGCTCACCCAAGCATCAAAATCGTCTCTCTGACTGCGACTGAAGGTGGTTACTGTTTCAACCAGGGCACTGGCGAACTTGATTTCGACAACAAAGGCATCCAGAACGACTTGAAGAATCCAGGCAAGCCTCAGACTATCTTCGGTTATCTGGCGGAAGGGTTGGACCGCAGACGCAAAGCGGGAGTGACACCATTTACGGTACTATCGTGCGACAACCTGCAAGGCAATGGACACGTCGCCAAATCAACGCTGCTCGCCTTCTGCCAGAAACGCGACCCGGAATTAGCAAAGTGGATCGACAAAAATGTCAGCTTCCCCAATTGCATGGTTGATCGCATTACGCCTGCAACAACTGATGCAGAGCGGGAGTTCGTGCGTGACACTTATGGACTGGAAGATGCATTTCCAGTAGTCGCCGAGCCGTTCAAGCAGTGGGTAATCGAAGATTCTTTCTGCAACGGACGACCACCACTGGAAAAAGTCGGTGTTCAATTCACCTCAGACGTGGCCCCTTACGAGAAGATGAAGATCAGACTTTTGAACGCTTCTCACTCTGCGATGGGCTATCTTGGCTATCTTTGCGGCTATCGCTACATCTACGAAATCGCTCAGGCGCAGGAATTCATTCCTTACATCCAGGGCATGATGAACGAAGAAGTGACCCCCCTGGTCGGCGAGATTCCTGGCGTCAACCTCAGCGAGTACAAAAAGAGCCTGATGGAGCGCTTTGCCAACGAAACAATCAAAGACCAGGCTTTGAGAATCTGTCTTGACGGTTCTTCTAAATTGCCCAAGTTCATCCTTCCTTCAATTGTCGAACAGCTTGAAAGAAAGGGACCGATTCGCAAACTGACGCTGTGTGTGGCAAGCTGGATGCGCTTCTTGAACGGGAAAGACGAGCAGGGAGCCGACATTCCAATACAGGATCCACAAGCCGACCGGCTCACCGGCGTAACCAAGAAGACCCGCGATCCAAAAGCATTGCTCGAGCTGACCGATATCTTCGGAGACCTGGGCAAAGACGATCGCTTCGTCAAAGAGCTGGAGTTACTCGTCAACATGCTCTACGACAAAGGCGCTCGCGCAACGCTGGACTTCGTTATGAGCGAACAGAAGTAGCTCTTCGAATTTAGAAAGGCGACCCGAAGTTGATATTTTTGATGCTTGGTTCGTCGAAAGGCAGAACCGAGAGGTCATGTCCGATAGCCTTTTTGAGGCGATCGGCTCCGACTGTTGTGACGCCCGGGCAGTTCCTCAAATCGATAGTTCTCAGGTTTTTCCAGCTTGCAAAAATGGGCAAATCAAGATTGTTCACATCTACCTTTTCCAGAACCAAAACCTGAAGGGGCAGGCCGGACAACAACTTCAACCCGGCGGCGGTAATTTTTCTGTTGCCACTTAGATGCAACTCTCGCAAAGTTTTGCAATGCGAGAGAATTTCCAGATCTACATCGTCTATATCGCAGTTGTAGAGAACGAGCTTATTGAGGGGCAAGGCGGCTATCAACTTAATCGCATCGTGCGACATAGGCAGATGCTGAAAAGCGAGTTCGCGCAGTGTTTTCATTTTGGAGATAGTCCTTGTAGCACCATCTGTAATGGCAGTCCACTGCAACTCAAGCGTACTGAGCGGCAACCCTTGAAGAGCGGCCACACCTGCGTCATCAACCCTTGTGCCGTTCAATATCAGTACATTCAATTCCTTCAAAGCGCGCAAGTGAGACATTCCCCGACCGTCAACGCGCGTGTGACCAATATTCAAATAACGCAGATGAGACAAGCGCGAGATGACCGGGCACGCCGTTTGATAAATCTCCAGATTGCCTGAGAGACTGAGATTGATCAAATTGCTGCAATTAAGCAGCGCCGGCAAATCCTTTTCATAGATGCTGTCTGAATCGAGCGCCAGCATGCGCAAATTCTTGAACTTACTAAGAGCAGCCAATCCGGAACTTCTAAAACCAGTCCTGGAAAGATACAGTTCCTCTAACGTGCCGGGGTTCAGGTAAGCAAGCACCCGATCTGTAATTTTTGGATTATTGCCAAGATCGACTTTAACAAGCGGCAGATGGCGCGCATATTGCAAAGCTTTGTCTGATATGCCGGAGTCAGCGAGCAGCAGACCTTTGATATCAAATCGGTCTTTCAACCCATTAAGAGCACTGTCTGACAAAGTCTGTCCCTGACAGGAGATCTCTGTCTGCGAACGGTCTGCCACACTTCTTTCAACGATCTCATCGTGCATGGGCGCCGTCAGAGCTGTCGGATCTTTACTGATATCGTCATACGATTCGTTCGTTCCGGATTTATTGTTCTTTTCAATTTTCAAATCGGGAAACTGATCGGCGAGTAGCTCCGATGGCATCTTCTCATGAACTTTCTCAGACTTTTGATTGAAAAAATAGAACCCGCCGGCTGCCACCACAAGTGATGCAGCAGCGGCACTGGCGATGACCACCTTATTAACGCTGAAAGCCGAGCCACCATCACGCCTATTTGTCCTTACTTCTGCGACCAGACGCTCGTCCAGAGCTTTTCTTACCTCTTCGATACTCTGGAAACGCTGATCAGGATCCTTGGCCAGAGCACGAGCTACCAGCCTCTCTATCCAGGCCGGGTAAGTGATTCCATTAGCTCCTTCTCTGAGCGTGGGAGCCTTATCGCTCATCTGGCGAAGCATAATTTCCATCGATGTCCCGCCCGCAAAAGGAGAATTCCCCGTCAGAGCCTCGTACATGATGCAACCGATCGAATAGATATCTGAACGCAAATCAATGTTCTTCCCCAGGCATTGCTCTGGGCTCATGTAGAGGGGGCTGCCAACGAAATCACCTGTGCGCGTCAGCTTTCCTGTACTGGTATCGTCTTCAGGCAAATCAAGAACTTTTGCTATGCCGAAATCAACAATTCGCACCTGCGGATTCCAGCTGTCAGGCTCAGTCAACATGATGTTGCTGGGCTTCAAATCTCGATGCAAGACTCCCCTGGAGTGCGCATGCGCAACGCCGCTGCAAACCTGCTTGAATATCTTGACGCACAGATCGAGTGGTAAGGCACCACGCTCATCGATGACGGCAGAGAGCGTTTTGCCTTCGATAAATTCCATCACCATGTACGGCTGCCCATCTTCTGTGACACCGAACTCATGCACAGCGACTACATTTTCGTGATGCAAGTTGTAAGCAGCTTGCGCCTCACGCTGGAATCGCTGCACCGTAAACTCATTAACCTGATGCAGAATCTTGATTGCTACATCTTTCTTGAGCATCGTATGGTGCGCTTTGTAAATAGCGCCCATACCTCCGGCACCAATCTTTCCGAAGAAACGATACGTATTGGAGAGCTGACCGAAAGAGGGTCCGTCACTACTGATTTGATTAGAGTCTTCCACTGGCTAAAATCGAAAAGGATCTTCCTACAAGTATTCCATGTAATGGTTCACTTGTCTTAGCAGGCACTTGCTGAATACAAAGAAAAGGAGTTGAATAGGGTTCACTAAGGTTGCCCGATAAAGTGCCAAATCAAGACACGACACAAAACTTCGTCAGGGACGGTTTCACCTGGCTGGGTTATTTGTTGATTGGCAGCTCGACCTACACGATTTCGTGTTTCGGTCCATTTATGCCATTTTTACGCTCAGAATTGCATCTGACTTATACGGTCGGGGCGCTGCACTTCAGCGCCTGGGCGATCGGTGTGCTTCTAGCCGGGTTGAGCGGCGACAAGAGCATGCAAAGATTCGGCCGCCAAAAGGTAATCTGGTCAGGCAGTGCGGGAATCTGCCTTGGTATTCTTTTGATTATTGTGAGCAGAAATCCCATATTCACCATATTCGGTGCGCTGCTGGGTGGATTCTCGGGCAGCACGATGGGTCAAACGATCAATACCATTCTCTCTGACAGATTCGGCTCACAAAGAGCAATCGCCATCACTGAAGCCAATATTATTGGCAGCATCAGTTGCTTTCTCGCGCCGTTAGCCGTCAGCACGTCAATGCGGTACGGCATAAATTGGCGCCTCGCGTTAGCGGTTCCGCTCCTGACGCTGAGCATCTTGTTCCTGACTTTCAGAAAAAGACAAGTACCGGGCTCGGAACCAAAAACAAAGTCAAAAGCGGCAGCAGCCTTACCTCAGGCTTACTGGGCATACTGGATCGTCATTTTGTTAAACGTAGGATGCGAATGGTCGCTGATTTTCTGGAGTGCCGATTTTCTGGAGAAGGTGGTAAAACTGCCCAGAATCGATGCTTCAGCCTGCGTATCAGTGTTTATGGCCGCGATGTTGCTGGGTAGAATCTGCGGCAGTCGACTGACCCGCAATTTCGATATTCACACACTCTTACCGATAGCGGCTGTCACAGCCTTAAGTGGATTTGCTCTCTACTGGCTGGGCAACAACGCCATTCTCAGTGTGATTGGCCTGTTTATCACCGGACTGGGCATCGCAAATTTCTATCCAATGACTCTTTCGGCAGCAATTGCCGTAGCCTCAGACAGAGCCGCCAGTGCCACGTCGCGCATGTCACTGGGCACGGGTTCGTCGATTTTAGTGGCGCCTCTGGTACTGGGATTCATTGCTGACCGCTCCAGTATTTTTGTCGCTTACGGACTGGTGGCAGCGTTGCTTGCGACCTGCACGGTCATGGTATTCGTAGCGAATTCACTCGCTCAGCGCCACGAAGAACAGATTCAACGCCTGGCGACGGAGACAAGTAAAACCTCAGTGAACTAAAGCAATAGCTCGAACTAAACCAGATGTGGTGGGCGTTGCGTGAATACACCGAGATCCATCAATTCTTTGCGCAACTGACCTGCTTCCTTGCAAAGTATGGTGCGCATTCCTAACTGCTTTGGAACGACGAGATTGGTCTCGCGATCGTCGATGAACACGCACTCCCGAGCGGACTTCTGGGTAATACAAAGAGCATTGTCGAAAATTGGCGCCTTCGGCTTGCTCGAACGCATATAGCAGGACGAAAAGAAAAGCGAGAAGTATTTGTATAGCTCGAACTTACCTATGCGGTAAGAATTCAGTTCCAGGGACTCATTGTTGATGGTCGCCATCAAGAATTTCTTCGACGAGGCGATTTCCGCGATCACTTCGATGCGGTCAGAGAATGGCTCGGACTGCGCTCTCATGAATTCCATAAATTCCGATTGATTGAAGGCGCGAGGACGATAAAAGAGAGTCTGATTCAAATAATCCAGGACATTGATAAAACCGCAGTCGAGGTCTTCAGCGAGAGGCTGATGTCGCTTTTCGAACTCTTCATAATCAAAATTGAAGTGCCTGGCAGCCAGCTTTCGGGATTCATGGCCCCAGCCATCTGTCAGTAAAACGCCGCCTACATCACAAAAAACTGTAGTAATTTCGGTCTTTGGTGCCACTTCAAATCCTTCGAGGCGAGGTCAGATACACAATCTAGCGAGCTTTTCGAAGCTTTTCAAATAAGATCGAACTTTGACAACGGAGAAGTGCAACATTAGTTCAAATCAAGAACGGGAACTTACCGGGCAGCGGTTCGGTCAGAGCAGTAACTCACCGGTCAGGTTTCTGAGAAAGAATCGTACGGGTAGCGCTTCAACAGACAAAAACCAATCCAGTCCGAGTTCAGGCCAGGACTTACCAATCAGCGTGTCAACGAAAAAGCGCACGGTCTTTTCATGGTATCACATTCGGTATTACAATCACGAGAACAGAACCCGACTTCGAAGAGAAGCCTGATCGCCCTGGATGCACTGAACTTCTTTCTCGCCGATGTCGTGGGCGGAGTTGGTCCATATCTGGCTGTTTACCTGAAATCTACGTTGAGGTGGGACGCTGGAGCAATCGGAATGGCTATGGCAACTGCGAGCGTCTGCGCGGTACTGTTCCAGACTCCAGCTGGAGCGATTGTCGACCGAGTCGAACACAAACGTGCTGTGATTATAATTTCAGCACTGATAATCGCAGCCGGGTGCCTTCTCCTCGTTGCTTTCCCATGCTTTGCCTGTGTCATTACCGCACAAGCCTTAATTGGTTCGGCCAGCGCCTTTCTGCCGCCGGCAGTGGCAGCAATAAGCCTGGGGCTTGTCGGCCCACATGGATTCGATCGGCGAATCGGACGAAACGAAGCTTTCAATCATAGCGGCAATGTCACAGCAGCAGTGCTATCAGGAGCTGTCAGCAAAGCATTCTCAATTGGGGCGATATTCAACGTCGTAGCCCTGCTCGGTCTAAGCAGCGTCTTGAGCGTGTTGTTTATCAAAAGAAGCGATATCGACCATGCTCTTGCTCGAGGAAGCCAGCATACTGCCGATAATGAGAATCACCGCCCCGAAGGACTCATGCATACATTGCGAGACAAACGCATTGCCATATTTGCTTTGAGTGCGATTCTGTTTCACTTCGCAAATGCTGCCATGCTGCCGCAAGCCGGGCAAAAGGTGGCGGAGACGAAGATCATGGATGCCGGTGTCTGCATGTCAGCCTGCATCATCGTAGCCCAATTTTGTATGGTCCCGGCAGCACTACTGGCCAGCAAATATGCGGCAAGCTGGGGTCGCAAGCCTGTTTTTCTGATTGCGTTTGCATCACTGCCTCTGCGCGCCCTTATCTTCGCTTCCACCAGCAACCCTTACGCCCTGATCGCGGCTCAGATTCTTGATGGAATCGGTGCGGGCATTTATGGCGTTCTCGGCGTCGTCGTAGCAGCCGATCTGACACGCGGCACTGGACGATTCAATGTTGTCCAGGGAATCATCGCTACCGGACTGGGCATCGGCGCAGGATTGAGCAATCTGCTGATTGGCTTTATCGTCAAATTCGCGGGATACAACGCCGGTTTCCTGACCCTAGCAGGCATTTCCATCGCGGCCATGGCATTCTTTCTCTGGTTCATGCCTGAGACAAAGCAACTCTCAGAATGAACCTGAGCGTGTGTATCGCACGACCTGAGCCGTGAAAGCAAACAAGAGTGGATAGCAGTTACGTATGCGTGTCGATCTCCATCGATCTCTCATTTCTCATTTCGCAGAACCTGCTACAGCCGATAGTATTTTAGGGTAAATTTTAAATGTCCGAAAATCCTAAAAGGTAATCCCCATAATCGATTCAATCGATTCGATTCCCAAAATCCAATGTTCATGCGCCACAACCACGTCCACGATTAAAACAAGATCAGCCCCAGAACCACGAAGCCTTGCTCTGCGGCATTCTTACGGCTCGGTGCCTTCTCAGCGCCTTACTCCGAGGTAATTAATTGCGAAAGAAAGTGAATTCGCGAACCGTGAAGGCTCGATTCGCGAATTCAGGTTGAGCAAGAACGAAAAATGCCTTCATTCGTTCATGCTTGCCGGCGCCGACGCGTTACTTGGAGGCGGCGGCTTCCTCGGAGGTCTCGGAGCCGACGGTGACGCTGGCGTTCGCCTTGTTGGTCTTGGTGACGCCCGCTTCGGTGACCGCGACGCTCAGGGTGGCGGCGGCGGTGACGCTGCGGTTGTCGGCGGCGCCCAGAGCGGTCGTGGCGGACTTGGTGGCGGCAGCGAGGCACTCGGTGACGGCGGCGGGGTTGGTGGGGGCGGTTTCGGAGTTCTTCATGGTCTTGTCCTCAGTAGTTGGCGGATGCTGAAGTAGCAAACGCGTTGACATAGGGAACTTCTTTCCAGGCTCAAAACCGACACATGCGAAACCATCACACTGCTCTTCCCGGCTAAACAGGAAGAAAAAACACGCAGATGTAAACGGTCAGAGCTTTGCGGGGGATTGGGCTTATGGAAAGAAGAAGGAAAAGGAGACACTCAACTCTATTGATTTCACTATGCTCAACTCAACCACTTCTGAGCACTTGGATATTGGATCTTTATCAGAATGGCGCATCAACAAACCCGCCTGACAACTCGCTCGCGTGAGGTTATCGCAAAGCACGAATCAAGCGCGCCAGAGAAAATATTGAGCACTCACCTTAGCTGACATCGCGCGAATGCTGTCGATTTTGTGTCTACAACGCTATGCAGTTCAAGAAATAGCTACACAGTTCAAGAGATAATCATCCGATTTTAGAAAGAGTGTCAGTTTAAGACGGCGCTTTTCAGTTTGATTTACACTGAGCATCAAGATGTAGTATCTCTGGCTACAATGAAAAGGCGCTTTGTTTCAATTTAAAATGTAAGAACCCGCAACAACGACATTCTATTGGAACTAAGTGAAAGCATGTCTCATCAATAGAAGGTCCGCGGAGAATTCATAAAGTCCAAACGAGAACTCCTGGAACTCATTAGATCCCGTCAGTTGAGCCGCCACCTCGGAAAAACAAATGACCCACACGCCGATTTCTTCTGACGTTGCTGACGATAGTGCCAGCTCAACAACATTTCCAGAGTACACACTCGACTCACGCCCCTTGTGCCAGGGCATGCCATTTGTGCTCACTGATGCAGCTCATCCGCGCTTCGTACTCAAGCACGGCAGTCACTTTCTGGTCATGGATCAAAGCGCGCTAATTCCTGGTTGCAACACACTTGGTTACGGTTACTACCGGTACGATACCCGCCACATCAGCCAGTGGGAACTGACAATGAACGGCGCTCCTCTGTCGCTGCTTTCCAGCTCAGTCAACGAAGGCTACGCGGGACAATTTCTCTACACCAATCCGCACACCGAACAAACTCCGCAGCAAAAAATCACCATTCAACGCGAGGTCGTATTGGGGGACTTACTGTGGGAGCGTTTGACCCTGCAAAATTTTCACGCCACGCCTCTTGACGTTGAGCTCAAGATGGCGTTCAGTTCAGACTTCGCCGACATGTTCGAAGTGCGAGGTTTGAACGTAGAAAAACGCGGGCAACGCATGATGCCCGTCCCCGGGAAAAACGGGCGCACTCTCTTTCTTGCTTACAGGGGGCTGGATAACGAGCTGCTCGAGACAGTGATCGAATTTTACGGCATTCAACCAGACGAAATAAACGGTGAAGGCGAAGTAACTTTCAAATTGACACTGCCGGTTCACCAAGTCAAGGAAATTCAAATTTGTGTCTCAACCCGCTGGGGTGGGCAGTCTTCAGCTCCCAATGTGCGCAAGACGGGCTATGGCGATGCCCGCCGTGCCGCAGACGAACGATACCGCGAGTGGTGCAACCGTTCAACTATTATTCGCACCGGACATCAACTCTTCGACATGGCTGTAGACAGAGCCTTCCGCGACCTCTACATACTCAGACAGCCAACACCCAAAGGCAACGGTCTTTCGGCTGGAGTGCCCTGGTACTGCGCCTTGTTTGGCCGAGACAGCGCCATAACGGCCTGGCAGGTGCTGCCATTTTTGCCGGATCTGGCTCGAGAGTGCATCGAAGTTCTAGGCGCCTATCAAGGAACCGTAGTCGACGAGTACAGAGCGGAAGCACCTGGGCGCATCATGCATGAGCTGCGCATCGGTGAAATGGCACGCACTAATCAGATTCCACACAGCCCGTATTTCGGAACAGTCGACGCGACGCAGTTATGGCTGTTCGTACTCGGTGAATATGTGGAATGGTCGGGAGATCTGGATTTCGCCACTAAAATGTGGACATCAGCTAAAGCGGCGCTGCAATGGATCGATGACACTCTTACCGAGACAGGCTATCTAGTCTATAAACGTGAAAGTGAAAAAGGACTGGAAAACCAGGGCTGGAAAGATTCCGGCGATTCAGTCATGCACACAAGCGGTCAGTTGGCGAATCCACCGATCGCCTTGTGCGAGGTGCAGGGCTATCTTTACGCAGCCTGGACGACGATGGCTCGCACAGCAAGCCTGCTTGGTCACAAAGAGATATCCGAGTCGCTAACAACCAAAGCTGCACAGCTAAAGGCTAGATTTCAGCGCGATTTCTGGATGGAAGACGAAAATTACGTTGCGCTCGCTCTTGACGCTGACAACAAGCAAGTCGGCGTTATCTCATCAAACCCCGGTCACTTACTGTTTACGGACATTCTCGATGAAGAAAAGGCTAATCACGTAGCAGACAGACTGATGTCCAACGAACTGCAGTCAGGCTGGGGCATCAGAACTCTTTCCAGAAGCACCATCGCTTACAACCCGATGAGTTACCACAATGGATCTATATGGCCGCACGACAACGCCATTATTGCAGAAGGTATGCGCAAGATAGGACGCGTAGCCGATGCTCACAAAATTATGCTGGGTCTGCTCGAAGCGGCGCAGTTCCAGCCAGACTTCCGATTGCCTGAGTTATTTTGCGGATTCGAACGCGACGGCGCATACAGACCAATCGATTATCCTGTCTCTTGCTCACCGCAGGCATGGGCAGCTGGAGCCATTTTTCAATTGCTCAAAACATGCGTCAACTTTCATCCGGATGCTTGCCACAATTTATTGCGCGTCGTCGAACCAAGCCTGCCCGACTGGCTCGACAAATTCACGGTGCAAGGGTTGAGAGTAGGTTCGGCAGTAGTCGGGCTGAGTTTTACAAATCACAACGGCAGGGGAGCCTGTCAGGTCCTGAACAAGTCAGGAAAAGTACGCGTAGTGATAGAGAGCTAGTATGAAAACCGAGAATTGTACAAACAAAAAGGCTGCCAGCAGTGCTGAAATAGCATACGCAATCGAAAGAATTTCCGCAGGAAAAGAGCTTCTCATAGGCTTCGATAGAGACGGAACAATCGTGCCTTATGCAGACCGTCCAGAAAATGCCTTGCTCGATCCGCATGTTCACGAAAGTCTGCGCGAGCTGTCCATCAAACCGGGAGTACTGGCTGGCATTGTCAGCGCCCGCAGCATGGCGCTATTGCGTGGCGAGTTTGATTATCAAAGACTGTTTCTGGCTGGTAATTACGGACTCGAGACAGCGCTGCCAAAGCAAGAACCAGTGGTAAACGACCTGGCAGCAGCGGTCGGACAATCAATGAAAGAGGTACGCGACAAGCTCGCCTCGCTGGCGAGACCGGAGATCAACGCCATAGTGGAAGACCACGGCTACTCGGTGTGTGTACACTGGCACACAGTAGCAGTGGAAGCACGCGAAATTCTGCACCATCACATTGAGCGCATTTCCAACCAGTTCAAAGACCTGCTCTTGCGCGCACAACCAACTAGCTACGAATTCCTTCCCAAAATAGATTGGGACAAAGGTCGCGCTCTGGCACAACTAGACCAGATGGTGCCTGCCGAAAGCGAACGGGCTTACGTCTTCATCGGTGATTCTCCGCCTGACGAACCAGCCTTCGACTGGGTGAATAAACGCGGCGGAGTGACTGTAAAAGTGGGCTCGGGCAGCAGCAACACTTGCTCGCAGTTTCAGGTTGCAGATACAACCGAAATTGCCAAACTGATTATTGCTCTAACTGAAGCAAAATCTCTGCAGCGCTAGCAAACCGATTCTTCAACTCCGGCTGCGTTGCTTTCTGCACTATGGCGGAAAGTTGCTCCGAGACATCGTCACGCACAGAAGCTGGGTTGGAACTGATTATCGCCACTGGGTCTTCGCCAGTCAGCAAGAAGTAAAGACAGGCGCCAAACGCATAGAGGTCACTTTCAGGCACCGGCGCACCGCGGAACTGTTCAGGCGACAAGTAATTGGGCTTACCGACTACTGAGCTGAGAGCGCTTGCGTCATCGCTTTGCCTTGCCACGTTGAAGTCGATCAACTTCAACGTGCCATCTTTACGAAGAATCAAATTATCTGGAGTAAAATCTCGATGCACTACAGGCGGTGACTGAGCATGCAAGTAAGCGAGAATTTCGCACATTTGCCTGGCCAGATTGCGAACCTGCTCCTCGTCCAGCCGGCCTTCCTGCTGCACGATCTGGCGCAGCGATTTGCCGTCAATGTGCTCGAGAACAAGATAAGCCCGATGGTCCTCGACAAAATAATCAACAAGTTTAACGACATTTGAGTGACTCAATTCTTTCAAAAGCCGAGCTTCGTGCTCAAAAGTTTCAAGGGCGCGACGTCTTGCGCTCACATCAACATAAACCGGCAAAAGAAACTCTTTCAGCACGACAGACTGTCCAGATAGAGCATCGTCAGCCAGATATGCAGTGCCCTGCCCTCCCACACCAAGCATCTTCGCCACTGTGTACTGGTTCTCACGCAATGCAGCACCGTCAATCAACGGCTTCAGCTTCTCGCGTTTCGGAGGCGCTGTCAGTGCCTCCATCCAGAGCTCCGTGTAGCTGAAATCACAGGGCGGCTGCAAAGCTGAAATCACTTCTGCTGAACGAGGCAACTCAGGCGCCCAACGTTCGACGGCTCTCAATATTTCCTCTTTTCCGGCCACCGAGCTGATGCTGCCCAGACGCATGCGCATCTTTTTCCCGTCTTTCAATTTGAAAACCAGGCGATGATCGGCGATGGAAGCCTTTCCGGGAGTCTGCTCGAGTCTCAACTGCTCGACCTTTTCCCAGGGACAAATCGCATCCCACATGAAACTGGGCATCATCTGAAAGGTAAACCTTATGCCCTTGCGCGATAACTGAATATGGGTCGGCCTGCACATAGCCACAGCAAAATAAAGCACCAAGATCGCCACCATAGCGAAGAAGACACTCAGTCCATTGTTGACCAGCGTTTGCAGTCCGTACAAGAGATGACTGCCGGGACCGGATCCAAATTCCCCCCCGGCAAAGAGAATATTGCGCATCAGAACCATTGGGGCCCGCATCCCGGCAGGCAATGCCACCGCCACCGTCACCATAGCAAGTGCGGCCACACCGTACAGCGCCCGCCTGAACGGCTGATCAACCTTGCGCATGACACGGGGCACGGTATCTTGTTCTTGACCAAGAACACTTTCGATTTCCTGAAAAGCGCGATAGCGAACCGCCACTGTTTCCTTAGACTTATTGACCTCTTCTTCGAGCTTATCCGGATGCTTTACGTACATCGTGCCGCTCGCCTGCTCAAGCCAGGTTCGACGGTCCGGATAATTTTTGCCGGTCGCCACCGACAGTGGATACAAGAAAGACTCAAGGGCAAACAGAATGCCGCGCTTCCAGGCCTGCCTGAACGTGAGACGATTGCCTCGCAGATCGGCAGTATAGAAATCGGCAAAACCGGCACCTAAAGTCTTGCGAAGCGGAGAGCTGTTGCAAATTGCCAGGTAAAACGGCATGGCGAGAGCGGGAATAACAGTAAGCATCAAGGTCAATGCCACCGAAAATACACTGCCGAGGGCACCAGCAGCAAGCGGATCGAGCTGCAGCGCCGTGCACGCTGCGTCGAAAACGAATGCGCCCACAAAACCACCAGCCGCCGCCTGCAGGGTCAGCAGGCTAAAACCCAACCAGACTGGAAACGCACAACACATCAACCACATACCAGATGCCACCATACCGATGAACATGCTGGTTTCGGCAACGGCGATTATGTTTACAGTCGAACCGGCGACACAGCCAAGTGCTGTAAAAATCATCAAAAACGTGATCAGTCCGCCAATACCACTGACAATTACCAGATCAGCGAAACTTTGAATCAAGCACAGAGACCAGCTTGGACGATAGGGCTTAAGTGAATTCTTACCGGACTCATTCACTTTAGAATCGGGCTTTGCAACCGGATGCGGTATCAATATGGAGTGCTTTTGATCAGACGAAGATTGCGCCGCCTTGAGGTGAATTTCGTCTTGTTTAGATTTCAATTCCACAGGCAGAGTCTTCCTCTAATATCTAGTGTTTTTATTCGTGAACAATACCGGTCGATCGTAGAGGTCTGCCTGCAAATTTTTCAAGCGGGAATCATACGCCTCGTACTTCTCATTATCACCAGTAATTTGGCTTACCAGCCGCTCCGCTTCCAGCGCCTGACGACAGTTAGGGTCCACATTAAGGGCCCAATTAGCATGCTCACGAGCCTGTCTGATTTCTCCAAGTTTGGCGTAAGCCCAGGCCAGGTCCGCATGCAATTCCGGCATATTATGCATAGACTCGAGCAGAAATGGCACTTTCGGTAAAGCAGCCAAGTCGGTGGAAAGAGCGATCGCCTCACGAAAACGCCCCATCTGATTCAATACGAACACATGCTGCTCGCGTCCGGCAACGCCAAGATTAGCCTGGTCAGCCAATTTTGCGTATTTTAGAGCTTCCTCGAGACGCCCCGTCTTGCTGTAGATTTTGGATAATGCCAGATATGATTTTCCCGCATGTTGCTCGGCTTCAGCGATATCGCCTTCCATGAGATAAGCGGTTGAAAGAATCATGTGATTCAATTGACGCATTTGACAGGCAACTTTAATTGCCTGATCAGGTTGATTGGAACGCAAATAGGCTGCTGCTTTAGCCTCAAGAATGTTGTCACGCTTAAGCGCATCTTCCTTGTATTTCTCTGGGAATCCAGGCAACTCGAGAACCCTGAGAGCATCTTCAGGCCGCCCCATTGCAATCAAGATTTCCGCTTTGACAGACCAAAGTGCATCGTAGGTGGACGGCGCAAATGAACCACTACTGGTTTCAAGCACGCGAATCCCGCGATCACAGGTTTCCAGGGCGGCGGGATACTGACCGATCATCGTCTGCACCGCAGCGTGAAATCCGCTAACAAGCGGGCTGTTCGAGTCTAGCTCTCGAAGGAGCACTGCTGCCCGATCTGATTTTCCGTTTACCGCCAGCATAACTGCATCTACGAGAGTAGACATGAGGCGCTTCTCAACCGGCGCACTTCCTACAAAACGCTCCAAACTGGCTACCACAGCAGCTCGACGCTGTGGCGGCAAAGCGGCTCCGGTGGAACTGACTTCAACTGCCATGGTTGGCAAAGCCTGCAAAGCATTGGCTGAATCGAGTTCTCCACACCAGGCAGAAAATATCGATGGTCCTAAGAATACAATTGACTGCGAGCTAATCGGGGAACTCCAGAAGGACTTAAGCCCATTATTTGCGCATACGGCAAGAGCCCCTAGAACCACAACCAGAAACGTTTTCCGAATTGTCGTTTTTGAAAAGCGAGCAGACCTGCTCTTACTCTCGAGCCCTTCCCCGCCTCCCGTCGGATCAGTTCCTTCGGAGATGTTCTGCAAATTCGCCTGAAGATCAGGGACAGGTGAAGGCACGGTGACGTCGAGTTCAGCGGCGTCGGGAGTTGCAGAATCAGGCACGCTGACCGCACCATCGACGTCATCAACTACTTTCAAATTGATCTCTTCAAGCTCATCAATCCGTTTGTCCAAGTCTATGCCTCACGCGCGACAGTAAGCGAAGAACTTAGAGATTGCAAACGAACAATTACTTGCGAGAAATCACTGATTCGATCGCTTTGCTCGGGCTCTGTCATTGCCGCGATCAACTCGTCCAAATCTTCGGGCAGGTCAGGCACCACAGTTCTGGGATGGCAGGCGGAAAGCGGCATCGGATCCCGCCCCGTCAAGAGGAAGAAAAGGCAGGCACCAAACGCATAAACATCACTGCTGGTGGTGGCTTTACCACGTAATTGCTCTGGTGCCATATAAGCCTGCTTGCCAATCAAGGTACCGGTAGCGGTGCCAATGAACTCGTTAGAAGCGCCAAAATCAATGAGAATCAAGGACCCATTGTTATTCAAGACTATGTTGTCGGGACTAACATCCCGATGCACAACAGGCGGATCTTGCCCATGCAAATACCGCAATGAATCCGCCAACTGTAACGCCCAGTCGATTACCTTTGAGGGCGGCTGCAATCCATTTTGTCGAACGAACTGGCGTAAATCTTGACCATTGACGTATTCAAGCAACAAATAATTGCGTCCCTCCTCGACAAAATAATCAACAACTCTGGCGATGTTCGGATGCGAAACCGAAGCCAGAATTTTAGCCTCACGCGACAAATGCTTTTCAGCCAACCGTCGCATTTCCGGGTCAGCATCAGCAGGGACGACCGCTTCCTTGAGAACAAACAATTCATTTTCGTTACGTTGAACAAGATAAATAGCGCTCAGCCCGCCAAATGCCAGTTGCTTCTGAACTGTCAGTCGACCACTCTGAAGCGCTTGCTTCGGCTCCAGAGGCAGAAACGATGTAGCCTTGAACCTCCTGCTCAGCTCTTCCTCCCACATGCGCGTGTAGTTTACGTCCAATCCTTTCATCTCGTTTTGCAGACTACTTTGATAATCCATGAACTCAGGGGTGCGCATGATGCTTGTGCCCCATAGCTCAATGCCGAGCAACAGTTGTTCCAACTCAGACTTCTCAAACGCCTTAGTGTCTAAAACAAGCTTTTTGCCATCAGCTGATCCGAGTAGCAACTTACACGAGTCCGCACTCTGAGCAACTGAAGCCGAGTTGAATTCAGACCAGACATAACCCGCTTTCCTGCCCCGCGTGCTGGCCGTCGAGAATGGCAGCACTATGCCTTCTTTGGACAACTTTATCTGATGGTCGTAAAAGGGCCACAAAATTAGACCAACCAGGGTAGCAAACATTGCATAAGCTATTCCAAGAAAAATGACGCAAAGCCCGATTTGACTATAGAGTGAGTTATGCAGCGCTGGTACGAGAAGAAAAGCAAGCAAAGCTGACAGCCACAACGTTGGGATGATTATGATGAAAAGCCATTTGGCGAGATAAGCCACCGAATAAAACGGTCGCAGCACCAAAGGCTTGTAACTAATTACCAACTGTAGTTCGGCCATATTCTCTCGATGATACAGAGTTCGCCCTCACACTGTTCTACCCCCAAAATGGAACGCGACACCGCACGTTTGCTCTCATGACCGAAGCTGCCAGAGCTAAGAATCCCTGTTCCCCCGTTAAAGTGCGAAAAGTAGCCGAAATAAGGCCAACCGCTTAAAGTGCAAAAAGCCGCTGAAATAAGGCCAGCCCTTAAAGCACAAAAAGCCGCCGAAATAAGGCCAGCCCTTAAAGCACAAAAGCCGCCGAAATAAGGCCAGCCCTTAAAGCACAAAAAGCGGCCGAAATAAGGCCAGCCCTTAAAGCACAAAAAGCGGCCGAAATAAGGCCAGCCCTTAAAGCACAAAAAGCCGCCGAAATAAGGCCAGCCCTTAAAGCACAAAAAGCGGCCGAAATAAGGCCAGCCCCAAAAAGTGCAAAAAGGCGAAGAAGTCACTATGTACGTGCGGCTTGAACCGCATGTACACAGTGACTCCTCCACCTGATCAGTCGCAAGCTACAACGTCAACCGGCTGCCAGGGCTGCTCCGGGCTCTCGCGCTTATAGACACGAGTGTGAGCATTGGGCAACGCGCTCGCCTCATAACTGGCGTGCACATGGTCGTCTGCATGCCCCTCCAACTCGCGCTGGATAGCCAGAAAGACGACGAGGTGGCAGACGATCAACTTGTTGCCGGGCAGCTTCGAAATATCGCTAAGCCCGTCAGAGACACGAGCGAACAGCTGCGGGTAGTTCTCGCCACCGGGAGGGGCATAGTCTAACGGTCCCTCCGCCAGAAAACGAGCATACTCTTCAGGGTGCAACTCCTGTACACCACGATAGGTGATGTTCCAGAAGTCGCCATAGCTCCTCTTGTCGAAGCGTCGATCTTCAGCCAAAAGAACAGGGTAAGGCAGCTCCTGCGCCAGGTGTTCACCTGACTGACGAGTGCGCCTGTACCCCGAGACAATGATGCGACCCAGTGGATTGTCTTTCGTAAACAGTCGGGCGAGCCACTTCCCAACTTTCACGATTTGCTGCACACCAAGGTCGGTAAGCGTCACGGTTTCATCGGAGCCTGACACCTCGTAGAACAGTCCATCAGCCTGTTTTTCCACAAGGACGTTGGGCAACGTTTCGCCGTGACGCACCAGAACAAGATATTCGGCCATAGGCTGGTCCTTCTCGAAATTAGGGGAGGAGGGCGCTCAGAGTGCACACCGGATGTGGTGTCACCTGTCGCCCTTCTTCTTGGACTTCTTTTTGCTCTTGCTGGTCTTCCGCTTCTTGTTTTTCTTCTTGCCTTTGCCGGAAGCAGAGTCAGATGAGCTGCAAGTAGGACCACAACTGGAGGAGCTGACGACCGCAGTCGTCGTCCCTTCCGGTCTAACCGGAGTCGGCTTACCGTCAGGGTCTACGGAGACGTAGACCGCTTCACCCTCGGTGACCGGGATGAAGACGCCCTTGCGCTGAGCGGCGACGACGATGCGGGTGGTGATGGAGGTGCGTCCCACCCTGGTCACTTCAGACCAGCAGGTGAGCACATCTCCCACATGAACCGGCTGCTTGAAGACAACCTTGTCGAAACTGATGGTGACGACCCGGTTGGTGGTGACGTCGCGCGTGGCAATCACTCCGGCGGTGTCCATGTGGCTGAGGATGACACCGGCGAAGATGTTTGTGCCGGCCACACTTGTATCCTTCGGGAACATGCCGATACGAACAGCGGGGCACTTGGGCGAGTCGAGAGTGAATTCCGCCACCTTCTTGCGCACCGCTTTCGGTGTCACAGAGCGACCGCTGTCGTGATGGCAGACCGCGCCGCACTTACATGGTTCAGCAGACGTGAGCGGACTGTTGACCGGCACGGGATGCCCGTCATCATCGACCGCAACGTACACCGCCTCACCTTCGGTGACGGGAATGAAGACGCCGCGACGCTGCGCTTCGACGGCGATTCTGGTCGTGATAGAAGTGCGACCGATCTTCGTCACCTCAGACCAGCAAGTAAGCACATCGCCAATGTGGACCGGCTGCTTGAAGACAACCTTGTCGAAACTGACGGTGAAAACACGGTGCTCGGTGACCTCGCGGGCAGCGATTGCACCGGCTATATCCATGTGGCTGAGAATGACTCCGCCGAAGATATTCGTGCCAGTCGCGTTCGTGTCTTTGGGAAACATCCCGACCCGAACAGCTGGACACTTGTGATTCTCGTTCATGATTGACCTCACTGAACTGGACACCGTAGAACAGCATCCGAACGAAGTTAGACAGCGAGCTCGCGCACAGAGCGAAGCTAGCATTGCGCCCTGAATCGTTTGCAAACATCTAAGCGAACACATACGAAGCGCGTCGTAGCGTTCAAGTCAGACTGCAAAATCGGAAGGGCGGTTGTGTGTGAAAAAAATTTGCTGAAAGTTAAAAATCAAAGACGCCCTAAAACTAACGCTCTCAATAAGGCCAAAACAATGACGTTGAAGGAAGTTCATGATTGTTAGCGCGCGCTAGCCTGCTCACCAACAGGGTTTCAAAGGGGATCCGGCGCAGCAAATTCAAACTGCCGACACAAGAAAGAGCCTGAGAAGCGGCACATCAGCGGCTCTAACCAGAGCCGCTTCGCCAAGCCAATTGACAACCAGCAGGACGAAGCCTGTTTCGGCTCTCGCAAGCACCTGACTTCAGAGTTAGCGCAGCTTGTTTCAGCATGCCTTGAGAAACAACTTTCCAGGCGCACCTGGCGAAAATAGAACAGCTCTGTATCCAACCCTGAACTCAGCCTCAAACTCAACAGAGATGACAGATAGAAGCCGACAAAATTTCACTGTCCAATACCAGTGAGAGACTGCGTATAATCTTGTTAGAAACTTTCAAAGAGATGCAAATGACCGGCTTACGCGGAGAACTCCGACACCGATTGATGCTGCGAGTCGATGACCTGCAGCATCCAAAACGCGTGTTGCTGACGCGAGCTTTAGCACTTGCCGAAACCATTCACGAAGGACAGTTTCGCAAACCTTCCAAACAAGATCCAGATCTGCGTGAGCCTTACATCGTACACCCCATGCGGGTTGCTTTGATTTTGTTCGAAGAGCTGGGTCTGAAAGACACAGAAGCGATTTGTGCTGCGATCTTGCATGATGTGGTGGAGGATAGCAACGGTCGAGTCACGACAAGCGATCTCGAGCGCAAATTTGGACGCATAATCGCACTCATGGTCTCGGTTTTGACAAAACCAGCACCCGACAAAAAAATTCCACGTGAGGCGCAACTCAAAACTTATCACGAGAGAATCGCTCAAGCAGCGGTGCCGACGCGTCTTGTAAAACTGGCTGACAGACTGGATAACATGCGTGAATGTTTAACCTGTAATGACCTTGTTTTTCAACAGCGCTATCTTGTCGAAACTCGCACTGAATATCTGCCAATCGCTGAAGCAACCGATGGTTACTTGCACGAAGAACTAACCAGTCTGTGCGACGCGCTAGAAGAACTACTAGCAGCCTCAAATTAACTGCGGATCGGCACGATCAAAGAACTACAGCCGAATGCAGACTGGCAGCATTCATGGGATAAACATTGAGTACTACAGTATCTAGTTAGCAAAAAGAAAAGAAAAAACATAGTCGAGAGCTCCCGGCATCGAGCGGTTTCCCGCCAGACACCAGGAGCATCCCGACTAGTTTTCAAATGCAAGACGGCAAGCCAGACGCATCAAATGCGGTATCAGTCGGGGAAGTGACCGGTACGCGACGGCGCCTGAACCAGGGTGAAGAACTTGCCCTTCGTCCACCCATATTTGGCCGCCAGCTTGTAGAACTTCTCGATGCGAGCCGGCTCTCCAGGCACGTCGACCATGAAGTTGCCGAGGGCAGCCGGGATAGGCAGCATGATCATCATGCCACCATCATTGGCAGCGGAATCGCCATCACGCCCGGCGATGACGATCTTGTCCTCGTCGATGTGATCCCAGCCGAAGCGACCACGGTTGATGTGCATCCAGTAGTGGAAGCTGATGGGCTTACCTGGCTGAGGGCGGTTCAACCACGTCTCATCGGTGACATCGTAGCTGTGATTGACGCCGGTGGCGCGCCCGTCCGCACCGTAGGTGAGGTGAGAACCCACCACGTTGAGCGGATTGACGCCGAGCACCCCAGCCACAGCTCGAGCCAGGTCCTGGTCGCCGTTGGAGACGATCACGACATGCACGCCGAGCGACTCCAGCAGACGGTTTTCCTCGGGCACGCCGGGGAAAACTTTGGCTGCGTAGTGGTGCGCAAATTCCTGCACCTGAGCAACCTTTTCGGCCTCGGTCAGACCGACCTGCGACGGCCAGTAAGCCCCGGACCAGAAGTCCAGAAGGCTTATGCCGTCGCCGCCCTGCTCCTTGCTCTGCCAAGATTCCACGACGTGGTGAGGAGTAGAGTTGGCAAAACGAGGAGCAGCCGTGGTCAATCCCAGGCGATTGGGAATGCGCGCCAGACCGCGAATCAGTCGAATCAGCCCGCGGGCGAGGGCGTGGGGCCGACGCAGCAGGAACTTCTCGATCACCTTCAACTGCGCCGCTGTGAACTTGTTGTTGTCAGCTCGCCACTTGAAGAAAAACGTGAAGATGTCGCCCGCAGCCTGCGTCTTGTCGACATCCTTGAGCCAGAAGATTTCACGACCGGCAGCCTTTTCAGAGGCAACCCACTCGCGAAACTCGGAGCTGTTGAAGAAAGCGATGCGGTCGGCAGTGGTCAACCGGGCGGCGCGAACGTTGTTGCTGTTTTTGCTGCCGCCGGAAATTTCGTAAAGCTTTCGCTGTGCCCGCACCAACGGAGTTTCTTCCATCGCTGCGGGATTCGTTGTTGTCGTCATAAGAATCAGTCCTTGTGTCTGCTAGCAGACAAAGCCGCCCGCTGTGAGCAGGCGGTGGATAGAATGCGATTGCAAGCCGAGCAACGGTTTACAATCGCACCGAATGACCAGCTGGTCAGATGGCAATGACACCACCTGCGGTGAGAACTTCGACGTTCACACCGTGCGCGGAACCAGCCGAGAAATCGACGCCGAAATCGGCGCCGCGCCGGTAGTACCAGACCTTGCCGACACCGTGCACACTGGCCGTTCCGTTCGTGATGTGGACGCCGGTGTCTTCATCAAGGCCGAAAGCAGCGTCCATGTCGAGAGTGGCCAGTGCGACGATGGGGCGGTTGAAGCGGTTGCGCTTCATGTGCGTGTCGAAAAGAATGCGCCCAGTCAGCCCCAGTCCGCGCCCGGTTCGGAGCGAGCCGGCACGGATTGCTCCGTCTGACATGCCTCCTGTGATCATGTAGTTCCCCATGCAGGCCGCGCCAGCCGAGGTACCCGAGACCAACCCACCGGCGCGACTGAATGCACGGAGAGTGGCGATGCCACCGGCACCGAGCTTCTCAACGAGCTGGTCCTGATCGCCACCGGAGATATACACGGCGTCAGTCCCGCTGGGAATGACCGTGTCTGAGACGAACCGACTCAGCCAGCGAGCACCCAGCTTCCAGAGGAAAGAAGCAACGCGTGCTCGAAACAGTGTCGGCGGCTCGAGCACGGTGACATTGCGCGCACCGAGCAAAGCGAACTGCTCGACCACGTCGGCAGCGGCTTCGGACGGAACGCTGCTGGCGTGGGGAATGACGACGATCTTCGCGTCAGAACCGCCAGCCAGTTTCAGAAAAACGGCGAAACAAGTCTTGGACTTGCCGCCAATCAGAAAGAATCCGCCTGAGCGGTTTGAAGTTTGCATGACATAGGCCTCCTTCGGCGCTGTGCGATCAGGCAGCGGTACCGAGCGTGGTATCACTGCCATCGGGGTTGTCGTCAAATTGCAGTGTGCGGCTGGTGGCATAGCCAGGACGGTCAGCGATCAGCTTGCGGATGCAAGCCTTGAGGTCGCCAGGCGTGATGCCGGCGAAGAAGCGCCTTGTCCAGTCGATGCCACCAGGCTCGTTGGCTCGACGCGTTGCATCGCCGCGCGCCGGAGATGATGCTGCCACCTGCACGTCCCAGGCAGGACCGAGCACGCCGCGGAAGAGCAGCAGGGCGCGAGTCGAGTGGAAGGGCGAGGTGACGACGTACAGGGTCCGCGGCTGCAGGTGCCTGAGATAACGAGCCGCCACCAGAACAGCATTGCCGATGGTGTCGCGAGACTCGTCTTCGAGCAGCAGTCGAGAACCGTCAACTCCAGCCTCAACGAGGATGCGCGCCATGAACTGAGCCTCGGTCAAGTCTGACGAGGCAGGGTCAACACGTCCATCTCCCGAGAGAATGAAGGTCCAGGTGGGGTTGGCTTTCGCCAACTTGACGGCCTTGCGGGCTCGTAAAATTGTTGCTGGTCCGCCGCGGCCATCGTTGCTCATGCCTCCACCGAGGACAACAACAATGGGCGTGACTGAATCGCTGTGATCGTGCATGGATGCTCCTAACTACCAGCGGTTCAGCGTTGCAACACTGCCTCTGGCGTACGGATGTTCAAGTTGACCAGCCAAAGCGTTAAACGACTCGCAGCCCACTAGGTGGCAGCCGGTTAAGGTTTTGGTTGGCGGTGAAAGGGTTAGGGTTTAAATATCGGCGAAAAAAACGAAACTGAAGGAATGATTAACCCTAGCGCTAATGGCGCTCGAAAAGCCAGCACAGAACGGTATATAAAAATGCTAGAAGCTCTCTTTTATAGGCTTATTAGAAAATATGTCCTAGCGAAGCTTGCAAAGTGACAGACCCAACCCTGGAAAGATACATGTTTTCCTAACCGCTTTTATAGCCCGTACTAGCACACAATTCAGGCTCCAGAGGCGACCATGGTAAGGCGGAAGAATTGGCAACAACGTTCCTCCGCACACTTACCAACAACAACTGACAGAAAGAAACCTTGACTCACAATAGAGGCTGGTTTTATGTCAGATACAGTTAAAAACGATAGTCTCAACAACTTTGAGACTAATCGCGACCAGGACTTAGGCAAAGCAATCGCAGACGCGGCCAACGCCCTGTCCAAAGCAATTCGTCCTGAAAACGAAGCAACCGGCAGCAAAACTGCCGGCGGCGAGAATAGGAGCAGCACGACTGAGAAAAAGAACTGAGATGAGCAATATTTTGCCAGCACCGGTGGTACCACTACAATATATCCATCATTACCACTACAAGCTACACCATATCTAGTGCCCACCGGATACGGTACTAGACAGCAATCGTCGATAGGCTCATAATCTTCTGGGACCCGGATTAGTACCGAGAACGGAAGGATCTAGCGATGGACATTGCACCTACTGAAACGACCACATCGGCCATTGACGCATTGTTCAACAATACCGGCGTGATCGATATGACACCAGATGCGAAGCCACCAGCCGAGGTGAGACCGCCCTCGACAGAGTTAACCACAACCGTTCAATCAACCGGCTTATCAACGCAGACCCGCGCCGATACTACAGCCAAACATGTAGGTGACGTGCTGGAGAGTCTGGATTTTGCCGCCGTCAGGCTGGAAGGTGCGATGTACCGCATCGGCTACCTGGAGTCTCAGGTAGACAGCATGCAAGAGCAACTGAAGGTGCTGGGTGAGTTCAGAGCCAGAGCGGCCAAAGCTATCTTAATCGAAAGAGAGAACCACGCTCTGCTTGAATCAATCCAAGAATACGAAGAAGAATTGAAAGAGACGCACGAGTTACTGGAAAAGCTGAACAAAAGCAGAACCTGGCAGTTCTTTCGCTGGCTTTTCGGTGTCAATCTTTAGCCTTGAAAGACGCCTGACGGTCCTATCTACCAGGTCAGACCGGTCAACTGCACTTCCTCTCTTGATTCAACCGGAAGCGCCATAAGGGCGTCCTTGTAGTTATGGTCGATATCACAAAGCGGCATCAAGACAAACGCTCGCTCGTTCATGTGCAGATGCGGCACAGTCAAATTTTCATCTCTCACTACTTCTTCACCATAAGTGAGAATGTCCAGGTCTATTAAGCGAGGGCCCCAGCGCCGCGATTCCTCACGCCCCATGCGCTTCTCCAGGTCCTTCAAGCCTTTCAACAATTCCTGAGGCGAAAGTGACGTTTCAAGCTGAATAACTGCATTACAAAAGTCCGGCTGATCGGTGACCCCCCACGGCTTGGAATGATAGAGGCGCGACTTGGCATAAACCTGACCAAAAGCCTCTACTTCGCGCAGAGCATTGCGCAAGTTCTGAGCCGTATCTCCCAGGTTAGACCCGAGACCAATATATGCATAGACCATGCTTATTCGTTCCTGCGTACCAGCGTAACGCTGGGAGTAGCTCCGTTCAATCTTTCAGGCTTGGCGATACGAACAGTCGCCTGCCTGACACGCTGGTCCTGAAAAATCACTTCCAGTACGTCTTCTGCCAACTTTTCAATCAGGTGCCGGGATCTGGTTTGCACAACCGACACGATCGCTTGATTCAAAGTCGAATAATTGATCGTGTCGTCAATGTTGTCTGTCTGAGCCGCTCTAGAGAGATCAACGAGCAGTTCCACGGAAAGCTCCAGCGGCAATTCTTGCTCGCGCTCGGCCGCCGTCACGCCATGTTTTCCGCGAGCGACAATCTTATCAATGCGAATAACATCTACAGGCAAAGATCGGTCCACCGTTTCAGACATCAGCTCTCCCAGCCAGACGGGCGTGTCTGGCGAATTATGGCGTCACTGACAGCTAGAGCTTCTTTGGTTTGCGCGACATCATGAACACGCACAATATCTATTCCTGCCGCCACCGCCAGCGATACCGTAGCAAGCGAACCAGCCAGGCGTTGGTCCACATTTTTGCCGGTCAATTTACCTAAAAATGACTTGCGGGATGTGCCTATCAGGGTAGGAAAGCCCAGCGCAGTCAAGCGATGCAACTGGTTCAAAACTTGCAAATTGTGCTCTGCCGTCTTACCGAATCCGATGCCCGGGTCGAGAATAACATGCTCGTGCTTGAGACCGGCTCTAACTGCCTTTCTCGCCTGATTATCCAGATAACGCAAGACTTCATCAACTACACTGGAAGAGTATTGCGGACGCTCCTTATTGTGCATTACCACCACAGGCAGTGCACGCTCGACAGCTATGGCAAGCAGCTGATCGCTGATTCCCCAGATGGAATTAAGTAAATCCACCTCCAGAGCCTGCTGCAGAACTTCTGGTTTAGTGGTGTCGAGAGAAACAAGAGCGGCGGGCATCTGCTGCCTGAACTGAGAAAGTACAGGCAAAACACGCTTCAACTCTTCGTCTATTGACACCGGTTCATGCCCCGGGCGTGTGGACTGCCCACCAATATCGATGATGTCGGCGCCAGAATCAGCCTGCAGAGAGGCTTTAGCCACTGCATCCGCACAGTTAAGCACCCCGTCTCCAGAGAAGGAGTCCGGGGTGACGTTAACAATTCCCATAATCAGGGTGCGAGATCCCCACGAGTGAGAGAAATCTCGCACACGCAGAGCGCCGCGATGCAGGCGTCTCGACAGATCACTATCGACGGGTTTCAAGCCTAGCATCTGCCCTCATCTATCTAGTGGCAACAAACGCTTGTGCCGCTGTTTGCGATCGAGAGGCGCTCGCGCTCAACGCCATCAAGAGCGTTCCAGAGCGATTTTGCAGCTCTTTCAGCAGCATTTAGAGCCGCTTGCTGCACAGCCTCGTCGGTGCCAACTTCACGGGCAATCTGTTCGAGCCATGTTCTCGCGTGCAAAACATCGAACGATTTGTGCAAAGTAAAGTAGTAGCTGGTCTTATCATCAGCACCATAGTGATCTTTCAGACCGCGCTCTTTTTCAGTGGCCACGCGCGGCACTTGTGATTCGTAGGCATAGAGGGCAGCCAGTGCTTCAGCGGTGGAGCCGTTTGCAACAACATCTTTGAAGGTGGCTATCAGTTGTTCAATTTCTTCAATCGGCTCATGATCTACGATATCTTCGGCACTGGCGCCCATTCCCTGAGCAAAATCAAGCCAGATTTCAGCATGAGAACGTCCGTCACGAGACTGAACACCTTCTTCGTCACCCTTATTTTCAAGAACTACATTACGCAATTCCCCTTCAGGCAAGCGCTTTTGCAGCGTATCGAGATAGTTGGGAAATTCGGCTACATGATGATAGTAATCGCAGGCGTACTCTCTAATCTCATCTTTCTTGAGTGCACCCATGCTCCAAGATTTATAAAAGGGATGGCTGAGCAAATCGTACTT
This sequence comes from Candidatus Melainabacteria bacterium, assembly GCA_003963305.1. NCBI lineage: Bacteria > Bacillati > Candidatus Melainabacteria > Candidatus Melainabacteria bacterium. The sequence continues at coordinate 162,188 of RXJR01000008.1, read as the reverse complement.
TGCGATTCGCGCGTTCAATTCTTGCGTAAAAGACTCAGTATTCATGAGCACTCCTTTATGACATCCGGGGAGCCTAAATATACCGAACCGGCCGAGCCGAAATCTGCATGACAACACAGCTTCGTCACACTCGATAACGAGCATGGGGAAAGCGCAACATTCGCTTCAAACCAGATTGCTTCAGTTGCTCGTGCCTGGTGCTGCTGCAGTCTGAGGCGCGCCGGGCACTATCGCAGGCGCTGCAACTGCTGAGCTGGAAGCAGGCGAGGTGCGCAGCAATATCTTGACTGCATCCAGTTTGCTGACAGGGTCCAGTCCCGGATCTTTGAAGATCTTGCCAATCACTAAAACGCGTTCCTGACTTAAATCAGCGCTAAAGATGTCGTTATTATCAACAAGCCCAACCGTGTGGGCCCACGACCTGCCTTCTGGGCTGAACAGAGCTTTCGATATATCGCCGTCGTATTTGGTATTCACCATAGTGACAAAACCCTGGGCAAGCGGAGCCGGAGAACTTGCTGGCAGCTGAGGAGCAGCTGCACTTGCTACCGCCTGTGGTGCATACTGAGCCACCTGCTGATTTTTCGAGTGCTTTTTCTTGCCACGCTGCGGCGCAGTCGGTGGCATCTGATTGGCTTGCTGAGGAGGAATGATGGCAGGCATACCGGGCGCGCCGGGTTGACCCACTGCTTGCGGCACGACCGCATTTGGATTAGGAGCAATGTAACCGCCTGCGTATGCCGTCTGGTCGACGCCCCACTGACCGTACCTGAACGGTCGATTGCGCTGGCGAGGCGAATTCAAGGGCTCTTCGTCGGTGTAACCAGCTACTCCCATTGGCATCGGTCCATAACCTGGTGCCCGGAAAAATCCGCTCGAATTGATGCCGCCGTTAACCAGCCGATTCGTCAAGTAGTAGGGGTTGGCGATGTTGTAGATGCTGGTGCCGCCACCGAGAAACATTCGCCCGATCGGATAAATCAAAGACGAACTGAGAGCGTACGGCAGATTGTTGAAATAATACTGAGCGTGAGCTGGCTGCAAGAATGTTGCAAACGACAGTCCAACGCTTACTGCGACAATTGCAAGGGATCTCGGGGTTAATGACCGCTTCATGGTCTGACTCCCAAACGTTCCAACTTAGACCTCTTTGATACCACTAAAAGCAGCACTGTGCCTATTTATTTCAAATAGTTTAAGTTCCTCTTATTGAAACTGCAACATTGCGTGCGCCTCCACCGTGGGGATTGTCCCACGAAAAGTCGATGCGCAGAGAGATCGATAGCAGAAACTACTTTCTGGCAGCCAGCAAATCTGAAGCCGAACGTACTGCTTTGCCGGGCTCCACTTTGTGACCCAGTTCGATCAAAGTTGCTTCCAGTGATGCCAGTGTCATCAAAACATCGCGCTCGAAAACGTAGCCCATGTGTCCGATGCGAAAAATTTTGCCTTTCAGCTCTTCCTGTCCATCAGCGACGAGTATCTTGTAACGCTCTTTCAGCTTTTTGCGAATCGCATCGACAGTCAGGTCTGCCGGCGGTTTGATTGAGGTAATGGTAGGAGAGGCCGCCTCTTCGTCAACTACGAGCTCCAGCCCCATCGCCTGCAAACCAGCTCGCAATGATTGTTTCAGACGCATGTGACGAGCAAAGATGGACTCTGTGCCTTCCTCGCGCATCATCTTCAAAGCCGTTGCCAAGCCGCAGAAGAGCGAAACATTAGGCGTGTACGGCGTTGTATTCGCGTCGAGCGATTTTTTGTACTTCTTCAAATCGAAGTAGAAACTTTTGCTCTGACAATTCGCCTTGGCTTCCCAGGCGCGTTTGCCAAAGAAGATGATGCCCAGACCGGGAGGCAGCATCAAAGCTTTCTGGCTGCCTGTGACAACCACGTCAACATCCCAGGCATCAATCGGTAAATCAACCGCTCCGAAACTGGTGACGGCATCGACTACCGAAAGCGCAGAATGTTTTTTGGCAGCAGCAGCAAGAGCCTGCAGATCGTTTATGACGCCGGTAGATGTTTCGTTATGAGTTATCGTCACGGCCTTGAACTTGGGCTGAGCAGAAGCCAACTTCGCTTCCACTGCTTTGGGATCGATTGCTTTGCCGGGCTCGACTGTCATACGCTCCACTTCAGCACCGAATGCTTCCGCAACTTTCGCCCAGCGCTCGCCGAATACACCGCAGATCAGACTGAGAACTCTGTCTCCAGGGCTTATCGTGTTGGAGACAGCCGCTTCCATGCCACCAGTGCCAGAGGCGGTAAGGACAAAGACGTCATTTTCAGTCTTTCCCAACCACTTCAAATCTTGAATGACATCCTGCACGACCTTGGAAAATTCCGGGGTGCGGTGTCCGATCGGGTGGCGCGCCACCGACTCCAGCACAGCATCCGGCACAGGTGTCGGGCCGGGAATCATCAAGAACTCACGTGGTTGAATAGGCATGGTAATCGCTCCAAAAGAGGCGATTAGGATAGACCGTTCGGTTCTATGATGTCAAAGTTTTGACCTTCACGTCGTTCATGAAAAACGCAAACGTCAGTAATGATGTCGTTTTCGACTGTAACAAGTGCTTGTTGTATTTGCGGATAGCAGTCTTGCCAGGTTGAGCAACGGATATTGTCGCAGTTGAAGTAACCGATACTTTTGATGTTGCCGTCAGCCGGACGCACAGAGGGACGGCATTTACTGCCGTCCCAATTGAGCTTGTCGCCAATTTTGTAGTTCTTGTTCTCGATCGCACCGACCTGAAAACCAACACCAGAAGTCACTTTCACTTTACAGAAAGGACATTCTAAATCGCTGTAGACAGTGTTGAACGACAATCGAGATTCCTTAGAACAACTGCCTACTTAGCGATCACGAGGCTTTTTGTTTGACCGACGTTTCGGCTGCTTGGGTTTTGAAAAGACTTGGGGGCATTGGCTGATTTGCGTACCTCGTCCAGTCTTTGTTCGGCCAATTTATCTGCAGCCTGATGTGGCAGGATACCTTCTGAGGATGCGCGATTGAGAATGTCTTCGATCGTTTGATAGATCTTGGAGACTTTCTGATTGACCAGCTCAGGATTATATCCATCCAGTTCTGCGGCGACATTAATCAAACCGCCGGCGTTGATGGCGTAATCAGGAGCATAGACGATGCCCTTTGCCTGCAATGCGGCTCCATCAGAGTCGGTCTCTAACTGGTTGTTAGCAGAACCGGCAACGATTTTGCACTTCAATTGAGGAATGGTGCGATTGTTGAGAATGGCACCGAGAGCGCATGGAGCGAAAACATCGCATTCGACACTGTAGATTTCATCTGGCGAAACAACTTCTGCGCCAAATTCCTGCACTATGCGCTCTACAGATTTCGGATAAATGTCTGTGATGATGAGCTTGGCACCAGCAGCAGAGAGATAGCTGCAGAGGTGATAGCCGACGTTTCCTACACCTTGAACAGCAACCTTCAGCCCTTCCAGACTGCCGCCGCCCAATCCGACATGTTTGAGAGCAGCTTTCATGCCCTGGAAGACACCAAACGCGGTCATGACAGATGGATCGCCGCTGCCGCCTTCATTGCTGCCGCCTACTGCATGCTTAGTGAAATTGCGAATCAAATCAATGTCTTTGACGCTCATGCCTACATCTTCAGCCGTGATGTAGCGTCCGCCCACAGACTCAACTGCTCTGCCGAATGCAGCCATCATTTCATCAGTCTTCTGTGTTCTCGCATCGCCGATGATCACAGCCTTGCCGCCACCCAGGTTGAGACCGGCAACTGCAGCCTTGTAGGTCATACCGCGCGACAGACGAAGAACATCGCGTAATGCAGCAGCTTCGTCAGCGTAATTCCACATACGACAGCCGCCCAGGGCTGGTCCAAGAACAGTGCTGTGGATTCCGATGATAGCTTTCAATCCAGATTCCTTATCATGGAAGAAAACGACCTGTTCGTGTCCGTAGCTCTCCAGATCGTTGAAGATTCCCACCATTTGGAGTTCTCCTTAATGAAAAGTGTTGCGCGGCTTCAGCCCACATGTTTGTACTATTGTTTTCGTTTTTGCTTGCCAATAATCAGATTTTCGCAATTATCTGAGCCCTCTATGGCAAGACTGACAATACATCCGGGTCTTTCAAGTACTTTTGAATTATTTTTGAGATTTGTTAGAGGAATACAAGAATTCCCTCGTCATTCAAAGCTCGATCAGACTGGGAAGGTTATTTCGATAAAAGCACCTGCTGGCGACAGATCCCGGTCAAGCAATCGTTGACGCAGCTCAGTCAACTGCACCGTTTAGAGAAACTCTGCGGCCGGTTTTTCCAATTTTGCAGCATGCCGGCCAGTCCATTAACACCTAGCGCACCCAAACTTTTTGGAAATAGCAGTTTCAATCGTTTACTTCTCATTGTTTGCTCATCAAATCGGCCCGCATAGTGAAAATGCAACTTGCCCGTTAGCCCTTTCGTTCCGAGAGACTCCTCACCCCTACGAGCCCTCGCCCAACGTTTTCGCAGATTTCACTCGCCAGAGCGCGAGTCGACTGAGACATCTCTCGAAACCGGGCCGATCACACTTTCAGCGGGTATGCTCGACACGAGAATCAATCAACCTGACCGGTCACGTCGTAGAAAGGCGACCAACGTGAACCTGCAAGCCAAGCAAGAGTACTGCGCCAACGCACATGGCGACCAGAAGTACGGCAACACCGCCACCGATGACGGTGGCATGGACGGCTACCACCCCTACTCCGTGCACCTGGCCGAGACTGCTGCCGTCGCGCGCCGATTCGGTGTTCGCAACCTGGCCATCCTGACGGCGTGCTGGGGGCACGACATGCTGGAAGACACCGACAAGACGATCGAAGACCTGCTCAAGGCGGGATTCAACCCGTACGAGGTGGCTCTGATCTGGGCCTGCACCGACGGCGATGCAGACACACGCGCCGAGCGCAAGTTCCAGGCCTACCGCAAGATCCGCATGGTCTACGGCGCCGTCATCGTCAAGCTCTGCGATCGCATCGCCAACGTCGAGCACGCTGCGGTCTCCGGCTATCAGCGCAAGTACGAGCTCTACCGCGACGAGATGCCGGAGTTCGAGTGGTCGCTGCGCGACCTGCAGACGGAAGACGAGACGGTGCGCCACCTCTGGAAGCACCTGAACTGGCTCTTCTCGGTGGAAGCGCGCGACAAGCTGTGGGCGACCAGGAAGTGCTGCGGCAACGCCGCCCAGCAGTAGCACACTCTCCCATCTGAATGGCACGCACCAGCCATCCTATATCAAAGCAAAAGCAATAGCACGACGACATCGAAAGGCAAAATGTGGAAGAGTCGACGGGCTCGAGGATTCGCGTCTGCATCATCCTCGACACACCCAACCTCTCAACAGGTGTAGCCACAGCTGGACTTCCGGCGCGCATGGTGACACTGGCAGAATCCCTGAGGGCAGCCGGAGCCAATGTCTCGTTTGTTCTGGGCGACCGCGGTATGACGGTCAGCGCAGCTAAGCAGTGGCACTTCGAGGGCGTGCTGGTGAATCCGGACCTGCTCTACGGACCGGCTCAGAATCTCGTTCCAGCTCTGCGCAAGTTGAACCCGGACTTGATCATCATCGCCGACCCGCAAGTGGTGGCGCTGAACGGCAGGCACTGGGCAGAGCAAGCAGGCGCCCGCCTCATCTACGAGGCACACGACGATGAAGCGCAACTGGCAAGAGACGCCGGTCATGACGACGACATCGTCTCCACACAGGCGGACTGGCAACGCAGTGCCGCCCTCAGCGCTGATTTCGTCACCGTGCTCACCGAGCGCGAGGCGCAGACGATGCGGCGTTACGGAGTGGACGAGAAGCGGCTGTTGATCGCTCCAATCGGAATCAATTTCGCCGAACGCAACGCCTGGGGGGCTCGCCCCGAGTCGAAGCAACTGCTCATGATCGGAAATCTCTTCTACCACCCGAACACTCAGGCGGCCTGGTTCCTGGTCGAGCTGATCGGCGACCTGCGACGACGTGGGCACGAGATCTCGGCGCTCATCGTCGGACGAGGGCCAGACGAGCTGATCAACTGTCAGGCAGAGGGTGTCGAATTCACCGGACTGGTGCGCGACCTCAACACTGTGACGGCCAACATCGCACTGGCTGTGGCACCGCTTCTCGTGGGCAGTGGACAGAAGAAGAAGCTGCTCGATTACCAGGCCGCCGGACTGCCGGTGCTTGCCACCACGGAAGCCACCAACGGTTACATCGAAGGCGCTCCCGGAGTGGTGGTCAATGACAACCTCGACACCTGGGCAGACGAAGTGCTGCGCTTGCTGTCGAACCAGGAGCATCTGACGCAGCTGGGCCAGGCTGGTCGTGATGCGATCAGGCAGCACTTCGATGCGGCAGTAATCGCACGGAAGGCTCTCGACTGCTACCGCAGGTGGCTGACCATGCCAAGCGCAGGCACCGTGATCAAGCCGCCGGGCGTCGACTGCGACGAACCCAGGTGGCTGTCGGAACATGCCAGGCAGCTGGGATTGGGCGACCCGGTTCTGACCGCGACCTGCGACTCGATAGAACTGCCTATGCAGTAAACCCACGCAGCGGTTTGTCTTGGAAGTGACATTGAACGATTATGCCAAGAAACGGCATGAACGCAGTGTGAATACTTCCTGGACTAATGTGCAGCAAGGAGACGAGAGAAAAGATGACCATCAAATGAACGAATACTGCTTCATCATCGTCAAACCCGGCGGCGTCAGGCGCGGGCACGTTGGCGATATCATCAGCCGCCTCGAACAAGAAGGCTTCCAGCTGCTGGCTCTCAAGCACCTCACTCTGACGCGCCGCCAGGTCACCTCGCACTACTGGCGGTGGCAACGAGAAGCGTGGTTCGACGGATTGCTGGACCACATGACCTCGGGACCATCGGTTGCGATCGCCGCCCTGGGCGACGCGCAGAGGCTCGAGGAGCTGGCCGGAACAACCGTGCCCATCGAGGCTGAGCCCGGCACCTGGAGGCGACTCTACGGCGTCAGCATCACCGACAACGCAGTGCACACGTCATCGCCGGGAGAAGGCGAAATCGAGCTGCGGCGTTTCTTTCAGATCCGCGAGCGTTACACACTGGGCATGAGAGCCTGGTGGCGGCGCAGCGCGTAACCAGGTCAAGACAGACAAGAGAAGACGAAAGAGAAGAGGAAACACGATGAAAGAGCTGGCGTTCTCGTACGTCAAGCCGGGAGCGGTTCGCCGTGGACAGATCGCAGATGTGGTGAAGTTCTACCACGAGGCGGGCTTCAGCTTCGTGGCGAGCAAGCGAGTGCAGCTGACCAGGGAGCAGGTGAAAGAGCACTACCACATGTGGCGCGACCAGGAATGGTTCGACCTGATCGTCGAGTTCATGGTCTCGGGCCCGGTGCAGGCGCTGATTCTCGTTCGCGAGGACGGCTGCGCCCTGATCACCTCGATGGCGGGTTACGCCGACCCTGCCAAGGCTAAGCCCGGCACGATTCAACACGCGCTCGGGGTGACGATCAGGGACAACGCCGTGCACACGAGCGACGACCCGGCCTGCGCCTGGCGCGAGCTGTCGATCGTCTTCAGCTTCCGCGAGCGCTGGCAGCTCGGGCTGTACCGACCGGGCTTGCAGTGGAAGCGCTGGAGGGCTCACTTCAGCAAGGCGCACCGGCAGGACCAGCAGGTGAGGACCTCGTTCCCGACCAGCTGAGCTGACACCTTGCGAGAAGGAGAAGTGCCTGGAGGGCACTTCTCCTTCTCGTATGGCACACAAACAAATGCGGATCGGCAGGCCGTCTCTGTTACGACTAAAAAACAGCTTTATTACTATACCCTTTAGTTGTATAAAAAATGCAGAGTGTTAAGCCAGAAGATGACCAGACATTTTTCGGCAACAATTCAAATCTAGTATCAACACACGAACCAAAAGTTCAGCAGAAAAAAAAACTACGACCAAACGTCTGAGACGGCTGCTCAAGAGCATTCTTGCGCAGCACTACAGTGGTGCATTGAGCAGGAGAAATTAAGTGTCATCCTATTTTCAATTCCAGGCAACAAACTTGATCTCGGCTATGGCAACTTGCATCGCGCCTTCAGCTCACGGGCAACAACAAAATGACACATTGCATAATTTCGCTCCCAATCAAACTGATGCTGCACAGAGCAGCAGAATTCAACTGCCGGAGGTAGAAAATCGGCCTGATCACAAATCAATTCGCGACTTCGGCAAATTCGTAGCACAACTCGAATCACCCTCAGCATCAGCTTTCGAGCACTGCGATTTGCATAGAACCCGGCTCGCTCTGAGCGAACGAAGCCTGACGTACGCAGACTTCCGTCACGCTGTAGATCACCAAATTGATCACGCCTCGTCAATTTGGCAAAACAACTAATCAACAAAAGAGGACGATTCTAATGGGCAATCCAAGCCGAGTCAGCTTAACCGAACGCACAACTACTCAGCCGGTCGCTGCCGATATACAGTCGGATCCTGAAGACCGGCTGCGCAGTGAAGTCTTCACGCCGCAAGACCGGAAGGCAATGTCGACGCCAGAGCTGATGAAAAAGCTCGACGACATAATCAGCAATTTGGAGAAAGCGAGCAACTACGTTGCCGGCGGTGACATGGCAGCCGCGACACGCGCCTATTCAACTGCCATTCGCAGTGCCGAGACGGTAGATCAAGTAGCAGTCGCTCGTGAAAGACGCAACATTAAAGAAGCATTGAAGGATGCAGATCTTTCTCCTCAAGAACGTAAAGAACTGCTTCAGCGAGATGCCGACTTGCACGTCCTGGAGCGAAGCCGCGGCTTTAGCCTGGCTAACTATGCACTGGTACTGATTCGACACGGCGATCAATTCAACGGTGCAAAATTGCTCGTCCGTGCACAAGAACTTGATCCTGAAATGAATTCGGATCTAAATTTCAAAAGGCACTTAAAGGAAGCCTTCGAAGACGGGGAAAATTCAAAGCGTGTACGCACGGCAAAGCCAAGTGACGAGCTTCCGTCAGGTTTTCCGCAACCTACGATACCGGAGGACATGCAACTTGCTCTCTATAAACCCGGTCAGCCAGCTAAACCGGCACAGCCTGGCCTTGCCCCACAGACGTTTGCTCCTCAGCAACCACAGACATTTGCTCCTCAGCAACCACAGACGTTTGCTCCTCAGCAACCACAGACATTTGCTCCTCAGCAACAATTTGTACCGCCACGTCCCGGACAGCCGGCTCCTCAACAACCGACCTATGCGGCGCCATACGACGTACAGCCCCTGCAGCGCCAACCCGGCGGACCCACCTATGAGGCCCCCATCGCCACCACTCCTGGTGACATGACGGCGGGTAGATTCTCGAAGCTGGACGCACAAAATCACACGCCTATCGAAGTGGCAGCTCTGCTCTTCGCCAAAGTTGTAAACGCCAAGGCTATGAGTCCCGAGGTTTTCCAACAATTCCTGCAGACTATCGACAACGCTGACTCTGGCATGTCTCCACGCATCCAACCGTACATTCAGAAACAACACGAAGCCCTGAAGGCAATCGCTACATTCGCCACTGCCAACCCACAAATCGTAAACGCGATCGCGGCGCTTGACCAATCTGCTGTGGCACTCATGGAACGCATGCCAAAAGAGCAACAGATGGCCGCAGCACAATTGTTTAGCCAGATTGACCGAGTCGGCACTGCGCAGGAACGCGCTAATGCTCAGGCCCAACTTATTGCTTTGAATCCTGAATTCAAACAGCTTTTGCAACAGCGCGATCAAATTATGGGACCGCAATTACTGCAGCTTATTTTCAACAACGCGCAACTGCAAACTGCAATTGAAAAGCAATTCCAGAATAAAGACAACCAGGCAGAATTCAATCAAGCCGCCGTGACCAGATTTACCTTTGCTCTGGCTCTGGAGAAAGCTGGAAGAATTGAAGAAGCAAAAACGATGATGGCAGAGGCAATGGCTCTGAACAACAGTCGTGACGCGGCCCAAAATGCTTACTGGCAAAAAACCGCAGAGCGTTTTGGCCTCACCGCATCAACGCCGACCGACACAGTACATCCACTGAAAGATACTAAACAACCGGTTCTCAATCCAAACGGAAGTGCCGAAGAACAAATTTTCTTCCAGCTGGATAAGTTTAAAGAAGCAATTGCGCGTGGTGGTAATCCGTCCACCGTATTCAGTCAAATGAAGCCAGATTTCGAAAAGGCTATTTCAAAAGCAGATGCCGAATTCGAAACCACAATGAAAAAAATTCCGGCGCTGGAAAAACTCTCGGCGGAATTGAACGCACAATTGACTCCAGAAAAAATAGCCAAAGCACAGGAATTCGGACGAGCAATAATCGAAGAGAAGGAGAAGATGACGGCGCCCGTTCTGGAGGCGGCGAGAAAATTCCAGGACCCTGCGTTGCCAGACTCCGAGCGCGCAGCTCTGCGCCAATATCTCACTCAAACTGCACCGAGATTTGTCTCACTCAACGACCAATTTGAAAGTTTGACCAGCAAGGAGTTTCTGGTCAAATTCAACCAGACCTTGAAGGACGAGCAAGAGATGGTCGCTGCCACCAAAGGCAGATTCATGTCGCGCTTCTTCACTGCACTGTGCGCAGAACAAGCAGGCGACATGAGCACTGCCGCGACAAAATTTGTCGAGGGGATGGCCGCCATTCCAGCGACCTATCAAAAGGCGTTTTTTAGCAACAAAGAAGTAGAAGCTCTGGCGCAAAAAATTGGCTTCAACGCAAATCAATTGCCGATCGCTGCGGACGCTCTACTCCTGCGCAGTGACCCTCCGCGTGAAACCTCGAAAACAAACAGAGAAACCATTGCTGGTGTCAGTGATGAGAATCAGGGCTACAGGCCGGAACAGGTTATCAATCAAGCCAAGCAAATGTTGCGCACAGAGGGCATGACAGCTGCAACAAAGAAACAGTTCGAAGACGGCATTAGAATAGCCGATTCGCTCTACACCGAGAAAGACACGGCTGATGCAACGAAGCTAGTCTCGTGGTTGAAATCAGGCAAGAAAGACAACGGTCAGGCCCTGACCGTGCCTGAAAGAGAAGAGATACACGCTCTTCTGAACAACACCTTTGCCAGAGCGACGATTGGCATCCAACTGCGCGCGCAATATGCACAATTGCTGACGGAATACAAACAGTTCGATTCTGCTCAAAAGATGTATCTCGAGCGCATCAAGCTGTCCGATCAATTGCCGCTGCAGCTTTTCCGCGATGAACTCGAACAGCTCTCCGTTGACATGCGCAACCCGAACATCAAGCGCATGAATCAAGCAGATCTCGGTGTCATGTTTGAACAAATCGCCGGTTCGACAAGTTCAAAAGATGATGGTTTGCTCTACATGCCGATTTCCAGTCGCAAGACTGCTGCATGCTTTTACATGAGCGGACGCGATCCGGAAACACCGGGAATCTTCAAGCCAGATCAAGCGATCATGATGATCAACGACACCCGGGCTGCTGAGTTGCGCCTCTACAATATCGACTTGACCAAAAATCCAAAAGCAGACCCGCAATTGCTATCCATGGCGAAAGACTTCTCTCAATTCGCCTCGGAGAAATTGAAGGAAGATAAGAAACAATGGGACACATACTGGTCTAACGGCATAATTGATGCCACCGCCGGTGTTGTGGCCGTGACCGTCGCATCTTATCTAGCATCACTGGCCTTGAGAAGACCTATCTTCAAATTTGCCCTGACAGCTGAAAAGGCGGCAATAACGGCGGAAGGAGCCGCTCTAGCAACACAAAGAACACTTTCACTGGGTGGCAAAGTCGCCATCGGCACCACTGCCTTTGGCAGTGCAGTCGGCACCCGTGCGCTATTGCATCACCAGGCCACTGGCGAAACTGAAGACTTCAGTACGAGTCTCATTCACGCCACCGCAGGTGTTGCGGGGATAGGCGGCATCTATGCTACTCGCGGCGCAGTCAACAGATTCCTCTTCCGTGGTGCCACCGAGGAAGGTGCGCTCCTGCGTGTAGTGGAAACGCACGGCAAAGTCGCAGAAGGCGCTGCAGCAGGCAGCGGAAAAATTCTCAAAGTCGAGCAGCTGAGCGAATTTTATGCCAGAGCCAACATTCGTCTTCCAAAAGAAACAGTCGAATGGATGGCCAAAAACAAAGACCTGGTCGTCGCGACAGGCCGAACTGTAGATGCAGCAGTCTTCGCCAATTGCAAGCTCGGACTGAACGCGGCCCAGTCTGCCACCCTGGCACGACATCTGGCACCGCTGGCACCGCTAGCCGAGGCAACAGCAGAAGGAACCGCCGCAGCATCGACCCCATTTTTGACCAGACTCGGTCAAAACACCATGGGCGGTATCAAAAACGTCGTCAACCCGTTCACGAAATTAGACCTTGCTACCGCCAGTACAGGTCAACTCGCCGTGCGCAGCATGTACGGCAATTGGGCTTCAGCTAGCGGTGGTCTGTTTGCCCTCGAGTCTGTTCGTTCACTCGACAGAGACATCAATCCAGCTACAGGTCAAAAGTACTCCTATGCGGAGTCATTGATGCGAGCCAACTATCAGAGCCTTGAAAATAACACGTTGACCAGGGGCTTTTTACTGGGCAATGGCGCTCTGATCTTTGGTGGCATGCCGGTCGGTTCTCTGCCACTGAATTTCTACGCGAAAGAAGCCAGTCTCTTTGGAAGAGTCAAGGGCATGGCAACAGCGCCTCTAAAAACCAACGGATTTGGTGCCACACTGAGAGGAGCCAGCATCACGGAAAAAGGCTGGCAAGCCGGACATCTAGGCTTCATGAGCTTCGTCTACGACTACGATGCACTCCAGAAGTTGATGGTCGGTCGTGCTCAATCAGCGGAAAGAGGAAGATTACTCGAACAAAATGGACGTCCTGTAGAGAACCTCGAGCCCCCCAAGCCGAAGGGTCTGGAAGTGCCGAAGCTTGGGTCGGGAGATGGTCCAGCGAAAGGCAGCGCACCGCCACCCCCGACATTCGAGGGACCCGTGCCGTTGCAAGACGAGACACCTCCGAAGCCACCGGCCAAGCCAATTGACCTGAATGAGGGCGCTCCCAAGTTTTAACACCTGCCTCTTGCCGATTGAGAATGCCACCGCTCCTCCTGGAATGGTGGCATTTTGACGTCCGTCCTAGGAAGTGGTAACCGTGGCGCTTCAGTCACGACAAATGTTGGAAAAAATCATGACCTTATACGATACGCTATAGTATATAGGGGGTTTGAGAAAAGCAGGAGGGCCGAAGCCCACCTACCTTCCTCACGGTCTTTCAACCGTTGCTCTCCGCTGCGCGCCGATATCGGTTTACCAGAACGGCAGCCGATACCGGTTTACAGCAAACAGCGATTACTCCTCACCGTAGAACTTCACCGCCGCAGCACGAGCTCTGGCCACCTTCTCGGGCGACGCATTGAACGTGTTCACGGCAGTGAAAGCGATGCGCTTGAAGTCGGGCAGACGGAACGCATGCTTGCTGTGCCAGAGCAGAGCGTAGTCCTGGCTGGCATCGACGATGCCGAGCGGGTCGAGACCATCAGGACCGAGTGTGATCGGCTTGCCCTCGGCGAAGAGCTGACCGATGCTGTGATTGTCCACCGAGCCGATTTCGGGCAGCAGATACAGGTTGGAGCTGACGCAGATGGAACGCGGGCGATCGCTGACCAGGTCATTGATGCCGTGACCGAGGAAGACCGAGAAGAACATCGCCTTCCCGCCCTTCAGGTCCGCCGTGAAACCGCGCGAAGCGATGAGACGACGCACCTCGACTTCAGCCGCTTCGAAACGGGGCTTCTCCGCCTCGCTGAAGCTGCCGAAGATGGTCTCGAGTCCTTCCACCAGGCCGACATCGCCATCAGCCCGACGAGCGAGCCCAGCCATGTTGCGGGCGAGCTTCTGAAGAAGCGCCTCGACCTGGTCGAGCATCTGCCGGTCCGAGTCGCCGACCGCCACGGTCTCGCCCATGTGCGTGTCGATGACGAGCGGACGCCCCAGGGCCAGACGTACGGTCCAGGCACGAACGGCGTCGATGAGATACCAGCGATAGTCTTCCCGGGAATGGAAAGAGGTCTCGTCGGCAGCGAAGTCCATGTAGCCGACGCTGTCCGTGAAACGGATGCAGAGGTCAGCCACCTTCTCCGCCCGGTCGTGCAAGACAGGGACGCGCGCCTCGTGACGGAGAGCGCACAGCTCGAGCACCATCGGGAAGGGTGCCCTGTCGCACTCCTCGGCGATGACGCGCACGACGTCGTCACCACTCAGTCCTTCGGCAGTGTGGTAGAGCGGGGCGCCGCGCCACACCATGCCCTGGACGTTCTCGGCGACGGCACGGGCGATGCGCTGACGGGTGAAAAGCCGCAGCTCCTCTTCCGTCTGCATGACTGCGACGTTGTTGTCGGCGATGATCTTGACGTAATCGCCCAGGTTGACCTTGCCAGGCTCCTGGACGATGAACCGCCGATACCGAGCCAGTGCCACCTGGAAGTTGGGGTTCAGACAGACAGCCCGCATCAACGCGTCGCCGGTGAGAGACCGATCCACCTCGACGGCGCGCAGGTGCTTGACGACGTCCTTGGGAAGAACATCGAACTTGCCGCGCAGGAAGAGCAGAGCGAGCACCGTCTCGGCGTTGTTGTCGCAATCCCAGTGGTCATGCGTGATGAACTTCGCGAGCAGACGGAAGGCACGGTCGCCGTAGACGCTGACGAGCAGCGGAAAGATGGCTCGGAACAGCCGCGGATGCGCGTTTCGAACGTAATTCAGAAGTTGATTCATAAGCTTCTCCTATTCCAGGTCTGAGCCTGGTTTTCTAGTGTTGTTGGAGGAAAAATGCGTCTTGTCTGAGTTGGACAATGCGCGGAAACGAGACGCAAAGCGCCTCAGGCTGCCCGATTCGACACCGGGCAGCCGGGCTTGAGAAACTACGCAAGCGCGGTCAGGAAGTTCTGGAGCGCACCTACGAACGCCGGACCATCAGCCTCGACCAGGTCGGTGTGACCGGAGTTGGGCAGATGAACCAGTTGCTTGGAGCCACTGGCGCCGTCGAAGATGAGGCGCGAGTGATGGACGGGGATGACTTCATCGTGAACCCCGTGGATAACCAGCAGGGGCGGGTGATTTTTGGTCACCGCCCTGGCGTTATCCAGCTTCGGACGAGGGAACAGCCAACTCGGGTAGACCCTGAGCGCAGCGAACATGTCTTTGCCGATGCGCTCGAGCGATGCGAAGCCAGACTGGAGTACGAGTCCGGCAGCCTTGCGGCGTTCAGAAACGTAGGCAGCAACCCCGGCACCGAGCGACTCACCGTAGATGATGATGTCCTCTGGTTCATAGCCGAGCTGCTCGACCACGTAGTCATACGCGGTCAGACCGTCTTCGCATATACCGACCACGGAAGGCTCTCCTGGCGTGTCGCCGAAGCCGCGGTACTCGTAAGAGAAAACCGAAGCACCAGCCGCCAACATCACCTTCGCGTAGTTCAGCGCCTTACCCAGGTCACTGCTGCGACCCTGGTTGTAAATGAAAACCTTCTTGCTGGTCGGATGCTTGTATAACCAGCCTCGAAGAGGAGTGCCGTCCTTCGCCTGGAAGTCGATGGGCGAAGTTTCCACCTCGTCGTACTGGCGAACCAGGTCCATCGAGCCGCGCACACCGTTGCTCTTGAAGAGCTTGGAGTGATACAGCCTGGTGGCGAAACGAGGTGAGAGGGCAATCCAGAGAACAAGGTCAGCCAGAGCGAAGCCGGCCATGAGCTTGGTGGACTTTTTCATGATAGTTACCCCTGGAGGGCGCAACGATGCGCGTCCTCGTCTAGGGCACCACGGGCGGTGTGTTGGAGAACTGTCGCCTGAGCGATAGCTAGTTCTTCAGCTCTCTGCGAGGGTGCGGATGGTTAGAAGCGGTGGGGCAGCGGAGTGCTGATCCCCATGCGGTCGGAAACGGTGATGCCGTTGACACGGTCGAACTCGCGGCGCATGGCGATGAGCTCGGTGTCAGCGGCTTCGGGCGCGTACCACTTGCCGGTAGTCAGGCACAGCACGCTGCCGTCGGCGTAGATGCGGCCAGTGCCCTCACCGCTGGGGGAAGGGATTTCGCGGCCGGTCGATTCGGGAGCGCCCAGGATCTGGAGCGGTTGTACGATTTTCATAATTTCACTTTCGTTTGTGACACGAGCACGGAACGCACCTCATCAAAGCGAACCGCCTGCGTCGGATTGAAAACAAAATGGCTAACATTGCTCCAAGCACCGAGCGACCGGAGTGCGCATCGATGTGACTGACAGACGGCAACACACACACGCTTGATGAATGCGCAGGTGACGGTGTCGTGCTAGGCAGGGACTACTTGGTTTGCTGTTAAGCCGGGTAGAACAAGAAAACGGGATGAGACCCTGACCCTAGAGCAAGACTCTTGACAAAGGCAACATCCTGAGAACGAATGATAAGTTGCTGGAGAAACCTGTGCAGCGAGGATCTAGAGGCTCTATAATTTCTTCTTCGCGCGGCACGCCTGACTTAAAGACTTAAAGCATGTCTTTAATTACCAGTCATGATCCGAAAAAGTAATGAGATAAGAAGTTAGCGCGGCTGACGTAGCCACCGACGACCTGCGAGGTCGTCTCTGCAGAAAAGCTTGTCAAGCGGACAGCCTTAACATCAGGGTTTTTCAGGTGGCTCAGATAGCCTGGAAGGCGTTAAACTTACATCCAGTTACAAGCAGAGGTTGATGAGAGATGGCAATTGGCGGTCGCGCCGGCGAAGTATTTACCGAAATCAATGTCACTCCGCTCACCGACGTGTTTCTGGTGCTGCTCGTAATCATGATCTTGATTGCACCACTGGTAAACACCACTGTTTTGAAAGTTGAACCGCCCAAGCGTGGTGGCTCACCCAGCCCACCCAGCAAGGGACCGAAAATAGACGTAACAGTAACAGCCAGCGGTCAGATCATGCTGAACGGAAAACCCGTCAATCCGCCCGATACAACCGGTGTCGCAGCAGCGATCAAGGCCGAACAAACCACCGCAGGGCAAACCGATATTCCTCTCAATCTTCAGTCTGAAGGCGACGCTTTGCAAAAGTATGTCGTTGCTGTTATGGACGCGGCAGCTGGATGCGGCATCAAACAGTTGAATGTCCTTCCGCTCAAGAACTAGTCTGCACCTGACTGCAATTAGAAGACGCAGCTAATATGTGACCCAGAAAAGGTTTGCAAGTGCAGAGCATGCTATCATCGCTCAACCCTTGATTTCTCGGGCGTAGCGGGTAATTGCGATGCTGTTCAACAGCTTTACATATCTAGTTTTTCTGCCGATCGTTGTCTTGCTTTACTGGGTGCTGCCGGAAAAATTCCGCCGCACACTACTTTTGGTGGCAAGCTACATTTTCTACATGAACTGGATGCCGGCTTACGGCTTGCTGATATTGGCTCTCACACTGGTCAATTACGCAATCGGCATTGCCATCGACAAACACCGTGAAAAAGGAAAATCTCTTTTGACGGCGGGTCTGGTTTTCAACCTCGGATGCCTTTGCTTCTTTAAGTACGCAAATTTTCTGGTCGATTCAGTGGTGCAATCCGTCAATTGGATCACTCACACAGCAGGCGCTCAGGCTGCCACTCTCCAGAGCCCTGCTTTGAAGATCATTTTGCCGCTCGGCATTTCATTTTTCACTTTTGAATTCATTCATTACATTACAGATATCTATCGCGGCCACAAACCAGTAAAAAACATTCGCGACTTCGCTCTTTTTGCAGCCTTCTTTCCTTCGCAAATCGCAGGACCAATCAAGCGTTTTCAGGATTTTATCCACCAGCTCGATGAAAAAATCGTCTTCAAATTTCAAAATTTCTACGACGGATTATTCCTCATCTTTCAGGGACTCTTCAAAAAAATTGTACTGGGAGACAATCTGGGAGCCGTTGTGAATGCGGGTTTCAGTCACATCGACAAACTTGGCATGCTGGATGCATGGATCGCCGTTGCTGGATTTACGTTTCAAATCTTTTTCGACTTCGCCGGTTACACAGATATAGGAAGAGGCTCCGCGCTTCTCTTTGGCTACAAGGTTCCAGAGAATTTCAACTTACCGTTTCTGGCGGCCAACTTGACTGACTTCTGGAGACGCTGGCACATGTCTCTCTCCACATGGCTACGTGACTACCTTTTCATCCCACTAGGCGGTTCTCGTGGAAGCGCATGGAAAGTGCGAAGAAACGTATTCATTACGATGGTGCTGGGTGGATTATGGCACGGTGCAGCCTGGCACTACGTGATCTGGGGGGCGTTTCACGGCATGGGACTGGTGCTATCGAAAGAGTGGCACGATCTGGTTTCCAAAATTCCTGCGCTGACCAAGTTGCGCCCAACGCCCATCTGGCACTGCGCCGGCATAGCTTTCACAATCTTCTTTCTGTTCCAGGCTGGAATTCTATTTAGAGCCGATGGACTGCCTCAAGCATTCGCCATAGCGCAGAAGATGTACATTCCAGCAGCATCCGGCATAGTCGTCGACAGCTTCCTCTCATCATGCTTACCCCTGGCACTTTCGCTTTACTGGTGCTTCCTTCTAATCAAAGCCTTCTTTGAAAAGAGCAGCAATAAATATGCCGCCGCCGTCCTGCACTGGTGGCTAAACTCGGCTCCAGCTCAAACAGTTGCCTATTTAAGCATCGCAATTGTAATTTTGGGATTTGCACCCATGCAAGTTGCTCCCTTTATATACTTCCAATTCTGATGACACCACTTATGACACCACAGCAAGTAAAGACAGAATCAGAAACGCAGGACATCACACTGCCTCCAGGCGCTCCAAAAGCCAAGAAACGATGGCTTCTCCGCACTGGCGAGTTCATCATCTTGTTAATTCTGGCGGTTCTTGTTTTAGAAACATTTTTCAAATTTGCAGGAATCGGGGAACAAGAATTTCTCCAACCCGACAAACAGCTCGGCTCGAAGCACATTCCGGGCAAACTTGTCACATGGCGCATGGAAGGCTATTCGCACGACAAACTCAGCTCATCAGGATTGCGCGACAGCGAGCACCAGATAAGCAAATCACCTGGCGTGAGAAGGATCGCATTGCTTGGTGATTCATCGACCGAAGGCATGCAAGTTCCTCTCAACGAAACCTACGGCAAAGTCGTAGAGAGGCTCTTGAACGAGGGCGGACAAAAGTACGAAGTTATAAATTTCGCCTGTTCGGGCTACTCGACAGGACAGCAGCTGTTGCAGTACGAGCGCGACGTGCGCCAATACCACCCCGACATCGTTCTCTTGCTCTACAACAGAGGCGATTCAGTCGAAAACATTTTTACGCCGGGACCAACGGTGCTTTCTCAACCAAGACCGTACTTTTACCTCGACGCAAACAATCAGTTACAGATGGATCCAAGCGTGCTTGAAGCCTGCAGCAGCAAGCTAAAACCTCATCCTTTCTGGGACTACCTGAAAGAGAACAGTCGCATTTACGGAGTTATCTCGGCGACGGGTTTAGTGTTGAGCATCAACGAACACAATTACAGGAAGTGGATGGGCTGGTTAACCAATCTAACCAACGCGTTTGTGAAGAATGACAGACCATCGACATGGACAGTACCTTATGCCAAACAAAACCCGGACAATGTTACCGAAGCCCTGCTCACCAGAATAAACAAGGAAATCACCGCAGACGGTGGCAAGTTCGCCTTGATTATCTTTCCTAACGTTGTTCAGGATCCTGACTTACAACGGCAGCAAAGTTTATTCGAGCTCCTGGCTCATCGTCAAAACTTTGCATTTCTCGATCTGACCCGACCATTTTTCGATGCTGATTTCCATTCATACTTCCTGGAGTACCACTTCTCATCCAGGGGTCATGCTTTCGTTGCCCAGCAACTAGAACCACTAATCGAAAAACTATCGGCTCGACACGACCTGGACGCTACACAAAATGGAGAAGCTCCGGTGAATCAACAAGACCGTCGCAATTAGGCGGAGCGGTTCTGCCCGCGCTCAATATCATCAACTCTTTTTTCAAGTTTCAAAATGCGGACGTCCAATCTCGTCGAATTACGCTCGGAAGCTATCAAGAATTCCGCAATGCCATCGAGCTTTCCGCAAACCTCATGGGAAAAACTATCAAAATTGGCTTCAAGCCGATCCAATCGCTGAACCGCCGTGCCCAGCAGCTCGACAGTCGCATCCAAGCGATTGACTGCTAGGTCTATACGCTCATTGGTTTGGTCCAGTCGCTCAATGCTTTGATCCAATCGCCCGTTGGTCTGATCTATTCGCGCATTGGTCTGGTCTATTCGCGCATTGGTCTGGTCTATTCGCTCAATGCTTTGGTCCAATCGCGCGTTGGTCTGATCTATTCGCGCATTGGTCTGGTCTATTCGCTCAATGCTTTGGTCCAATCGCGCGTTGGTCTGGTCCAGTCGCGCGTTGGTCTGGTCCAGTCGCGCATTGGTCTGGTCCTGTCGCTCAATGCTCTGGTCCTGTCGCTCAATGCTCTGGTCCAGTCGCACATTGGTCTGGTCTAGTCGTCCATTCGTTTGGTCAATGCGCGAATTCGTTTCGTCAATACGCGAATTCGTTTCGTCAATACGTGAGGCAACCAACTCAAATCCAGATCTAAGCTCAAATCTGAGCATTGAAATCAACTCTTCAACTGGCTCTGGCATCGCAGTTTCCTCCGTATTAACCACAATAAGTAATACGTCAGAATCCTGTCAATAGTTCAATTCTTCAGAGTCATCAATGAACGTCAGGACTGGAGCGGTTCTGCACAAAAAGATGTAAGCGTTTCATCATCACATTCATAAGCAATCGAAATCGGATTGCAGCACACTTCGCAATCCTCGACATAAGATTGGCTGCCTGAGCTAAAGTCCAGCAGCATCGAAATTTGCTGCCAGCAATATGGGCACGCGAAAAAGTGCTCTTCAAGCATAAAACTCTAGGCTTCTACTAAGCCTCAGGCAACCTTGTAGTCTGGGTGCCAGGGTTCTAGTTTCGGCTTAGCCTGCTGTCCGAATAATTTATCCTCAGCCTTTCTTTCAGCCATCAAGCGAATTTCGTCTTTCGGATAAAGGCTGGCCGTCTGTTCAATACCTTTGTTGAGCGTAGCCGCAAGTGCGACATCACTAGTTTTTGACTTAGGGTCTTCAACCGGTTTCTGATCCATTCTGAAGACAGTTCGACTACCAAAAGTCGCAGCACGAGCTTCATCGAATGCCTCAGGAAAAGCATTTACACCCTTGGTGAACGACTCCATCACCCCATCACGTGGGGCTGACGGCTTATCAAATATTCCCGGTTTGTTTTGGGCGGTCATGATTGGTAAGAATGAGATCTGAAGGGATACGTCGAGATAGGTCAAATATACTCTACCCCGAGGGAATGTCAAGCATTTTTTATAAGAGATTTTTCCGGCGCCTGTGGGTGTTCTGGCAATATTTCGGCTAGTTTGCGGCAGATTAAACTTCCGTCCTTCGCCTCTACTATTATTTCGACCTGGTCCCCAAACTCAGACATGAATTGGCGACAAAGCCCACAGGGCCAGCAATCGCCCCCACGTGGACTGTAAACGGCAACCGTTTTAAATTGTCTCGCGCCTTCCGAAATCGCCTTGGCGAAAGCAGTGCGTTCTGCACAAATCGACACATTGAAACTGCGGTTTTCTATGTTGCAGCCAGTGTAGAGACTTCCGTCGCCAGTAAGCACCGCTGCGCCAACAGGGAAATCAGAATATGGAGAATAAGTCTTCAGTGCTGCTTCTCTGGCAACCGAAATAAGTTCGCGGCAAAATCGCTCTTTCTGTTCGTCCATGGCAGATCATCCTACAAACAATAACGAATAACGGTCCAGCTGATTAATAAATCGACCGACCAACAGGTGACAAGCTTAGCAGTACAGTCAAAACGGTTCGTTAGATGGCGCTTTGCCGGAAGGACCTGTGGGCATCTGAGTGTTCGTCGCCCCAGGCATCGAATTGCCGGGCATCTGCGTGTTCATCGCCCCAGGCATCGAACTGCCAGGCATTTGCATGTTCATCACTCCAGGCATGGGCGCAGGTCCAAGGTCTGGTCCATTAGCGTTGAAATTTGGTGCCATCGGCATGCCACCAGGCGCGCGACCAGCATTCGGATCGAGCGGTTGAACATTGAGCGCGCTGGATGGGTCTTGCCCTTGCTGAGACATCTTCTTGCTTGACGCCAGATCACCTCGGCGCAGCCTCTGTCCCTTCTGTTTCAGATTGACATTATGTTGTTGCAGCTGAGTATCAGCAGCGACAGAAGGCAGTACCTTCATCTCCTGCAGATCCTTAATGCACTGAGATTGCACGTCCGGATTATTGCCGGAGTTGGCGAGCGTATAACGGTACTGAGCGATTGCCTCATTAATTTGGCAATTAGCTCTGAAAGCTTGAGCCAGAGCCAGATGCGCCTCAATGTCCTCTGGATTTTCGCCCAGATGTTCACTCAAACAGCCTATGCCTTCACGAAATCTGCCATGGTTGAGATGATCCATCGCCAGTCCTTTGCGCTGCATCTGCGCTCTTCCCATATCTTCCAGACTTGGCGGCGGCAGCGGGTCTCCTTTGTAATTGATAGCGATTCGATTGACCTGAAATGTATTTGGTTTCTGAGTAAAACTAATCACCGTATTTGGTGCAAAAGAATATTCTTCGGTGGGAGCGCTGCTCTGGTCGAAATACTTACGCGGTGATTTACCGAACTTACTCTCCACCTTTTGCAAATCAAGATCCAAATCATCAGTGTGGAACAACAACGTAGATTCAGTAACAATGCCTGGCTGAGCCTCCTCTTGCACCAGTTCATACTTGACGCCGCGACGATTAGGACGATACCACACGTAGTGCTTAGTCGTATTGAATCGATTAGCAGGGGAATCTTCAGGTCGACCAAAAAAATAGTGCAAATAGCGAATACAGAGCAACTCCGGCTGATGCGCAAGCTTGTTTACCAGCTCTTCAGCTTCGGCAGTATCGATCTTATCTGGTTGCGCATTCGAACTTTTTGCCACGGCGCTGCTGTTCGAAACTGCTCCAATCGCCAATGTCAGAGCAGCAACAATATGGCAGAAATTTCTTTTGATAAACATCGAGTCAACTAACACCATTATCGCCGAATTATACTGTACCTAATGACATCCAGGCAAGGCAGCTTGTCCCCTGAAAGCCTACATCGAAACCGCGTTAGCGCAACCAAATGAGCTGTGACATTACGCCGAAAACCAGAGAACAACTGCGCCAGAAGCAACGAAATTGCCGTCTGTTATGCCCAGACGACACCAGAAGCCGCTTGTCAACCGGGTTTCGATTGACATGCCAACAGCTTTAAGCTTAGGCATCCTTTTTTTGTTTCTATATACAAGTTTCCGAATCCCAGACTTCTTCTAATCACCTAGAAGCTTATTTTTTTTCGCCACGACCGCGAGTGAGTTTCAACCACCCTGGTTCGTGCGCTTTTCCAAACTACTTCAGACGTTGATTCGCTTGATCCAACTGAGCCGGTGAAGCTCTTACTGGATTGAGCGAATCGTCTGTCCACAGGAAGGTCACTATGTCCAGCAAATGCAGCATGCCCGGACGCAATCTCTGCGCCCGAAACGGCAAGGTGGCTGCGCTCTTCGTCGACGTTGACGGAACGATCCTCGAGTGCCAGCCCTACTTCGACAGCGCCATCGAGCGCTTTGGTTTCCTGATGGCGATGCTTGGTTTCGACAAGAAGCATGCTATCGCCACTCTTCGCGACACCGACCTCGGCAACACTCATGTGCACGGGTTCGAGCGCGACCGCTTTCCGAACTCCATGGTTGCCGCTTACGGCAAGCTTTGCAAGGAGAAGAAGGTGCGCCGTCGCCGCGAAATCGCACTGATCTGCGAAGACATCGGCAACTCGCCCTTCTTCCGTCAGCCCAAGCTCTTCGCCAACGCCGCTTCTGTACTCGGCCGCGCCCATCACAACTTCCTCATCATCGCCGTCACCATCGGCAATCGTGAGGCTCAGAAGTACAAGATTCGTCAGGGCGGGCTCGACCCTGTCTTCGACGAGATCATCGTCACACCCAACGATGACAAGGCTGAGCGCGTGCGCGAAGCAATCATCGACCTGAACATCGATCCGGAGCTGTCTGCCTTCATTGGCAACAGTCGCCGTTCCGATGGTGCATGCCTGACCGAGACGAACTTCATCTACCTGCCGCTCGAGAAGGGCTGGTCGTTCGATGACACCGAGCTTCCCGCCGGCACCGGTCATGACACGTTCTCCGTCAAGGACTGGCGCGAGGCTGAAGACCGTGCCATCACTCGCCTTCTGCGCAAGCGCGAGAGAATGGTCGCTCAGCACGACGAAGATTGTGATTGCGACAAGCACTGACAGTCGCGCCTCGGCATGATGACGGAGTGATGTCAGGCGTCGCAGGCTGATTTTGAAATTGCAGGGAGGAAAAGAGTCTTGGTTCAACCAGATCTTTTCCTCCCTCTTTTTCTTTTGCCATATTTCTTATATGAAATAGTAGAAAACGGGTTAGTCAGACGAAACACGAACAAAGATTATTGCCATTAACCGTAGGAACTTTCCGGCGCAGACGTCCGCCTAGCAGTTGACTGGACAGGGTGTTCAAGACAACTAACACACTCTGGATCCATATCAATTTGAAGGAGAGGAAAATGAAAAATGTATTGTTGACGCTCGTGTCGTTGGCAGCTCTAGGCACACCTGCGCCGGCTCAAGACAGCACCGATGCGTCCGGTGCCACTACGACGACCACAGAATCTACCAACACCAGTACAACAAAATCCGTGCCGGCTTCCCAGACGACAACAACTACCACCACAAAAAAGGCTGCACCGGTGGCGGTTCAGAAGACAACCACGACGCGCCACAGAACCAAACCAGTTATCTCAGTGCGTCCGGTAAGCGTCAACAGAAATACCGTAATCACACCCAACGGTACCAGCTCAACAACTACGGTGAGCCACTAAGAGCACGAACAAAAACAACAGCTGCGACCAAAGTCAGCACAGGCTGTCAAACTCGTCCACATAACGGGCAAAGGTATCGAGCGCATCTTGAATAGGCTGCGGAGTTGATAAATCTACTCCTGCCTTTTTGAGAAGTTCGATACTGTAGTCGGAGGAGCCACTCGACAGAAAGCCGAGATATCTCAGCACAGCGGGCTGGCCTTCGTTGACGATTTGCTTAGCCAGCGCGGTGGCAGCCGAAATTCCAGTGGCGTACTGATAGACATAAAAACTGGAATAGAAGTGCGGAATGCGAGCCCATTCGATTTCAATGGCATCATCGACTATAACCTCTGCGCCGTAATATTTCTCGTTCAAAGCTTTGAAAATCGAGCACAAGTATTCGGGAGTCAAAGACTGACCAGATTCTGCTGCAGCGTGCGCTTGCATTTCGAATTCGGCAAATAGAGTCTGCCTGAAAAGTGTGGTGCGGAAACCTTCCAGGGCGTGGTTGATGATATACATGCGCAAAGCCTTATCATCTGTGGTCTTGAGCAAGTAATCAGTCAAAAGCGCCTCATTGCAGGTAGAAGCGACCTCGGCTACAAATAACGTATAGTCGGCATATTGGAATGGTTGAGACTGCCGCGTAAAGTACGAGTGCATGGAATGTCCCATCTCGTGCGCCAGTGTAAACATAGAATCCATGCTCTCCTGATAATTCAAAAGAACAAATGGATTGGTGCCGAAGGCTCCCCAGCTGTAGGCTCCCGATCTCTTTCCGTGCGTTTCCACAACATCGATCCATCGAGATAACATGCCATGCTTGAGGGCTTCCACATAGTCCTTGCCTAGTGGTGCAAGCGCGTCGATTACTTTTTCACGCGCATGTTCAAAGGCGATTTTGTACTCGACTTCCTTTACCATGGGTACGTAAAGGTCGTACATATGCAGGTCTTGCAAACCCATCACTTTCTTACGCAGGCGCAAATACCGATGCAAGCTGGGAAGATTTTTCTCGACTGTCGCCACCAGGGTCGTATACACACTTACCGGAACGTTGATGGATTCAAGAGCTTGATGTAGGCAATTTTCGTAGTTGCGAGCTTTAGCGTAAAACATATCTGCTTTGACGCGGGCGGAATAAGTTGCTGAAATTGTATTTTTGTACTGGGCGTACGTGCCTAACATGGCTTCGAAAGCCCGCTTGCGCTCCTCCCTATCGTGACTCTCGAGAAACCGGGCCACATAGTTACCCTGACTCAGTTGAACCTCCTTGCCTTCTGCATCGGGCACTTTTGGCAACTTAAAGTCAGCATTGGTGAGCAAACTATAGACGCGATCGGAACTTTCCATAACTTCGCTGGCATCAGCAAGCAGCGCTTCCACTTCGGCATTGCGCACGTGGGGACGACGGCGATTCAACTCATCGAATTGGTGCCGATAAACTTGTAATTCAGGCGTCTCATTCAACCAGTCATTCAGTTGCAGCGCGCTCAATGAAAGTATTTCAGGCGTCGTAAAAGATGATGCGGAGGCGAACTCAGCCATCAATGTACTGACTCGATCGGCAAGCGCCTGATAAGTGCTGTCACCGAGATCCTCATGAGAACGCATGTTTGCGTAAACATAGAGGCGACCGAGAATCTCAGAAGCAGAATCTATCAAAGTCAGAGCTTCAAGCAACGTTTTCGATGATGTTGAAAGCCGGCCTTGAAAGCTTTTTATTTTCGGCAGAGTCTCACTGACTTTTGTGAAATCGGACTCCCATAAATCATTACTCTGATAAATGGTGGTCAAATCCCAGGTCATGTGTTCCGGAACTTCAGAACGACGAGGCAAAGTTTGAGCAGTCATAGGCACTCCTTTCACTGTATCTGTTTCGACGTCACACCGCAGACAGTGGCGTCAGGTGAGGGAAGTTCGAGCCAACTCTACGAGGAAGCCTGAGCCGACATTTCTTCCAGGAAAACATCGATCTCTTGCTTGGTAGGCAACGCCGGAATCGCGCCCGGTCTTGTGCAAGCAAGCGCGCCGATAGCGTTGGCCCGTCTGATGATCTCAGACAGCTCGTTAATCTCCATATTTTCCAGAACTTTTCTGCGATCTGGAGCGTTCTTTATGTGCGGCATCAAACCAGCGATAACGCCACTATTGAATCCATCACCGGCGCCGGTTGCTTCCACGAGAGAAACCTGAAATCCCGGCACAGTTCGATTGCCTTTGGCTGTCGAAATGTAAGCTCCACGCGAGTCGAGAGTGATAATGAGAAGCGGAATATTGTGAGTCTTGCGCAATTCTTCAGCGGCAGTAAAATCACGAGATCCAGTCAAGAAGTTCAATTCGTCTTCGTTGATTTTTACCATGTCGGCCCACTTCAGAGTTTCAAGAATCTTCGACTTACAAGCTTCCGGACTTGGCCACAATCCCAATCTAACGTTTGGATCGTAAGAGATCAAAAGCTTGTTACTGCGGGCCATTTCAACCGCTTTCTTAGTCGCTTCTGCAGCAGGGCTGGCAATCAAAGAGATCGATCCAAAGTGCAAAACACTGGCTTTGGCGAACTGATCGGGCTTCAAGTCACCGGGTTCTAAACGTGCATCAGCACAGGCGACCCGGGAAAATTCCGCTAACTTGCGATCGCCTGTCATCGTGGTGACCACATATGCCATTCGAGTTTGAGCGTTGGGATCTGACTTCATACCTGAAGTGTCAATGTTGTCGGCCTCGAGCACCGAGCGCAGCCACATACCGAACTGGTCGTCGGAGCAGCGCCCGATAAAACCCACCGATACGCCCTGCCTGGCTAGACCTACGGCAGTGTTCGCTGGTGCACCACCGGCAGCCTTTGTGAACGACTGAGCCCGATCCAGTTCGGCTCCAAGCGTTGTACAGACCCAGTCGACTAAAAGCTCACCCAAACACAAAACGTCAGCCATGAATAATTGCTCCGAAAAAAATGGCGCTCAAATATACCCCTCGTGGGTTTTTGGAATTATAAGCGCTTTGCTGGGTTCAAAGAACCGCTTTTACAAAGCTATATCTTACAAATATGTCCTTCGCCACGTTAATTTCTTTGAGCCAAGATCACGGTTGTTTAGAAGACCCGGGCCCGTTGCCAACTGACCAGCTCCTTCCCGAATGCTGGAAATGCTCTCAGCTGCGTCCTTTCAACAGATATTGCAACACGAATTTAAGGACTTCGCTATGATGTTGTCGAAGGTCAGACGTTTTGCTTGACATCGAAGAAACGGAATCTGCGTAAACAAGCCGCGCTCTTGACTCGTCGAGTATCTATAATTGGATGACATCGACCTGACAAACGCACGAGATATTGAGAGGAGCTTTTCATGACTAAACCCGCTCTAGCCGCAGTGGTTGCGCTCGCTCTGAGCATTCCACTGGCAAACCTGGCTGTCTTAGCCCAGGGAAGCTCCGCGGAAACCAAAAATGAAAGCAAGTCTCCCGTGCCAACCACATTCAGCGCGCCGCAACAAGCCAATCGTGCCCGACCGGCGCAACCAGGCACCGCACCTTCAAATTGGTCAACAACGCAAGGCACGGCCGGCACTCGCGGTGCAACGCAGACAGCAAGCTCGACCGCAGCGGCAAGCAGCCAGACCGCTGACGCCGCAGCCACTACCACTGCTCCGACCACAACAACCAAGACGGATGACTCAGTGGTGGTCACTTCATCAAGCCCCCGTGTCGCATCTGGGACGGGTAACAAGCCTTCCTGGCAGAAGTTTTACGACTACATCAGAGTCAAGTCTGGACAAGACACCCTACCGTTGACATTGACTGTAACCAATGGAAACGCCAATCACCCGGCCTTCGAAGCGGTGCGTCTCTTCCTTGCAGGTCAACAACTGGCAACAGAAAAAGATTTCAAGAACGGTGTCTTACAACTGAAGATGGACGGCACATTGAGTGCTAACGGAGACAACCAGCTGCTGATCCAAGGCTACGGGGTACCAGCCGCTGCGATCAGCTGGAAACTGACCACACAACGAGCCGTGCTTACGGCTGTCACACCTGATACCGCTGCGCCCGGCGACTCGATCAAGATCACAGGCAGAAACTTCTCCAACAAAACCGGTGTTTCCCAAGTCTGGGTCGGCGATAAGTTAGCCACCATCACAAGCGGCAACGCCAAGACACTGATTGCCACAGTACCTCAAAACGCTGTTGCGGGAGAAAATAAATTGAACGTGGCAGTGGGCGGCATCGCTGCCAAGCCGCTCAAAATTACAATCAAGGGCAATGCTCCTGAGCTGACAGCAACAGACCTTTACGGAGCGCCTCCCGGATATGCAGTAACGGTAACCGGCAAAGGGTTCGCCCCCAACGCCGCAGACAACGTCGTCTCTGTCGGCGGGGTGACAGCGACAATCACCGCATGCAGTACCACTTCGATTACGTTCCAGATGCCTGAACTTCCCAATGCCTGGGCGGCTGTGCCACTGGTCGTCAAAACCAAAGGCGTGGCCAGCAAAAACACGCTGCAAGTCCAACCATCCAACAGATTGCTGCCGACCAACTATCAATAACCCCTCGCAACAGGGAGAGCCATGACCCTTCCCGTATGGTTAGACGACGCGCCAGGCACAGTTGAATCTAAGGCGGAAGAGCGTTATGACGTAGTCATCATCGGTGGTGGCGTAATCGGTGCGGGCTGTGCTTACATTTTGTCGCAGCGACCTCAACTGAAAGTGGCACTGGTCGAGAGCGGCAAACTTGCCCATGGCAGCTCCGGACGCAATGGCGGTTTCGTCTTGCGTGGTATTCAAAGCTATTACAATAACGCCGTCAAACTTTATGGGCGCCAGACAGCAGCAAGCATTTTTCGATTTGCCGAAGAGAACCAGCGGCTCATCAAAGAGTTCAAAGATAAGTACGGCAACTGTTTCGATTACGATCCATGCGGTTCTTACCTGCTGGCTTGTTCGCTTGAAGAACTGGAAGAACTGGCTGAATCAGCAGATTTGATGCGTGAAGACGGCTTCGAACTGGAATTCTTGAAAGAAGACCCGCTCGAACGCGATTATTACGGAGCCATGGTCAACCCCAACGATGTCGGCATCAATCCGGTCAAGTTCGTGCGAGCCCTCTCCTCTGCCAGCAATGCCAGAATCTTCGAAGACGAGACCGTTGTACGCATCGAATACGATGGTTGCGTGAGCGTGCAAACAGCCACTCGCACGTTAAAATGCGACAGAGCGCTGCTTGCCACCAACGCCTACACGCCACTGCTCATGCAATCGTTTACCGACAAAATTCAGCCGGCACGCGGGCAGGCTCTCGTCACAAAGCCGTTGCGAAAACAGATCGTAAACCGACTCTGTTACGCCAATTATGGATGGGAATATTTCCGGCAACTGAGCGACAACCGCCTGCTTCTAGGCGGCTGCCGACAATTATTCCTGAACGAGGAGCTTGGCTACGCCGACATGATTACCAAGCCTGTCCAGAATGCGCTGCTCTCTTACCTGAAAGACCGTTTCCCTGATGTAGCCGGTGTGCCAATTGATTACCGCTGGTCCGGTCTCATGGGCATCACGGCGGACGGACTGCCGCTTGTCGGTGAGTACGAACAAATACCCGGTCTCTTTTATGCCGTCGCTTTCAACGGGCACGGTCTTGGATATGGACTGAATATGAGCAAACTGCTGGTGGAGATGTCCTTTGACGGCAAATGGCCAGGCTTTTTCGACGCTGGTCGACCCGGTCTGACGACGAACAAAACTGTTACAGCAGCCGGTCAACAAAAGGGTCCGTAACCGCGTCCTTTAGTACAATGTTGACGTTGCACTATAAAGGATTTGGACATGGCACTGTCGTTGTCGGAACTTAAACGCGAAATCGAAGCACTTCAGGAGCGCTTGACGAAAGTCCGCGAATATCTTTGATCCAGAAAATCTGGAAAACGAATTTGTCGGCTTGCAAGAGGAAGCCAGTCAGGACGGATTCTGGGAGAACCAGTCCAAAGCGCAAAAGATAACTCAACGCATGAGCC
This sequence comes from Candidatus Melainabacteria bacterium, assembly GCA_003963305.1. Taxonomy (NCBI): domain Bacteria; kingdom Bacillati; phylum Candidatus Melainabacteria; species Candidatus Melainabacteria bacterium. The sequence goes on along the minus strand of RXJR01000008.1, from coordinate 131,212 downwards.
GCCTCGACGGCACACTGACACAGTACAAGAACTGGCAAAAGCAGTTCAGCGATCTTGAAGTACTTCTCGAAGTTGCACTAGAGGAAAGCGACGAGTCGGTGGCTGGCGAAATTGAAGGCGGCTGCAAAAAGCTCAACGACGAACTGGAGCGTTTCGAATTTCAGAGACTGCTCTCAGGTGATTACGACGATTCTGCTGCACTGGTGACGATAAATGCCGGCGCTGGCGGCACCGATGCTCAGGATTGGACAGAGATGATGCTGCGCATGTACCTGAGGTGGTGTCAGAACCGCGGTTTCAAAACAGAACTGCTCGACCAGTCTGATGGCGAAGAAGCAGGTCTGAAAAGTGTCACGTTCAAAGTGGATGGACCGTACGCCTTCGGTTACCTGGTCTGCGAAAAAGGCGTACACAGACTGGTGCGCAAATCACCTTTCAAACAAGGCAGCGATTCCAGACAGACCAGTTTTGCAGCGGTCGAAGTCAGTCCGCTTATGAGTGACATCGATTCAATCGTCGAAATCAAAGATGACGAGATCGAAGTCTCCACGATGCGCTCTGGAGGAGCTGGCGGACAGAACGTTAACAAAGTTGAGTCAGCCGTGCGCATTGTGCACAAGCCAACCGGAATCGCCGTTAAGTGCCAGCAAGAACGCAGTCAGCTGCAGAATAAAGCACTGGCGATGGAGTTACTGCGGTCAAAACTGCTTGCTATTCGCCAGGCCGAGCGAGACGAAGAGCTTTCCCAGCTGCGCGGCGAAAATGTACAGGCTACATTCGGCAACGCCATCCGCAGCTATGTCCTCGACGATCGAATGGTGAAAGACGTGAGAACCAAGTGCGAGACGACCAACGTCGAAGGTGTTCTCAACGGCGACCTCGATCCTTTTATAGAATCGTATCTGCGCTATAAAGCCGTGGCAAGAAACGCCGAGCAAATCTGAAAATACCTGCGCTAACAACCCGGATCAGACAAAAATGCGGGGCCGCTCAAAAACCTTTTCGCGAGCCAAGAGCTACGCGAGCTCCAACAACTGCAAGCGCTTGGGAAGCATCGCAGGTGGTGCGCAGCAATCTGCGCCATTTTAAAACTCTAGCGCAGCTCGCCCGGTTGTGCCTCTTGAAATCCATGGGAGGCAAGGGTCTCAGGCTATACGATCGATCGACCATCGAATTACTATTGATATACGTGCACCAGATGTGACACCGCTCATATTCCTCCATAGCAGAAGAACATTTGCCCACCGGTCAGCGATTGCAGTCTTCGGATCAGCGAAAACGCCTGCCCCTCACTGAGTCGCGCTACCTATTAAACATTGCCTTAAGGATTCAAAACCTAGGCCAGGAGCGGATTCTGAGCTCCGCTTAATCGATTTCCAATGCATATAATGTACCCCAAAAATAGCCGGGAGAGGATGTCAGGATTACACACATGACAACCGCCTTCAGTAAGCACCGATGGGCATGTTGTATATGCGCGAACCGATCAAAACGGACCTCGCAAAGTAGCGATTAGCCTTTTCTTTAGATTTCAAGCATCTACGCCCCAGGGGCGACCAGACCAATTTGGAAGAAATTGTTGTTTCTGTTAGGTTCCAAGGTATCTTTTCCTCCCTTTCCGCCCTCAGGTCTCCGTAGCCAAACCACCAATCTGTCCGAGCCGCCCCCGCCAATAACAGGAATCCCTCATCCCCTGACCAAGGCCGGCTCGACTCTGGTGTTTTCGATGCGAAGTCTCAAGGTAGTTTGGGTAACCGGTCTCTCTGCGATGTGCTAAGGGACTAGCTCAGTTCGCTCATACGACGTCGGAAGAGATTCCTTTCATAGGAAACGTCGCAGCAACATCGCAAAGGCTTTTCTTTCGTGTGTTCGTAGTCCCCTGCGAGCACGATCTTCTGCACGCTGCGGTAAATCCTTTCGCAGCGTCCTAGATACAGATAGGAGGTAACCATGTCTGATGTCACGCAACTCCGAGAGCTCTTGGGGTTGGCTGGTGTCAAGCAGGGCGATCTCAAGTTCCAGGATTTCCTCCTGGCGCTGAAGGATCACCCCGAGTACGCCGACACCGCCGCCTCGATGCTCATTCGCGCGATCGAAAGTCGCGGCGAAATCGAGATCGACAGTGCGCCTCCGGAGCGACGCCCGTACCTTCGCATGCTAGCGAAGATGCGTGTCTCCTCGTGGAAGGCATTCGATCACATTAAGGGTTCCCAGCGCACGGTCGCGCTGCTCATGGAACACCTGTACAACGCGTCGCAGAATGGTCTCCAGCTCAGGCTGGCGATCATCCTCAAGGGCGGTCCTGCTTCCGGCAAGGGCGCGCTCGCGATGGCCATCAAGGACACGTTGGAGGGCGAGCTCGTGCATTCCGTGGCAGGCTGCCCGGTGCATGAGAACCCCATCAACCTGCTGACTCTGCTCCCTCCGGAGCGGCTCGACACGATCGCCAAGGCGATCGGCATGTCCGACGAGGAAGCGAAGCAGGCGGGCAAGCCGTCTCTGCGCCAGCTCGTCGCCACCGCCGGACGTCCGTGCCATCACTGCTGGACCCAGGTCATGGGCGAAGGCAAGGATGTGAAGACCGAGCCCAATCTGGGCGACGTCATGGTCGAGCACGTTCGGCTCTCCAGCCGCAACTTCGGCATCTCCACCTGGTCTGGTCAGGAGACGCTGCTGTCTGTCCTCAAGCGCGGCTCGCGCGGCGTCGTGGACATGCCCGAGATCTTCAGTCTCGGAGCCGCTCCTGGCGCCGTCAACCCGGAGCTCGACCTGCTCCTGGAAGCCACCAACGACCGTCGCATTCCCGGCATGGGCAGCAACGAGGTGGCTCTGCCCGGCTCGCCGTTCAAGCTGGCCAACCCCAACGCCGTCGACACGGGCTGGATGCCGCTCGACGCCATCCTCATCGGTCAGACCAACGATGGGGCGTGGGACTCGTTCATGTCCGCTCAGAAGGACAAGGACAAGTTCACGCGGCGCATGGCCATCATCCAGGTGCCGTACAACACCTCGGTCACCGAGGAGGAGGCTGCCTACCGCGACGCGGTCAACGCCATGCGTGACCAGCCGCACTTCGACCCGATGGCGCTCAAGCTGCTCGCCCTGACCGCGGTCATCAGCCGCATGAAGGTGCAGCACGACGTCGACGTGGTCACTCGCGCTCGCATGTACGACGGCGAGCAGCTGCGCGTGGAGAAGAAGCCCAAGACGACCACCGGCTCGACTGGTGGCGCCGCAAGCACCGGAACCGCGGGCACTCTCGGCAACACCGAGAAGGCGTACTGGCACGTCGGTGAGTTCTGGCAGGACGCCGGCGCCGACGAGGGCATGTTCGGTCTCCACATGACCGACATGTTCAAGATCGTCTCTGAGATCACCGAAGCTGCGCTCGAGTCGAAGCACAAGAGCGTCAGCGCCATCGGTCTGATCAATTATCTCCGCGGCAAGATCGCCGAGATGAAGAAGCAGCCCGGCCTGACCAAGAAGCAGGAAGAGGTGCTGGCTTCTGTCGAGGGCTACCTCAAGGGCCCGAAGAGCTACTCCGACCGCGAGGTTGGTGTGATCGAGAAGGAGTACCGTCGGGTGCTCGTCCGTCAGCTCTTCGAGGTTGCTTCGCCTGACTTCGACCGCCGTGCAACGGAGCTCTTCGAGCGCTACCGCCTGCACGCGAAGGCTTACTCCATCGGCGACAAGACCGTCCGCGAGGAGGTCGTCCAGGCTGGAGTTCCGTCCACCCGCACGGTGAAGGTCGACGTGGCCTTCCTGGACGAGATGGACAAGTGGATGGGCATGACGACCGACAAGGATCGTGACGCCTTCCGCCGTTCCATCGAGACCCGCATCGGTCTCGCGACTCAGATGCAGCTGGAGGAGGACGAGGCTGGCCTCAAGAACTCCGAGAGCAGCATCATTACCTGGCAGTCGCTCCAGGAGATCGCCGACGGTATCCGCAAGAAGCTGAACTCGGAGACCGCCAAGGTCCTCGAGAACCTGCTCAAGTCGGAAATCGAGCTCGACGAAGAGCAGAAGAAGCTGCGTCGGGAAACCCTCGAGCGCTTCGACAAGCTCGGCTACAACGACTACACCCGCCAGCAGGCGCTGACGTACTTCCGTGACTACAAGCTCTGGATCCAGAGCTAAATCGAAAGTGAGGATTATCATGAACACCATCATCACCAATTCCGAGGCGGCTCTGCCCAAGACTCCGTTCAAGGGCACGTTCGCCGAACTGCTCGCCTTCGCCAAGCAGTACCCGGCCGCGGTCGAGTCTGCTCACTCGCGCTTCTACCGTCTGTGGACGAGCAAGGGCTTCAACGAGGCCCGCTCGCTCCAGGTGCAGCGCCTGTACGGCAACGAGAACCTCGTCGCGTCCAACGCGACCGCCAACTTCTTCGGTACCGAGCGCGCGCTCCACGAGATGCGCACCAAGTACCTCTTCCCGGCTGCCATGGGCGGTGAGACGTCCAAGCAGGCGTGCGTCCAGATCGGGCCGCCGTCGTCCGGCAAGTCCGACCTCGACAACACCCTCAAGGCGCTGTTCCGCAACGCCGAGCCGGTGCCGTACCTGAAGGACAGCCGCGTGCGGGACAACCCGCTCAACCTGCTCTACATGGTGCACACGGTGGCGGCCGACAAGGCTGACGCCGAGGGCGCCGAGGACTTCGACGCGCGCGTCGTCGAGATCAAGATCGAGATCATGGAGGCCTGCGGCCTGCGCGGTCTGATCGAGATCAACGAGCGCGTCAGCAAGATCCTGAAGGGCGCCGGCCTGCCCGCGACCTTCGAGGGCATCGCCCAGCTGCCGACCGAGGACTTCGTCTCGGCGGTGGTCTACGGCCTCGGTCTGCCGAAGTCGACGCGCAACGTCGTCTTCGCTCCGGAGCCGATCGTGCAGGACCTCGTCCGCGGTCTGAAGATCAAGGTCGGTCACCCGATCGCGATCCAGGACTACCCGGTCGTGTCCTTCCGCTTCTCCAGCGACTTCGAGGGCTCCGTCGGCATCGTCGACGTCTCCGAGGTCAACCCGATCAACTTCGACATCGCGGAGTGGATCGGCGCCGAGAACCTCTCGATGATCGGTCGCGTCGACTCGGATGACCCGCGGTCGGTGACGCTGAACGGTGCCTTCAACAAGGGCAACCGCGGCATCGTCATCCTCACCGAGGGTCTGAAGAACCCGCCGGAGGCGCAGCGCATCCTGCTGGAGGCCCTCCAGGGTCGCCGCGTGCGTCTGCCCAACCCGCTGGGCGGCTCGGTCGGCTTCGACGGCATCGTCATCATCAACTCCAACGAGTCGGAGTACAACAAGTTCGTCGGCATCAAGGAGAACGAGCCGTACCTCGACCGTTTCTACCGGATCTGGTTCCCCTACCCGGTGGAGAAGTCGGCAGCCCGTCGTGTCGTCGAGAAGATCTGGGGCTCGTCCGAGTTCGCCGCCTCCGGCGTGCACGTCGACCCCGACGTGTTCGACTACCTCGCCCACCTGGAGATCCTCACCCGTCTCGAGGACAACCCCCAGGTCACCCGCAACATGAAGGTCGAGGCCTACGACGGTCGCGATCTGCGTGCCAAGGGCATGGGCATGAAGCTCACGGTGCACGACCTGCGCGAGTCGGCTTCGGCGCGCGAGGGTCTGCAGGGCATGTCGCCCCGTGAGACCGCCAAGATCATCAACTCGGTCGCTGCCGAGGTGGTGGGCAAGGGCAACACCGTGACCAGCCGCCTGGTGCGCGAGCGCCTGCGCGAGTGGTTCAAGTCGAACGTCACCGACGAGAAGGCGCTCGAGCGGCTGCTCGGCCTGATCGCCAACGACCTCGACGAGGTGCGCAAGAAGACGCTGCGTGACATCGTCCTCGCTTCGCTCATCGAGAGCTTCCCCGAGGAGTGCGAGAACACGTGGCAGAAGTACCTCGACAACATCCGCGCCTTCGCGCTGAACCAGGCGGTGCGCGGCACCGGTGGCTACGCGCGCGGTCCCGTGGGTGGCGACGAGACCTTCATGCGGGAGATCGAGACGGATCCGGACTGGGGCGTGACGAGCGCCGAGGCTCCGAAGTTCCGCGCCGAGATCCTGGCGGCTGTCAACCAGCACCTGACCGAGAAGCGGACGCCGAACGTGCCCTACACCTGCCACGAGGCGGTGCGGCGCTGCATCGAGCGCTCGGTTCTGAAGAAGGTGCGCGCCGGCGCCCGCCTGTTCACCAGCTCCAACGCTCGCACCGACGAGGACCGTCGGAAGATCGGCGACGCGAAGGACCGTCTGGTCAAGCAGTACGGCTTCTCCGACTGGAGCGCCGAGGAGCTGCTGCGTGAGGCCGAGGAGAACTCGGACTTCCTGGTCGAGCGGTAATCTGACGACCTCGCTTGTGCGGGGAAGTTGAGGCTGCTCTATAAGTAGATTCCCGGGGCGGAGGGACTGGTCGAAAGACCGGTCCCTTTTGCCTCGGGGTCTGCTTTACCAGCGTTTTGGCTTTTTTGCACAACGTTTCTACTCACACCGTGAGAATCTATAGGAGGTATTAGTCATGGCTCGAACCAAAAAGGATTCGGCCAAGAATCGCTTCGTCATGGCAGTCGGCGCAGACGCCGCCAGCCTGACCGAGGCCCCGATTCTGGCCAATCGCAACAACATCAGTCCCCCGCCTGACTCCGGCGACCCCACGGGTCCGTCGCGAGACCGGTACCGGGACCGTCAGAAGAAGAAGGCCAAGGGCAAGATCGGAGACATCATCGGCGACAACCCGATCATCTCCAAGCCCGGCAAGATTCGCATTCCGGTCGACCCCGAAAAGGAGCCGATCTGGCGTCCCGGTCGTGACCAGAACGGTCAGGGCGGCGGCGGCAAGGGCGAGCCCGGTCAGGACCCCGGCGAGTTCATCGAGGTGAGCTTCGAAGAGTTCATCGAGATGTTCTTCGAGGCGCTCGGCCTGCCGAACATGCTCAAGAAGATGTTCGCCGAGTCGATGGTGCGCACGCACAAGCGTCGCGGCGTCAGCCAGGTCGGTCCGCGTGCCCGCATGAACAAGCACGAGACCGCAGTGGCCCGCCTCAAGCGCGCCTCGGCGATGAAGAACAGCCAGCCCGGCAACTTCGTCGACGACTTCGAAGGCAAGTGCCAGGCGGCGTTCGAGGCCTACGTGTTCTACGCGACGGCTTCGGATGACAGCTTCCCGGTTCTGCCTCAGCCCATCTACCAGATGGTCGGACCGCAGATCGAGGAGTTCCTCACCGCCGTCGAGAGCGCCAACCCGCTCGACCTGGTCACCGATGCCGCCGGCTACCGCAAGTGGCTGGTCGGCTACGTCAACGACTACCTGGCGGAGAACACCGACAAGACGGTGGCTCCGTACACCATCAACGAGGCGCTGCGCCAGCGCATCGAGGGTTACGTGTACGCGAAGGAGCGCGACGGCGAGCTCATCCCGAGCATCGACGAGGTGCCCTTCCACAACACCGACCTGCGTTTCAACCGCATCGAGGAGCGCGAGGATCCGGACAGCAAGGCGATGGTCGGGCTCATCCTCGACCGTTCCGGCTCCATGGACGGTGACCCGATCATCGTCGCCAAGGCGTACTTCTTCATCTGCGTTCTCTTCCTGCGTACGAAGTACAAGCAGGTGGCGATCGTCAAGATCTCGCACGACGCGCAGGACTACCTCTGGAACACGGAGGAAGAGTTCTTCAAGATCGGCGCGAGCGGCGGCACGGTTGCGGTTCCCGCCTGGGATCTGCTCTACCGCATCGCGGAGAACGGCGCCACCTGCAAGCAGACCAACGTCTCGGCAGGTCCGTTCCCGGCCAGCGAGTGGAACCGCTACATGTTCCATGCCACCGATGGTCAGCTTTTCGACGGCGAGAAGGTGATCCAGGAGTGGTGGACGCGCATCATCACCGCGCCCTTCAACTACGCCGGCTACCTGGAGTGCGTCACTTCGTGGAGCCGTGGCGGCGGTTGGGACATCGCCGGTCGGGCTCTTCTCGGGCTGCCGGCCGAAGTGAAGCAGTACGTCGGTATGGCCAGGGCTGCAACTCTGGCTGACGTCCCCGACGCTTTCAAGCAGATCCTCGACAAGGATCGCCAGAAGGAGGCCTAATCATGAGTGACAACACTTACGCGGCCGAGATGGCCGAGTTGATGATTTATGATGAGCGCATGCGTCGGGCCGGCGAGCGGATGGGTCTGTCGACCTATCTGATCGACTACTGGTACATGCACGACGCTCAGATCACGCAGATTCTCCCCTTCGTCGGCGTTCCGGGTGACTACCACTACTGGAACAAGGGCAAGGAGGCGGAGAAGAACCGTCAGAACGGCTACGGCGGCCACATCTACGAGATGGTGCTCAACACCGACCCGTCCGTGTGCTACCTCTCGAGCACCAACTCCATGCCGATGCAGCTCCACGTCATGGCTCACGCCGTGTGGGGCCACGTCGACTTCTTCAAGAACAACAAGATGTTCGCGGAGACGCAGCCGGAGACGGTGCTCAAGCGTTTCAAGCTCGGTCGCAACAAGATCGAAGGTCTCGTCCAGAACCCGGAGTGGGGCTGGGAGACCGTCGAGTACTACATGGACGCCATCCATGCGATCGAGAACTACGTCGGCTGGCTGCCGACGATTCCGGGCAAGTTCACCGACAAGGAGCTGCGCGATCAGCTCAAGGCGCAGCTCGTCGAGGTGCGTCGTCGGGAGAAGCAGGAAGGTGAGGTGTCGGCCTCGGTCAAGCGTCAGCTGAAGATCCAGGGCGACATGATCGAAGCGCAGCTCAAGCGCTACCCGATCCAGCCCACGGCCGACCTGCTCGGGTTCCTCATGGACCCCGAGAACACGCCCAACCTGCCCGAGGAAGTGCGCATGCTGATCAGCATCGTGCGCGACCGCTCGCTCTACTTCCAGCCCCAGGGCCGGACGAAGTTCATGAACGAGGGCTGGGCGTCGTACTGGCAGCGGGAACTGCTCCTGCAGCCTGAGATCGACCTGCCCTTCGAATACCGCTTCGACCTCGCCCAGTCGTGGACCATGCACGACCAGATGCCGATGATGTGGTACACGGACCCCTATGCCCTCGGGCAGCATGTCTGGCGCTACATCGACCGCAAGTACGGCAAGGACGAGGGCACCGTCCAGGTCAAGCAGTTCAAGATGACCAAGGACAAGGACGGCATGCCGGTGGAGGGCAAGCGCGCCAAGCTCGTCGAAGTCGCGGTGCGCAACCGTGACAAGATGATGGAGGTGCGCCGGCACTACGACGACAGCCGCTTCATGGACGAGTTCGTCAACGAGGAGCTGTTCGAGTACATCAACGAGCAGGCCCTGGAGTGGGTCTACCGGGTGATGCGCATCATCAACGAGACGCTGGCCAAGAACGGCTGGAGTCCGGCTTTGATCCACAAGAAGCTGCCGATGAACCTCGAGGGTCTGGCTCAGATTCTCGGGCAGTGGTCGGAAGTGCAGGAGTCCAGCCAGGAGTACCACCAGTCGATGGGCACGCCCATCTTCCCGGTGCCGGCGCAGACTCTCAAGCAGATCGGTTCTGTTCTGCAGACGGTCTACAGCTTCGACACGGACAAGCACAAGGCGCGTCGCCAGATCGTCTTCCGCACGGCCGGTCACTGGGTGCCCAACATCCAGCTGGTCGACACGGGCAAGTTCGGTGACAACAGCTGGACGCTGCTGCACACCTTCGACGAGAACTTCGGGCCGCTCCTGCAGTCCGAGTGCCGCGATACCCTGAAGTTCTTCTGGCGTCTGCGCGGCGTCGCTTCTCCCGTACGACTCCTGACGATGGAGATCAAGACCGACCAGCGTGGTCGTCCGCTTGGTCCGCCGCGTCCGTACGAGTATTTCACCGAGGATGGCGAGAACGTCAAGGAGCGCTGGCTGAGCTGAGGCTTGGCTGAACTCCCGGCGTGAGGGGCTTGGTTGCGCTGAAAAGCGTGGCTGAGCCCCTCTTCTCGTTCCATTCCAGTGTTTAAACGCACCACTTGTGGTGCAGCTAAATTCGAAAAGGAGAACCCCAATGAAGATGACAGACAGCATTGGGCGCACCCTCAGCATCGACGTGGTTCATCGGACCGACAGTCTGAATGAGCCCGGCAAGAAGCTGTGGACGCGTCCGCTCGAGTACAACCTCGAGCACTCCGGTGTCACGTACTGCGCCGTTCCGCACGGAGCGGTCGGTCTGCGCGTGATGTCTCGCCTCGGTGCGGAGCTGCTCGTCTACCAGGACGGCAAGCTGCTCATCGCGGCCAAGATCGAGAAGGGCGTGCAGTACCTCGAGCGCGATGCCGAGGGCAACCTGCTCATGTTCCGCGACCCCGCCGACAAGACGGTGGTCAACGTTCCTGCCGAGAAGTCCGTCAACGACGGCATCACCCTGCTGGAAGCGCCGTCCACCGACGTCGCCGAAGCAGGTGACGGCAGCGAGCCCAGCACGCTCGAGCCCAAGCAAATCCCCAACGAGCCCGGCCTGCTCTTCGTCGTCGCCCGGCTGGCCAAGGACCCCGAGATCGTGGGTCACCAGCCGCCCGACATCGAGTACGAGCTCGAGTTCCAGCTGCGCACCATTCCCGACCACATGGCGGCCCTTGCCGGCAGCCTGTCGAAGATGGTGGTGCCCGAGCTGCCGCCCGACTGCAACGACCTGGTCAGCCTGACTCCGCCGGAGCGGCCCTCGGTCACGTTCGTCTGCTCTTGCACCGGCTGCAAGAGCAAGCGCTAAGGAGGACCCCAACCATGCTCTGCGATCCTTGCAGCAAGAAGAATTCGCTTGCCGTTCCCGGCAAGTGCACCAAGTGTGGCGGTATCACCTCGGCGTTCGCCCACCAGCTCTGCGCCACGTGCTCGGATGACCTGGATTCGTGCGAGTCGTGCGCCGGTCCGCTGGACGCCGATTCGCTCACCCAGGCTGCCACCACCGCTGCCACCAACGTCTATGTCACCACGGTGCGCATGGGCGACAACGGCAAGAAGTTCGGCGGCATCCGCATCGGCGAGGAGATCCACATCGTCCTCGACGAAGACCAGTACTCCGGCGCCGAGTGGGACGTCGTTCAGCCTCTCGACGGCAGCTTCAAGCTGAAGTCGACCGGGCAGTTCATGCAGAACGGCAACAACCCGCAGTACGGCTCGCGCACGTTCGTGTTCGAGGTGCGTCACAGCGGGCCGGCCGACATCGAGTTCCACGAGGTCAACCGCTACCGCGGCTGGTACGGCGGAACGGGCGGCTCGACGGTGCTCCCGAACGGCAAGAAGTTCAAGGCTTCGTTCGACGTCAAGTAACGTCGGGCGCGGCTGAGAGTTGGGAACGGTGGTGCTCAGGCACCACCGTTTCTCAATTCTTTTTTGCATTTCAGGCTCATTTTTTGGCTTTAACACATCAAAGAGGAGCAGCTGCCGTGGAAATAGCCGGCAAGAAAGTACTCCTGCTCGACGACGAGTTCTACTTTGGAGAAATCCTCCAGATTCTCATCGACCGTCTGGGCGGCGAGCTTGTGCATTTCGTGCGGGTGAGGGTGGAAGGAGACAAGGTCATCCTCATGAACCCGACCGGCACGGAAAGCACCCTCACAAAGGGCGAGTACGACCTGGCTCTGCTGGACGGCAGAATCAAAGGCGGCAACATGAACGGCTGGGACATAACACCTTATCTGGTGCGTCTCGGTCTGCCGGTGGTCGCCATAAGCGGAGCCGATTCGCTCAACGAACAGATGCTGAAAGCAGGTGCCACAGCCGCGGTTCGCAAGGACCTGCTCTGGGACAAGCTGCGTCACGGCACCTTGAAGCAGTAGACGATCATTCTCGGGCCGGTCAAGGGCTGGCTCGAGCGCAATGCCTTCCCAGCAACACCTCTGCGTGAGAAGCACGCAGAAGCGAAGCAAATTGCTTCTGGGAACGACCGAGAAATCGGATGTGCGCCATGCCTACCAACCTCTACCAGGTCCTCTACGTCGGTCCGCCGCGCTACGAGGGCACCCCAGCCGAGAGAGCCTCTCTCGAAAAGACAGTCCGGTCATTCATCCGCACCCACGGCGGTCGCCACACCGGGCTCGTTGCAGTCAAGGTCGGCTTCCTGCTGGGGATGTTCATCATCTACACGGACACTCTTCAGGCTGCCCAGGGACTGCCCGGCAAGTTCGAAGGATTCGAGCGTCAGCACGATGAGCTCGAACAACCGGCCGACAAGGTAAGGGCTGCTGGACCGTTCTTTTACGAGGCGGAAGTCTTCTAACAAGACGCCAGCTCCTGAACCAACTGTGTTGTGCCGACCGGCGCGAGGAACCTCTCCTCAAGCTGGTCGGCAACACACATTTTTTTCAAATACCTATTATGGCTTATAGTTATTAGCGAAAGCCAATTTCGGGAGAAACGCGCCATGATACACAATCACACTACCGGCACTCCTGGACTCAAGAGAGAGCGCTGTAAGGTCCTGCGGGCGTGGTTACTGGAGACAAACTGAGGAATATCATACGCCGAGGCAACAAGACCGTACAAACGCCTTCCAGGGTCTCCAAAAGAAGAATGACTGTACTACGATAACAAATAGTACAACATGGCGCAAAAAAACCATGCGGGGCGAGTTACCTCAACCACGCATGGCGCCTTCGTTTACACGTAAGGCAAGTTTTTTGCAGACCGATGAGCAGCACGCGTACAGGCACAGCCTCCGTAAGGATGACGTGTGCCTGCCAGGCGCTTACTCGTAGATCTTGAGCAAGATCATGATGATGACGCCGATGCTGGCGATGCCGACCTGAAGCAGCGAACGCAGAGGATGGGTCTCCTTCAGCATGCGCGGAATCAGAGCCGTCATCGTGATGTAGAGCACCATGCCCCCGCAGATAGGCGTCAGGTAAACAGGCAGAGCCTGCACCTTGTTGCCCAGCACGAGGACGAGAATGGTGCCTGCCAGCGCCACAATCGCAGAAGCCAGGTTGACGAGCACCGCACCGTGCTTGCTGAAGCCAGCCTTGACCAGCACACCGAAGCTGCCGAACTCCATGGGGAGTTCATGCATCAAGATGGCCAGCGTGGTGGCAACACCAGCAGGAATGCTAATCAGGTACATCGACCCAATCAGCATGCCGTCAGTGAGGTTGTCGACCATGTGCGAGATCATGCTCATGTGACCGGTGGGGTGAATGCCATGCACGTGCGCGTGAGTGTGATGACCTTCGTCATCATCTTCCTCTTCGCACTCGTGCGCATGGCAGTCCTTATCCTCATGAACGTGCTCGGTGCCGTGATGGCAGTGCAACTTGAGCACCTTCTCCATCACGAAACAGAAGGTCATGCCGGCGAGGATGAGGATGGACACGGTCGTTCCGGCGATAGCGCCCTTGTCGACGAATTCGAACGACTCGGGAATCAAATGCACGATCGCGTTACCGAGCATGGTGCCGGTACCGAGCGCGACGAGCACGAAGACGATGCGACGCATCTGAGCAGGTTTGACTGGGATTGCCAGAAGACCTGCCAGAGCGAGCAAGCTGACGAGCGAAACGCTCACCAGCGCATAGAGAGAATTGCTGCTCATGGTAGTTTCCTTGTTTTAGTCAAACCAGCCACACGCTCGAAATCGTTCGTGACGTGCAGTTGGGATGAGGGTTATGAAAACCGACAGTTACGCGAAACCGGCACCAAATTCATGCCTGAAAGCACTGCATCTGGTGTCAATTTCGCTGAAGTTAACTGGGGATTCGGGTAAAAAGTTTCGTTTTTTGAAAGAGGGGTTGGATATGCTTCAAAGCTAAAGGTTTTATGAATGCTTTAGCAATAGAAAGAAGATCTCAAAGAGATCTTTTCGTTCTAGAACATCCGCCCCGCAGGAAATACCGGAGAAGGGTCTGCGCGGCGCGATGGCATGCTTGAGAAGAGTCTGCGAGAGTTCTCGCGCGAAGACCAGCTAATTGTAAAACGCCGACCGGGCCTGATTCCTTGCGTCGACAGGTTTTCAGGCGTTTCAAATGTGCTAGTTATCGATAGCATATGGCAACGATATCGCTCGACAAACTACGTTCATTTTTCGCTGGTTCATGCCAAGAACAGTTTTTCTTGCAACACCAGACTGGCACGGTCGAAATGGACGATTTAGCGTCGTTGCGCTAAAGGTGTTGATCACCCGGTCGGGTCTTGGCAACACGCGAAGCAATTTTGAAACATTGCCGGGCTAGAACTGTAACAGTGACACTCCATGAGGCTCTCCACCGATCACCTGTGAAGTTATAAGCCTGAAAGAATGGCTGAGAACTTAACTGGTACTCATAGTGCGCGCGAAGTAACTACTAACCATTTCTTTATTCATTTGCTTTAGATCTGGCCCTTTCCTAGGCTAAGTTCGTCACTTTTCCTTTTCCTTCTCCAGACAGCACAGCCTACAGCCATCAGCGTTATAGAGCGTTTTCCGGTTTACACCTTAGACAAGGCGTGGCCCAGTCCGCTTTACTTCGCCGGTTCCAGTTGGAGCTGCATGGACACTATCTGAGCAATCGATGGCGGAGCTGAATGCCCCCGTCGACCCGGCTCTGAAAGGAGGTCTCAAATGAACTTCGCTTCGCCAGGGTTCTTTGCGTTAGCCCTCTTGCTTGTCCCCATCTTGTGGCTGGCAGGCAGACGCAGAGACACTCTCGGGCATCCTCAAGTGGAGCTCCATTCGCGCTTGCGCGTGGTGCCACTGCTGGGGCGACTGCCCATGACTCTGTTTGTTGCCTTCTGGTTGGTGCTCGTCGCCGCTCTCTCCGGTCCTCAGTTGACCGAGTACAGCGAGAAGACCACCGTCCGGACGCGCAATTACTTGCTCGACGTCGACGTCTCGGGTTCGATGGACTCGAAGTTGACCGTCAAGAACCAACAGGATTTCACCGGCACCCCTCCCGCCAAGCCCAACCCTGTGGCTGGCGACGGCACGCCTGTGGAACCAAAAGCACCCACCCGTGCAGATGCTGCACAGGCAGGAGCATCACTCTTCGTCAACAGCCCGAACCGCAAGGGCGACCGCATCGGACTGATGCTCTTCAACGACCAGCCTTACTACGTGTGGCCACTCACCCTGGACCTGAACACGATCAACCGCAAGCTCTACCTGATCGTCAAGTACAACGCCGGTGGTACGAACTTCAGCGGTCCCGACGACTCCAACCAGAACGTCGGCGGCATCCAGGGCGGCATCAACCACCTGCTGGAGATCACCAAACCTGACGAGACGCGAGTCTTGATCATGGTCACCGACGGAGAAGACTCCATAAACACCAAGCGCTTCGGAGAACTCGTCGAGTTGCTGAAGAAAGAGCACATCAAGCTCTACGTGCTCGGTGTTGGTGAATCCTGGGGAAGCGGTTCCAAACCCGACCTGCAGCGTCTCGCCGAAGAGGCAGGCGGCATGGTGATTCCGGTTGGCGACACCCAGGCCATGCAGGACGGTTTCGCTACCATCGACCGGCTCGAGAAAACGACCACCCAGGTCGACCCGGTGGTGTCGCAACGCGACATCAGCGAGTGGTTTCTCGGTCTGGCGTTGATTCTGGGCTTGCTCTACCTCGGATCGACCGTCTTGGTCCGTGATGACGCCTAACTACAAGTGAGACAATCATGAAAATCTTTCGCAAGAAACGAAACCGCTGGCTCGGTCTCGGCTCACTGTTAGGAGCCTTGATGATGCTGGGCGGTCTCTACCTCGCGACCTGGACGAACGTCCCGGTCGACAGCTTCAACGCCGGTCTTCAAGCCTACGAGGCTGGCGACATGAAGGGGGCAGTGAAACTTTTCGACCAGTCGCTGGCGACTTACAAAACCGCCGCGGCCAACGAAACTGCCTTACACGACTTCTTCTACCCGGCACCTGACCGCAACGTGGCAGCCCGTGCCAGCTTCCAGAAGGCGAAAGCCCTCTTGCAGCTGAAGCAGGGTCCTGCTGCCCTCCAGGCCTTCAAAGAGTCGCTCATGCTGAACCCCGGCAACGACTACAACGACATGCTGCTCTCCCGGGCGCAGGAGATGGAAGCAGAGGCTCGCTACACCCAGTACGACCTCGAGCTCCTCTTCAAGAACAACCCGGCCATGGCTCAGCAAGAAGGCAAGGGCAAGGGCAAAGGCAAGGGTCAGCCGAGCAACCAGCAAGTTCCCGGCACCGAACCTGGCAACATGCCTGGCAAGGGTGACCGGAACAACATTTAGGAGGCTTACCGATGGAAACGCTAAGCTTCCTCAGACCGTATCTCTTATTCGCGCTGGCCGGTGTGATACCACTGACTGCCGGCGCGCTTCTCCTCGCCTACCAGGCTCGCCGCAATGCTCGCAAGGCATACGGTGAAGAGCGGCTGGTCGACAAGTACAGCGCCAAGCCTTCGGTGCGGACCCAGGCGGGCGTTGCGCTGGCCTGGGTCGTAGCCATGGCCATGCTCGTCATCGCCGCCGCCGGACCGATCATGCCTCGTGCACCAGATACGGTGCCGTCGGGCAGCCTGCGCGTCGTTGTCGTCTCCGACGTCTCGAAGAGCATGAACGCAGAAGACTTCCGTCCGGTGATGCCGCCCAAGAAAGGTGTGCCGGCAGCGGAAGTACCCGGACCTTACGGCACGCGCCTCGAGGTCGTGAAGCAGGTGATGACAGGGCAAATCATGCCCGCCATCGTGGGCAACCAGATGGGCATCGCCACTTACTGCGGCAACGGCTTCGACCAGGCAGACCTGACCGACGACTTCGCATCGTTGCGCTGGGTGATCGACAACTGGATGAACGTCGGCAACGCTCCCGGCGGTGGTTCCGACTATGCCGAGGGTCTGTCAATGGCGTTGCAGATCTTCGACAACGCCAAAGAGTCGAACGTCCAGAAGGTGATCGTGCTCTTCAGCGATGGCGGTTTCACGGGCGACCAGGCTGCTCTCAGCAAGGTGCTCGATGAAATCAAAGCACGCGGCATTCGCGTCGTCATCGTCGGCGTGGGCTCGGACACACCGGTTCCGATTCCGGTCTACAACCCGGAGACCGGTCAGATGACCGGCTACATCCAGGACGACAAGAAAGCCACGGTGACAACCGGCATCGAAGAAGGCAATCTTGAAAAACTGAGGGAGGCAACGGACGGCACCTACGTGCGTCTTGACCCGCGTCAGCCCTTGAATGTTCAGTGGGCTTCGAAGCTCACGGGCAGCAAAGCACAGACACACGACAAGCACGTTTACCAGTATCCGCTGGGGCTTGCCCTTGTGCTCTTGTTCGGATTGATTTTGCGCGGCGCCATCTTGCAACGCTTTCAACGGCGTTCGTAAGACCGCTGCGCACACGTTTCTTCCAACCCCAACCTAGAAGCCTCGAAGCACCGCACGCGGTGCTTCTAACTGGGAGCGACAAGCCAGGCCGGCGGTACCGGTCGTGTCGTTCCCACCACATGGAGCCTTTCAAAGTGAAAGACATCAAAGAACTGCAGTCCAAGGCGATCGCGCTGCGCGCGGAGCTGGACACCGTCGTCTCTGGTTACGACGAAGAAAAAACCATGATCATCGTCTGCCTCCTGGCGGACGGGCACGTGCTTCTCGAAGCCGTTCCCGGCACCGCCAAGACCACCCTCGTCAACACCCTGCGGGCCGGCATCGACGGTTCCAAGTCGGCGCGCATCCAGATGACGCCTGACCTGAAGCCCACCGATATCACCGGCGTCGAGGTGTTCAACCAGAAGTTGCAGGACTTCGTCAAGAAAGTCGGCGCCATCGTCGGCTCCAACATCCTGCTCGCCGACGAAATCAACCGCACCACGCCCAAGACGCTCTCGGCTCTGCTGGAAGCGATGCAGGAGCGCCAGGTGACGATCGGCGACACGACCTACAACCTGCAGCAGCTGTTCATCATGCTGGCGACGCAGAACCCGGTCGAGAACGAAGGCGTCTTCCCGGTGCCCGAAGCCACTCTCGACCGCTTCCTGATGAAGCTGAACATGAAGTACGTCTCGCGCGAAAACGAGATCGCCATGCTGCGCAACGTCGCAGTGCACGGGCGCAAGGCGCAGTCGAAGGTGAAGAAGGTCGTCTCGGTGGAAGAACTCCTCGAGATGCAGGTGAAGGTGCTCGAGCTGTGCAGCCAGGCCACCCTGCCGCTCGTCGAGTACATCGTCGACCTGACCCGCGGCACCCGCCCCGGCGACCCGGAGAACGACGAAGAAGTGCGGTCGTTCGATGCCGTGCACGGCAAAGACGCCAAGGCGCTGCGCGAGCAGATCGCCTTCGGCGCTTCGCCGCGTTGCGAAATCGCCACGCTGCATGCCGCCGCCGCCTACGCCTTCCTGAACGGCGACGACCACATCGAACCGTCGCACGTGAAGCGGGTCTTCCCGCACATCGCGCGGCACCGCATCATCCTCACCGATGCGGCCATCCACGACGGTGTCACCACCGACAAGGTCGTGAAGAAGGTTCTCGAGCGCGTCAAGGTAGTCGATACGAGCGCAAGCAAGTAACGCGCCTGGACCATCGCGGACCAAGCAGTGGTGCTTGGGTCAATGCAGGGAGCTGTAGTTGAGAAAACACAGCGAACCGTACTGGTTTAAGCACCGCGAGCGAAACTCGCGATGGTCCTTTCGTTTACCTGAACTTTCGAGGAGATTCACATGAGAACTCAAGAGACTCAGGAGACAATCAGCGGTGTCATCCGCAAGATTGCCTCCTGTGCAATCCCCGTGCGCTGGCGGTCGCAAACGATCATGCCAGGCGGCGGCGAGCGCAGAAGCAAGTCTCGTGGTTCCAGTGGTCACGACGTGATGGCTCGTGTCGAATACGAGCCGGGAGACGATCCGCGCGACATCGACTGGCCGGCAACGGCTCAGACCGGTGGTCAAACGATGCTCGTCACCCAATACCTGGAACCTCGAGAAATCAACGTTTTCGTCCTGGTCGACGTGAAGAAAACCATGGACTTCGGCACTGCCCGTGCCACCAAGCGAATTCTGGCGGCTGAACTGGCGGGCTCCGCCATCAAGTCTGCCGGCAAGACCCAAGACAAAGTGGGCTTCATGGCCTACTCGGAGAAGCGCTTGCTGCAGAAGCGCAACCCCGTCAACGCCAAGCGCGCGCTCTACCCGATCGTCGCTGACGTGATCGAAACGGCTGCAGCAAGCGATGGCGAAGGCAGCGGCCTGGTGAAGAGCCTGAGAAGTCTGCCTCGCCATCGTGCTCTGGTTTTCATCCTCTCCGACTTCCTCGACCTGAGCGAAGACGAGAAGGCGGCCCTCAAACGCGCGTCGCTGGTGCACGACATCGTCTGTGTCGTGATCGAAGACCAGCGCGAACGTGAGCTGCCCAAAGGATGGGGTCCTTACACGCTCAAAGACATGCGCAGCGGCAAATGGAAGACCATCTGGTTGTCCGAGAAGTCGCGCGCAGAATTTGCGGCAAACCACAAGCGTCATCGCGACGCGTTGCTCGCCGACCTCAAAGCTGCTCACTGCGAAACTGCCGTGTTCAGCACAGAGGAAGGTGATGCAGCCGTTCCGAAGATGATGCTTCTCTTTGGCGGTCACCGCCGGTAACAGGAGCAGTCATGATCAGTATCAAACTCAGGCTGCCTGTGATGGCTCTTGCCCTCACTGCCGCAAGCCTCCTTTCTGCGCCGGCCGTCGTGCTCGCCCAAGACGCGACATCGTCGGCGCCCCAGTCTACCTCCTGCTCCGCACCGAGTGTGGTGCAGGCAGTCGACCCGTCTGTTTCGGCCAGTGGCTACCCCGATGAGGGGTTCGACTACACGCCGCCTGCCCCTGCAGCCGACCCGAAGCCGGAAAACCCGGTTCTCAAATCGTGCGAGAACGGCAAGATCAAGATCTGGGTCGGTAACAAGCAGCAGTTCGGCAACCGCATCGGCGGCGTTGTCGATGTGCGCATCCTTCTGCTCGTGGAGGACGGTGTCACCATCGACTTCAACACGCTGCAGAGGGACATCCTCAAGTTCGACGGCACAGACCAGTTCCGTCTGGCCCTGAAGAACCCGGTCTCGATTTCGACGACCCAACGTGACGGCAAGACGCTCTATACGATCGACCTGAAGGTGCAGACGTTCGTGCCCAAGCCGAGCGTTGCCTTCAACATCGACCTGCGTTACGCCACCTCGGTCGTCGCCGCCACACAAAAGCCCGACTGGAAAGTGCTCACTACGCCCGATTTCATGGTGACGAGATCGAACACTCTGGACAACGGCGAAACCCTCAACGAAGGCAACATGCAACCAGCCGCGGTGATGCTGCCCTGGGCAACCAGGTCGCTCATCTACGGCGGCGGCGGCCTGATAGGCTTCTGCCTGCTGACGGCGCTGGGCACGTGGCTGTGGCGCAAGCGCCCCGGTCGCAAGATTCCGCCCAACGAGCTGGCCTGGTCGACCCTCAACAAGGTGTTCAAGGACGGCGAAGCTGGAGGCTACGGCGAAAGCCAGTATCGCCTCATCGTCGACGCGCTCAAGGGCTACCTGGGTGCCGGCACCCGCACTCGCGAGGAAGTGAGCGAAATGCTCAAAGACTCGCCCAACCACGACCTCGTGGTCAGTGCCCTGAAGAAGTGCGACACAGCGCTCTACGTGGCCAAACAAGGCGGCGACAGCAGCGAATTGCTGTCGGCAGCCGAACGAGCTGAGCTCATCGCTCAGATCAAGCAGATCGTTCCGCAGCCCGAATAGGCGGACCAAGTCTTTTCAAGCCGTCGGCGTGGAGTGCGTGCACATCTGGTGCACGCGCGCCGGCGGCTTTCTAACTAGAGGCACGAGACCCCGCGTACGCAGTCGCGTGCGAGCAGAGGCATTCCTGCGCTCTCCATCCAACCGGTTGGAAGCGCATGGATGCCGACTGTTCGGACATCGGCGGACGCGGCTTGAAGTGACCTTTTCCCGCGAAGCACAACTTCGCAGTGGGAGCTTCTATCATGAAAACCAATAAAATCGCGCGCTTCATCGCCACGGCAGCGGTGATGATGCTTACGCTTGCTTGCGGACCTTCAGTTCCGCAGAGCTACGCTGTCAACGACTCAATTCTTGTGCAGAAGGCCGACGGTACCCGGGTGCAGAAGGCCGACGGTACCCGGGTGCAGAAGCCCGCTCCTCCGGCTGCCCTGCCAGGCGCCCAACCCGGCTCAAGTACGGCTGGTCAGGCAACGTCGAACGCGCCGTCGGCAACTCCGGCGAAGTTCGATGGGGCCGCACTGTACAAAGCCACTTTCGAAGCCCTTCGCGACAGACACATCGCCCTTACCGACGCTGCTGTTCGCGCCAAGTGGGTGGCCGAATGGGAGAACAAACACGCCAAAGACGGCAAGCTCGACACCGAAGCTGGTGCAGACGCTGCCTGTCTGGAGATGGTGCGAAGCTTGAATCAGCGCTTCGACTATTACTTCCTGCCTGTGAACACCAAGGCAGAGGAAACAAGCGAGAAACCGACGTTTGCCGGTACCGGGCTGGTGGTCACCACGCTTGGTGCGAAGGCAATCTCGAAAGAACATCCCTTCTTCATCGCCATGGTGATCGACGGCAGCCCCGCTGCTCGAGAGAACCTGCGCAAGAAGGACCGCATCGTCGCCATTGACGGCAAGTCGGTCGAGGGTAAGAGCCTTGAGGAAGCCGTCGCTCTGCTTCATGGCGACAACGGTGTGCCCGTGGTTCTGTCAATCGAACGTGGTGCCACTGAAAAGTTCAACGTCACGATCGTCCGCAACGACTACATCGTGCCAGTGGTGCACTCCAGAGACCTCGGCGACGGAGTCTCCTACATCAAGCTGGACAACTTCATGTCGCAGTTCTCGGTGAAGGAGATGTTCAACGCCCTGACCAAAGCGGCCAAAGGCAAAGCGCTCATCCTCGATTTGCGCGGCAACCATGGCGGCAACCTGCAATACGTGGAAGCGATGGCCGAGTTCTTCCTGGAAGACGGCACCATCCTCGAACAGCACGAACGCCACGACGATGACCTGGTAACGCTGCGCCTCGCAGTGCAGCCCAACTTCGCCCTGCGCACGCAGACTTCCAGCGCCAATCCGGACTCTACCGGCATGAAGCCCGAGGAACGCATGCTCAACCTGCTGCCGAAAGACATGCCGGTTGTGGTGCTGGTCGACGGCGACAGCTACAGCGCTTCGGAAATTCTCGCCGGCGCACTGCAAGCCACGCACCGAGCCATTGTGATCGGCATGCCGACGGGTGGTAAGGGCGTCGGGCAAGTGGTGTTCAAGCTGCCATTCGGTCGCAGCATGCACGTCACGAGCTTCGAATTCCTGCCCGGCGGAGAGGCGATGGACTGGGTGGGTGTGATTCCCAACATCGAGGTGAAGCAGCCTGCCAACTTCGATGAAGACGATGCCAGCACCGACGCTCAGCTGAAAGCAGCGCAGACGCAAGTCAAGTCGATGCTTGATGCGCGGTCGCAACTGCAAAAGAAGCGCGACGAACTGCGCAAGAAGAACGAAGACGACTTCAAAAAGTCCCGCGACGGCAAATAGGCCGGCGCACAACCAACATAGCCCAAGCCACCCATGCTGAAGATTGCTAGTAAGGTTCTCTGTGACCTTTCTTGCCATCTTCATCGGCATTGCACCCCGCTGAAATTCAGATTGAGGCGGGGTGCAATCCAGTGGAGAAACCATGACACTGCCACCGGCGGTGCCACCAAACCGAAAGGAGGTAACCATGACCAGTCCAAACCTATTCTAGGGGACCTGGTGCATGAGTCGGCACTGCAGGCGCGCTTCACCCCAGCCCGCCTGATGCCGACACGACTGGACTAGGAGCGGCGCAATCCCGCGTCGCTGCAGTGCACCAGGTGCCCCCGGAGAAGGAGGCATCATGGGCAAGTCCCGCAACACCCGCTTTGACCGCGATTACCGCAGCCGCGGTTACGATCGTTTCGACGATCGCGACAACGACTGCCAGAACAAGGAAGCGACTGTCTGGGTGGCGCTCAACGAGATTTACATCTCCGACGCTACCTGGGAGAAGCTGCTGCGCCGCGACGGACAGCAGATCGATGATATGCGTGACCGTTTCGAGCGCAATCTCGATATGGTTCGCGTCGTGCTGCACCGCCGCGCCGGTGGTGGCTACACCATCGAAGACGGTCGCCATCGCGTCATGGCTGCGAAGCTCGCCGACGCTGGTTTCATCGAAGCCATCGTGGTCGGCGACTGAACTCAAATGGTGGCGTTGTGACGGTCCTAGTGACCCCACATACGCCACCATTTTTTGCCACAACCAACTATAATGAATAGTATCACAAGATTTCCCCTTATCTAAGCACGGTTAGCATCGCCCGCTAAAAGGTATAGCCAATGTTGGGAGTGAAATTTTTGAGCAGCTTATGGCAAAAATTCTGATCATAGAAGACGACGTCGAACTGGCGGCAAAAGTAAAGGAATGGCTGGTCTTTGAAAAATTTACCGTAGACGTTGCCAACGATGCATCTGACGCCAACCACTTTTTAGCAGCCTATCAATACGATGTGATCATTCTCGACTGGGGCTTGCCGGACGGGTCCGGGCTGGAGATATGCAAGTCTTTCCGCTCCAGGGGCGGCATCACACCTATTATTTTCCTGACCGGGAAAGATTCAATTGAAAATAAAGAACTTGGTCTGGATTCAGGGGCAGACGATTACGTCACCAAACCTTTCCACGTAAAAGAGCTGGCCGCCAGGGTGCGAGCTTTGATCAGACGAACCCCGGGACTGCAACCTCAGGTTATTTCATGCGCCAATCTCTCGCTTGAAACAAGCACTTTCAAAGTCAAAAATGAGGGGCGTGACATTCAACTTTTGCCGAAAGAATATGCCCTTCTCGATTACATGATGCGCAGGCCGAACCAGGTGTTCAGCTCCAAAGCCCTGCTCAACGCCGTCTGGGATTCAGACTCGGAAGCGTCCGACGACACGATTCGCACCTACATCAAGACTCTGCGCAAAAAAGTAACGACCAGCAGCGGCGAATGCCCGATCAAAACCATACATGGACTGGGCTACAAGATAGAAGATATTTGATCGGCCGGCGTCTCCACTGAATCACCAACAAGCGGCAGTGTAAACCAGAAAGTGGTGCCCTCACCCTCGACACTACGCACACCGATTTTGCCGCCGTGGGCCTCAACGATCGACTTGCAGATAGCAAGACCAAGACCGGAACCTTTATGTTTGGTCGCGTCGGAAGTTTTCACTTGCTTGAAGCGCTCGAAGACAGAATCGATGTCGCTTGCGGGAATGCCTCTACCCTGGTCACTGACTTGAATTTCGACATTGCCATCTCCATTAAAAATGGCGATTAACTTGATCGTGGTATCACGCGAAGAGAATTTGATGGCATTGGAGACGAGATTGATCAACACTTGAATAATGCGGTCGCCATCGGCATTTACTTCGACATCCGGATCGACCTTGCTGCATTCCAGCGCGATCCCCTTATTAGCAGCCAAACTTCGCACTGCCTGAACAGCAGCTTCCAACAGCGGCAAAAGTTCCGTAGGAGCCAGGTAAACCTGGAGTCTGGCTGAATCCATGCGTTCTACATCGATCAAACTGTTGATCAAACTAATGATGTACGAAATGTTCCGTTCCGCATCCAGCACATTACGTTTGGCAGAGGCAGGCAATTCACCGGAGGCACCCGCTGACAGCAATGAGAGAGACGCCTGAATAGACATCAAAGGAGTGCGCAGATCATGACTCATCATAGAAACGAACTCTTGCTTCAGACGTTCCACCTCACGCCGAGCAGTGATATCTGAAACCACGCAGTAATAGACTTTCTCCTCAGCCGACCAGTTCACCGACCAGCGCACGTCTACCATCTGGTCGCCACGCTTGACGCGATTCTCAAAAAATTGTGACTCGGGCTGGCTGCGCACTTTCTCGAAATCCTCGGTAGCGCGCTCGATATCATCAGCAACGATTAAGGAAGCCAATCTCAGCCCAGCCAGGTCTTCCGGCTCTTTGCCGAACACCTCTCGGGCTGCGGGGCTGACCGACTTGAAGTAGAGTTTTTCGTCGACCGTGCAGATGACGTCGACAGCATTTTCAACGATGGCACGTTCTTTCATCATCGCCTGTCGAAGTACGTCGGCCATCGTATGAAAGACGCTATCCAACTCAGCCAATTCGTCATGCCCATCCAGTCTTTTAGCAAGTGGTGCGCCTCTTGCAAGCCGATTGGAATTATCCATGAGCACACGCAATCTTCGCGACGTGCCCGCATTGAAAAAGAGGGCCAGCGCGACGGCGATAACTATACTCAACGTCAGAGCTGCCACCAGAACTGGAAGCTCCATATCGCGAAAAGTTCGCAGTGACAGAACCCCGCTCTGGTCGCGCTCGAGCCTCGCCAACCTGTGAATTAGTGATGTCAGTTCGCGTGAAACTTTGAAAACACGCATTCTCAGCGGCGGCTGGCTGGCGGCCTGATCGTCGACTTTGTCGATGTGTTCGTGTCGTTCAATGATACCGAGAACATAACGTCCAACGTCTTCACCCTCCTCATAACTTTTCATGGCCTTCTGAGCCAATTCTTGTTCGGCCGGCTTGTTGCTCGTCATCTTAATCAGCTGGTTGAGGCTGTCTTTGATGTTGCTCATCCTGGCGTGATAGCGAGCCAACGCCCTTGGATCTTCCTCTTTGTTATATGCATAAAGAGAGATGAACGCCTCTTCGGTGAGGCTGGCGATGTTGTCGGCCGTAGACACAATTTCCTTCGACATCAGCTCGCGCTGCGCTTCTTGCTCAGCACTGTAAACAAGCCAGGCCATCGCGGCAATAAACACCACTTCAAATATCAGTGGCACAGCAATGAGGATAAGGGCCTTCTGTGAGAGCTTGAAATTGAATTGCATCGGGCTCACGTGTGAATACACTGAGTGTATCAACATATGCCTGCGGCGTTAAGCGCCGAAACGCACCAGCAGCGAGCCAATCTCAAGAGAGCTGTGTCGCCCCGCCAGCCTTGCCTGTTCGCTCCAACTTAGCAGCCATGGCCTGTGAATCTCTGGCGATGTCGCCTGTACCGTCGCCGGAACCCGGAACAAAAACGACTTTGAACGGCTGCGATTTGTCTACGCCGTTGCGTCCACTGACATTCGTAAATCCAAGAGATTTAAGCGCATGCACTGAAGCTTCGCCAAACTTTCCTTCCGGTCCGGCATCGCCGAAAACCACGGGCACAGCCTTACCGGTTTTTTCATCAACCAGCCAACCAAGGTCTCCTTTCTTGATATGGTAGGCTCTGGCGACGCTCGGGGGCAAGACAAAGAAATTATCCGTGTCGGTATTGAGCGATTCCCCGTTTGACAGCTTCAAGCTGGTCTGGTTCTGACGCGTGGCGTCCTCCGGGTGGTTACGGGCGCCAGCTCCGTCAGTGTCAACCTGACAGCCGCGGAATCTTATTGCTACAGATCCATCCGTGTTCTGAATTCCTTGCCATACATGCGAATCAACGCCGCCTGGCGTGAATGATCTTCCGCCAGATGGAGCATCGTAGTGTCCGACGCCATTGGCGTCCGGCGCAGAATAGCTCATACCACGGGGTCTAACGCTGGGCACACGCTCGCCGCCACCGCTCATACCAGCGCCGCCACCACGCGCGCCACCAGCATGTGAGCCACGTTCGCCCATCTGGGCAGCAGGGGAGAGCCCACCTGCACTCTGTCGAGGCACGAAGATCCAGTTACCGTGCTCATCCTGAACATATTCAAAGGTTGTCTCGAAGCCATTTCCATCGTCAGTCTTAAGTTGTTTTTTCCCTTCTGTAACAGTCTCGGAAATTTTGTATGTCTTCTCAGCCCCTTGTTCGTCTTTATATTTGAATTCAGTAATGCCGCTTTCGTACAGTTCTCTGGCAGCTTTTGCCCGATCGTCTGGCGTACTTGCCTTATCCAACAGAACGGATTTATCCTTTTCAAGATCAGTAATTTTCAAATCAGCGTGGGCAAGATGTGTGCGCTCAGAACCAGTCGCCGACACTGAATTTGCATCACGGAACCGGCTGTGATCGTCGAGAGTAATTTGATGGATCAAAGGTTGAGAACGATCGCCTGCAGCCATATGTGGGGCAGAGATCGCCTCTGTGCGGTGTAAGGAACTGTGCAAAACCATTTCAATTCACACTCGAATAATGACTTAAACAGATACTAGGTCGAAGTTCTTGCATTTTCATTGCAGCGAACAGGACTAATCAAAAATCGGATTAGACAAAAAGTACTCTCAGTGACGTGAGATTTTTGTGAGAAGCCCCTGAACAGCAGGGTGGAACACTTCTCCCACCTTTATAAACAGCCTCGATCGCCTCAAACCGGCTGTCAGCGAAATCGAACATCTATATAAATTGATTGCGCTGCTTACTCATACTTTTTTCACGTTGACAACATTATTGTGAGTTCACCCAAGCCAAGTCGCCCTGCACCAAAGGAAATTACCCATGGCAAATCCAAGTCGCAACCCGGCAGAAGATGTTTCTAAATCAGCAAACCAAACAGCAGATCGCATTGAATCAGCGGTAAGAACAGGTGACAAAGAAGCATATGCTAAAGCAATGGGCGAAGTAAACGCCTTTCGCGACAAGCACACCCCTGAGGAAACAAAGGGCTACAGTGCCGCAATAACAAAGCGATTGGAAGACGACAAGGTATTACCAACAGTATCACTTTTTGAAGCGCAATCCAACTTTTCTAAGATCGACACAAGCGGCAATGGCAGACTGGAGACGGGAGAACTGGACCTCTACAAGAACCGACGCGACGTCAATGAAGTGCAAGCTGCCTTCATTGCAAACATTCAAAAGAACTACGACACCATTCGCAATTACAGCACCTGGGGAGAAACCTGGTACGGCGGCAATTCAAAAGCTATCGCAGACCAGGACATAAATGATGGTGTAGAGCAACAGCGCGCCATCATGAACTTGCATGCTCCAGGCAAAGATGGTGTTTCACTCTATGACAAATTGAGCAAGGATAAAGACGGCAACATTGTCGGCGGCACATTCGATGCAGCGCTCGCTGGAGACAAGGCCGTCGCCCGAACGTTGACTCCGGAAGACAAACAAACGATCTTGACCTTGCAAAAGAACCAACCGACCTTCAGCTTTAACGATTTCAATAAAGAGGCACTGGATAAATTCGAGAGAGAAAGCGGACTGGATCCAAATGTAGTCCAGAACCAAAAACGCGCTGCACGTGCCGAAACACCGGTCTCGATCGAGAATTTGCCGCCTCGCCAGGAGCAAATGCAGAAGGATTACGAGCGAGAACAGGGGGTTACAAGAGAGAAAACCGTAAATCAAGTCGGTGCCACTGAGCGAGTGAACGAGCACAGACGCTCACTCGCTCCCTACTACCCTGAACTCGAAGGCAGTCGTAGAGAAGCATCCGGCTTCAGAGAAGCAGCCGACCTCAGAGAAGCAGCCGACCGAGCCAGAATGCAAGAAGGCGCTCGTCAAAAACTCCACGACGATAAAATCAACGCAGCTCTAACAGTTGGCAAAGGCGAGTCATACGCTCATGCAGCGGAGAGACTACTGACTCTCGCCGGTCACAAAGACTTCAGCCGCGCAGAACTGAAAGAAGTGTCACATCAATTGTGGGTGGCGGATCAGCGACGCAAGGGCGGCGAACTGAGAGTAGGACAGAAACTAAATCTGGACCTGAACCTCAGAAACAATCAAGTGCTGGCCAAACTCTTCGATGGTTCAGACTTATAACAGGCAGGGGCTGGGAACAATCCAACTGCCAACCAGTTGATCAGGCTCGGATCACAGTGATACCAGGCACGGTATCAGTGTGATCCGATTGCCGCAGACTGGCTTCGCAGCGTTCAGACCAGAATCCTCACAGCTCAACTCATTGACTCTACGACACGGTCCTTGCGAAGCCCTTTTTGCTTTCTTTCCGCCTTCTTTTCAAACATCAACTCGTCGCCGCGCTGTTTGAAATCAGTGACAGACTCGCCTCTTTTGTACTCAACTACGCCCGTGCTGGTACCAACGACCAGTTCGCCCGGTACCGGCGCCTCATATGGATTCAGCCGTCTGATGCCGTTGGGACTGAGTGCCGGTCTGGCCACATCCGGGATCTGATATCGCATCAGGGTCATGTCGGCAGGCACGTACATACGCTCCGGAACGCGGAATGGCTTGATGCCTACCTTTGACATGTCGATACCGGGAGTTGACTCGAGAATGCGACTGAGCGCTTCTTTCGCAATCATCTGGTCGCGAAAAACATCTTCTATCTGCTCCGGTTTCGCATATCCTTTTTCGACTAAGATCTGCCCCAGAAGTGGTTTTTGACCAGCGGGAGCCTCCGCCTGAACCTGCAGCGCCTCATGGATCTGGGCTTCAGTTGCATAACCTTTCACTTTCAACAACTGCCCTATCTGTGGCAGGAAGCCGTAACTAGCCTGGCTGGCAAACGTTGCCAGGTCGCTTTCGTTGTAAACCTGCAGAGTGCGCCCGGCCAGATTTTCCGACTCAGAGAGTCCGGTTCGAAGCTTCAGCCTGGCCACTTCACTTGCAACACTTTGAGGCGTGACATGTTCACCGGTCAACGGCATACGAGCAAACAAGAGTTGCTCAGCCAGATCGCTCAGCGTCTGTCCTTCGCCGCTCACCGTAGCAAGAGGCATATTCTGAATCTTTTCGATGCGCGCTGAGTAATTGTTTGCCAAAAGCTCCACTCCAGGAGCTTCTTTGGCAACACCCAGACGCATCGTGCTCTCCAGCCCGGCCGCAAGTGAATCAGCATGAACACGCGCCGTGTTAGGCATAACCACCATAAACTCATCGCCGCCTTCCCGAATCGGCACATCTGTAGCGCGTTTATAGTAGTCCTTGAGAAAATCGGCCACTTCTTTCAAAACCAGATCGCCCTGGTTGTGTCCAAACTTGTCGTTTACACCCTTGAACCCATCGAGATCCATGTATGTCATGGACAACGGTTCATCAGACCTGCCACTGCGAGCAATTTCCGTTTTCAAAACATCCATGCCGCCAGCTTTGTTCTTCAACCCTGTCAAAGCATCTACCTGCGCACTTTCACGGGCAGTTTTATAGAAATCTCGGGGATGAACCTCCACCGGACCGATTGAGAAGATCGGCTCACCTTTGGAGATTCTTTCATTGATCCTGTTAGTAATCGCTGTCTTGCCGACATTTGTGCCATGGTCTAGAGCACCAAACATAGCGCCGAATGCGGCGTAAGAAGCAACATCATTTCTGATTTCATTGTAAGTCGGTGTCTTCCCATTCAATTCCGCACCGAGAATGGAATGAGTAAAACCACCGGCCGCACCTGCTACTCCATTAACACCAACAGCTCCGATCAACCCTGGAGCTTCTCTAACTACAGACATGCGCTTCAGCCCCAGCCCTGCACCGTCCATAGTGGCAAAGGTGCCGAACCCGAGTGCCGCACTTTTAAGCTTGTTAGCAGCAAAATCATGATCATTCACAGGTTGCGCCAGTTCAAACAACGCGCCCGTCGTTCCAGCCTCGAGAATAGGCACTGATGCGGCTCTTCCCATGACGGAGCTACGCAGTCCGCCAACACCTTTGGAAAGCACAAAAAAGTCTGCCACGCTGCCGGCTATATTACCCGTACTGGTCCACATGTTGTCATGAGAAGGCGCGCTGAACAAGTGGGGCGCATCTACATGAATCGGAGTCAGGTGACGCACTAATTGAGTAATGCCATTCAAAGGCTGCTGCACGGATGAGTATGCCGCAGCTTGCAGCATATCAGTAGCTCCGGAAAGCACACCGCCGGAATCTTCGGTGCGTGGCTGTGCCTCTTTGATTTGCTTTGGACCGTCTGTCATAACCGGAGCCTCGAATTCCCCGTGACAATATATATACCCAGAGGGGCGGGTTTTCACTGTTCAATTGCACAGACACTTGCCGTCTCACCGTTCTCGAGCGATTTGTAGGCGGCAAAAGCGACGGCGGCAGCCGCAGCACCATCACTGAAAGATGCTGTCGGTTCACAACTTTCAGACACAGCGCGGCAGAAACCAAGAATCATTTTTTTGTTCAGGTCTTCGGACATTCCATGCCAACTAAACCTTCCATCTGAAACCAGGTCGAGGTGCGGATTGAAACAATCAATTTTGAGCACCCCCTGCTCACAGACCAACTCCAATTTGACGTCGCCCCAGATTGGCCATCCCTGCATGCGAGACCAGCTGCAATCGATGGAAACAGGAATATTGGAGCGTTTCAGGCGAGCATAGAGCAGAGCATTATCTTCTACAGAAATATTGGGATGCAAATTGTCACCACGAAAAGCCCTGACAGATGCGAATTCATCATTCGTGAAAAACCTGATCAAGTCAGCCACATGAACGGTGTGATCCATGACCGCGCCACCTCCCGATTGAAGAGGATCAGCAAACCACCCGCCGGGATAGGTACCGTGATTGGTTGCGGAAATAGCCTTGATTGCGCCAAGTGTTCCGGCATCCAGTGTTCGCTTGGCCTCCGCCACCGTGGCATCGTATCTCATAGGGAACGCTGTCTGGAAAAATATACGCTGCTTCGACTGACTGAATGCAGACTGCAGTCTCTCAATCGACTGATTTGAGACAGTAATCGGCTTCTCGCAAATTATGTGTTTACCGGCTTTGATTGCAGCCAACACATGTTCTTCATGTCTGGCATTCTCAGAGGAAATGATAACTGCGTCCAGATCAGCCCTGGATAGCAACTGATTGCAGTCCTGAAAAACATTTTCTATTTTGAACTGCCTGGATTTCAGTTCGAGACGTTCGAAATTGTCGTCAAACGCCGCCACCAGACGAGCCTCTCCGCCATCCTCCTCAATCTGTCGCAAGACCCAGGCATAACTGTCAGCATGCATGTGAGCAAAACTAATCAATCCGAATCTGATCATTTGGCGACCTCGTTTAAACTCGCCGAAGCGCTCGCAGTCTTTGTTGCTTCATCCATAACAATCAACTTGCCGGTCTTAATTGATTCCTTAGCGGCCATCGCCAGACGCAAAGAGTAGAGAGCGGCAGCGGCATTCATCGGCGTCTCCCTTTTGTTTTGCACTGCCTTTAAAAATGCCTCTTGCTCATAGTGATATCCGTTCAACTCCGCAATCGCTGCCGTAAAGCGCTTCTGCCCTTTCAGTGTCAATTGATACGAAGCGCGTGAGTCGCAGTTATCAGCAGCAATCATGCCACCAGTGCCGGTGATTTCGATAGCCGTGCTGAACGGGAAATTCTCAGGCAGAGCCCAATTCGCTTCCATGTAAGCAATTGCGCCGCTTACAAAATTGAAGTGGATTTGAGCGTAATCAATTACATCGCCTCTCCCAGAAAGATTGCCTCCCTGCGCAAACACTGATTTGACTGGACCCAGCGCCCACGACAAAAAATCTATGTCATGTAAGCCCAGATCGACAATCACACCACCGCTCAGTTCATCCTTCTCATAAAACTGAGATGCCGGCATAGGATTAGCGCGATAAGTGCGTGCGATGATAGGCTTACCAATCTTTCCGTATTCAATCTGCTTTTTAATCTGAACATACTCAGGCCAGAACCTCAGCACCTGACCAATCATCAAAATCAAGTCAGGATGACGCTCAGCCTCATCAATCATTTTCTGAGCATCAGCAATAGTATTGCTGATCGGCTTTTCGCAGAAAACGTGCTTATTCGCCTTGAGAGCATCGACGGCAATAGCGGCGTGCGAAGGTGTAGGTGAAGCTATCAACACCGCATCTATGGTTGGATCGTGGATGATGCTGCGATAGTCAAGTTCTTTGCGCACATGCAAGTCAGGGAAGTCGGCGGAGAACTGAGATAACTTCGATTCGGAAAGATCACTGACGGCAACAATTCTGGCCCGAGAATTACGGCTCAGAGACGGCAGATGCAAAACCGTGCCCGCAAATCCAAGCCCAATTAGACCAAGCCGGACGGGAGCAGGTTGATCAGAATTTTTATTGCTCGAACTCATTTGATGCGCGACCACCCCAGCAAAGTGCCAGGCTAGGTTAGCACAGTTGCATTCATGGAATCTTCGTGCCGGTCAACCCTGCCACGACAAAATTTGAGGCGAGCGCCTGCCTCAAACTGATCCCGATAACCGGTGCGGGGTCGGGAAGGGAATTTGTGAATTTGAAAAAACCATTGTTGTCGAAGTGACCGGTCATGTGCATCACATAGCCTCTGCCAAATGGGAACACGACCGCCAGAACGCCCTGCCCACCAGGATCTTCGTGCTCCAGTTTATGACTGCGCGCCAGCACCCGAACGCTGCCGGGCTTTAAAACTCGCAGAAGATGAGAAGCTTCGTCCATTTTCCAGTGAGCATTAGTGACGGCGTTTGCAAACAGGACAGGCTCTGGGTTGACTACGTAGGCATCATAAATAGCCTCTTCATTTTTTTTGCGATCATATTCGATGTAACCGGGGAAAGCCTTCTCCACCAGGTTGTCGAGGGCCCAGTCAGTAGCGAGCAAATACCCGCCCCGAGCAACAAAGTCGCGAATGCGCTGATATGAATCTTTGGGCGCAGTGCCGGCGCAATTAATGACTAGCACTTTTACATTTTCGAGCGGACAGTCGCGCAGTTCGCCACTGCCGATGCGTTCATATTGTATGCCGAGGGCGCGCAATGTGCGCCCGGAATCATCCCACCGCCCTTTCACCTCGAGAACGTTACCGGGACTATTGCCGACAGTCAGGAGTACACCAGGATGAGCCTTCTCCAACCAGGCTTTGAACATTTCAGGCGGTACAGTTTTCGAAACAGCTCCGGTCACCACAGGCGGTGTATTAATGAGAGCACCGACCTTTCCACCAAACAAGCTGTTGGCGGCCAGAGCATCTTCTCTGCTCACCTGCCCATTGAGCGGAGCGCGACTGTAGCCACTTCGATCGGACACTGAACTACTTTCATTATCAGAATCGGCAGGAACAGCAGCCCGTTTTGTAAAGATTGCTCGTTCCGTCTCGCCACCAGATGCGGAGCGAAAGGTACTTTGCTCTTTGCGAAAATCGGGTGCCGGTCTGGGCACCGGCTGTTCAGCCAGGCAAACGGCTGAATCGAAGAGCCAGAGCGAGCCAGCGATGATCGTCGCCGATATTCCGGAGCGCTTCAAGAATGTTCCTCCAAACCTACTTACCGGCCGACGCTCGTTTACATTCAATGTTCCGGATCTCTAAGTAGGAACCAAATCATAAATCAATCGCGTCTTCAAACCCGTGGTGAGGAAACAACGCACCAGAGCCTGAAAGATTTACATCGGACTGCTCACCAGTGGAAAGATGCGAGGAGGATCAAAATGAAGAAACAGATAATGGCCGCAGCACTCGCGGTAATCGGCAGCAGCGCCTTTTTCATGCCTGCCGCACAAAGCCACGATCACCATCGCGGCTACTGGAATCGAGAAGCCATGCCTTACGGCTATTACAACAATGGCTACTACAACAACGGCTACTACGATAACAGACGCGGTGTGATCCGGGAGCTGCGGCACGAACGGCGTGAAGCTATTCGCGACCAGCAACGCGCAATGCGCAGATGGGACAACCGATTCCACCGCTGGTTCTAGAGAATAACGTTGCAAGATGTCCGCCAGGCAGCGCGACCACTGAGGAGATGGGTTAACAGCCCATCTTTTTCAGTTCTTTATCGAGCAGTTCGATCTTTGCAGCCAGTGCTGAAACCAGATTCAAAGGCAAGAAGCCACGGCATTTTGCCAGTTGGTCGACGAGCTGTTGTTTTCGCTTGAGCAATTTACTGGCCTTGACCCATGAGCGCTCCGGATCCGGTTTACGAAATTCAGCCGGGTACAAGACATTTTCCTGACGATTTTTGAATTCCAGCTTTGACTTACGCGACGAAGTGCTTTCCGGACGGAAGTTCATTCTCGTAGCCAGGCTGTCGGTAGGAACAGAAAGCAGAGTGCGCTCATCTTTCGGCTCCTGGCGCGACTCCAGCGCTACCTGCCTCAATCGGCGCATTGGGGCTTCCTTGAGCGCCTGCTCCCGATTCATCCGAATCGTGTCTGACACACCAAGCGCGGCGCCCATACCGAGCATCATCAAGGGGTTGCAGAACACCAGGGAAGCCAGCGCCATCTGATCGCGTTTGCCGAAGCCAACTGCACTGTTGAAATCGCCATCTACCGGCTTGCCGTTGGGATTCTTGGGATCGTGCTTATTGTCTGCCCGGTGGAACTGACTCTGGATGGACAGTGAGTGCGCCTCGTAAACGAGAGCTGAGCTGCAAGCTTTGTCGAGCCGTCCATCACGGATGCTGCTCTTCTCCGAAAAAATGTCCATTGGTCTCATCTGGTCAGTGATTCCTCAATTCATCAGCCTCCAATAGATTAACTTTGTCGTTCTAGAAGTCGATGGGGAAATCACCCCTCATGCCGCCCAACAGATCGCAAGCCAAGCTCTGTGGGCGTTTCGGCTTGCGGTTTCCACCATGCTCAAACTGAAGGCTCTGGTCAAACCACCTGAATGCTGATATCCCGGACGCAAGAAACAGATCTCGCTCAAACAACACTTAAGAAACTGTTGATACTACAGACGGTGCAGCAGAAGAACCGGAAACAATAACGGGCGACGGTCGTCGTTATCTCTTGTGCGCGCAAGATGCGCCTGGCAACCGGTTGTCAATGATTACTACATTAGTGAGAAAATACCTGTATTTGCGTGACGCTATGACGGCTGCCAGTTCAAATCGCTTGGTAGGCCCTGTCAAAGCAAGTAAAATTGACCCATGACTTCAACTGTTTCTCCAGCCAAACCGAAAAAGCCTTTTCGCATTCCAGTGCTGACCTTCGTGGTTTCGCAGTTTGCCGTAGGCTGGGAAGTAATTGGTCAGGTAATGCTCATGTTCGGCCGCACACTGAAATACATCTTCACCGGTAAGATCGACAAGGAAGAGACAATCAGGCAGTGTTACATGATAGGCGTCAAATCGGTGGTCGTCGTGGCATTAACCGCACTGTTCACGGGCTTCGCCATGTCTTTGCAGATTTCACGAGAATTAGTTTTGTTCGGTGCGGACACAGCCATCGGCGGCGTGGTCTCGCTAGCTCTGGTTCGCGAGATCGGTCCGATTACCGCTGGAGTAATGGTAGCCGGCAGAGTGGGCAGCTCGATTGCTGCCGAGTTGACAACAATGATGATCACAGAGCAGATCGACGCCCTTCGAGTAATGCGCATCGACCCAGTGCAGTTCCTCGTAGTGCCGCGCTACGTAGCCGCATTTTGCATGATGCCTGTACTTTCTGTCTATGCTATGGCAGTCGGACTGATCGCCGGAATCTGGATCGCCCAGACAGCCGCAAACGTACCACCCAGCACCTTCCTGGACTCAGTCAGGCAGACTATTCTAGACAGAGACTTCTACGTCCACTTTTTAAAATCCTGGATCAATGCCACCATTATCGTCATGTTCTCATGTGCTATCGGTCTGCACACGCGCGGTGGCGCAGAAGACGTGGGTATAGCCACAACACGGACAATTGTCTGGACGATGACTATGATCTTCATCTTCAACTACGTTGTTACCTCTCTCACCTACGCTCCGAGGTAACATGACGCAAAGTTCCAGTGGCGAATCTTTCAAAGGTCCGCGCCCGCAATCTGAGCGGGGACGAGCCATGATCAAGGTGCGCGATTTGCACAAATCGTTCGGAAATCGCCATGTTTTACGTGGCCTCAGCTTTGACGTCTATGCGGGCGAGACGCTTGGCATCATCGGACCATCAGGCTGCGGCAAATCTACAATCTTGAAACTCTTGTGCGGTCTCATCCAACCCGACAGCGGCACTATCGAACTGGCGTCAGACAAATACGGCTTGGTTTTCCAGGGATCAGCCCTGCTCAACTCGCTCAGCGTCGAGGAGAATTTGAGACTGCCGCTGCGAAGCTTAAAAATGACAAGAGCCGAGCAACAAAAGAAAATCAATGACACATTGAAACTGGTCGGGCTGGAAGGATTCGCACAGGCTTATCCCAGCAACCTTTCAGGTGGGCAACAAAAACGAACCAGCTTTGCCCGAGCTATAGTCAACGATCCGGAAATTATTTTCTACGATGAACCGACTACGGGATTGGACCCGGTCATATCAACCGTCATCGAAGATTACATGATCACACTCGAAACCGAACTTCATGCAGCTTCGATCGTAGTCACACATCAACATTCGACATGGACACGTACAGCACACAGGGTAATTCTTATGCACGCAGGTAAGATCGTATGGGAAGGACGACCCGATGAAGCAGTAATCTCTGAAAATCCATACATGAAACAGTTCGCCAATGCTACCAAGGAAGGCCCGATGCTGGCAGCAAACGTCTAAATCCCAAACCCGCAACACAACAGAGAACCCCCCGAGCAGAAACGAAGAAACTAATGGATTCCAGTAGACCAAATCTAGCTATGTATGTAGGCTTCATCACAACAATCGCGGTGATGCTCCTCACCTATGGTTGGACCTGGCTCAAGAACATAGCCTCCAAGCCGCCACAGCGCTTCACTGTAACGTTTCACGATGTGGCAGGTCTGAACACTAATGCACCAGTGAATATCAACGGAGTGCGGGTCGGCGTTGTCGAAAAAATCAAACTAAAAGACGGAGTTGTTGATGTCATTCTAAAAATCAACAGCGAAGAAGCGACGGTCTACAAGGGGTCCATTTACACCATTCAAACCCTGGGGCTGGTCGGCGCAAAATACATCGAAGTGAAACTACCTGAAGGCACCGACGCATCCAAAGAAGTCGTAGCCGAATCAGACATCCAGACCGGTGTAGACCCGGTGCGAACCGAGTTGATTCTCAACAAAATCGCCACCAATATCGGTCAAATCGATTTCGATGCCAAAGCAGAACGCATCGCCAAAGCGGCTGACAGTCTGAGCGAAACGTCGAAAAAATTTGGTGATGCCGCTTCTGATACCAAGGCGGCAGCCAAAAATGCCAAAGGATTTTTTGGACGCGGTGAAGAATCGTTTCAGACTTTCGATAATCTGGCTAACGATTTGCGTGTCAATTCCAAAACCTCATTCCGTCGAATCGACGCATTGGCTGACGACTGGCGTACGACCTCTCGCAAGGTCAATCGCCTGCTCGACAATCCAGCGCTATCGTCTGACCTGAAGGAGACAGCCGAGAAAGCCAAAGAAACGTCTGCCAACATTCAGGCGGCCATTCATGAATTAACCAGTGTAGTCGGCGACAAAGGCACTCGGGACGATGTGATCACGATGCTCAACAAGCTCAACGTTTCGACTGAGAATATCAAAAGTGCCGTCGAGCGAGTCGGCAAACTCTCTGATGACCAGGGCGTGCGCAGTGATGTGAAACAGATTCTGGCAGACGCGAAAGAATCAATGGCCAATCTGAACAAAGTGCTGGCAAACAAAGATCTGAAAGACAACCTGATGAGCACGTCAGAAAAGGTGAGAACTGCCGCCACACATATCAATTTCGCAGCCCTGCAGATGAGCCAGGTGCTCGACAAACGGGCTCCGCTCCTGCATATGATCGTGGGCAGACCCGGTCACATCGAGACTGTCAATCAAGGGCTGGAAGTACAGAAAGAAAACGACAACAAAGCCAAAGAGTTGATCAAAAAAGGCAAAGCCGACCCGGAAAATCCGGCCCCCGCTCCAGCTGCAGTGCCAGGTGGCGATACGAATCCCGATAAGGAATCTTCGAAATGACCGAAAAGTTGAAATACGAGCCAGTAATCGGACTGGAAGTGCACGCCCAGCTGAAAACGAAAACCAAGCTGTTTTGCGGCTGTCCGACTGATTTTGGCGGCGCCCCAAACGACCATGCCTGCGCTGTTTGTGTAGGCATGCCCGGTGTTCTTCCCGTTCTCAACAAGAAAGCAGTCGAATTCGGCATAAGAACCGGACTGGCACTCAATTGCCAGATCGCCGAGGATAGTAGATTCGATCGCAAAAACTATTTTTATCCCGACCTACCCAAGGGATACCAGATCTCGCAGCTGGACCGCCCTGTCTGTCAGAATGGGCACCTATCAATCAACGGCAAAAAGATTCGCATCAACCGAGCTCATCTGGAAGAAGACGCAGGCAAGCTCGTCCACGCAGGCGCTGCCGGGCTGCACGGTTCGACACACAGCAATGCGGATTACAATCGCTCGGGCGTACCACTTCTGGAAATCGTCTCTGAGCCTGACATACGCAGCGCCGAAGAAGCACGTGATTATCTGACTGAACTGAGAAATATTCTGCGCTACATCGGAGTTTGCGATGGAAATCTTGAGGAAGGAAGCTTCCGCTGCGATGCAAACGTCTCAATTCGCCCTGTCGGTCAAGAAAAATTCGGCACCAGAACCGAAATCAAAAACATGAATAGTTTCAAGTCTGTTCGTGATGCCATCGAATCGGAAATAGAGAGACAGGCGCAATTGCTCGATAGTGGAGAAAGAGTCGTTCAAGAGACGAGACTGTGGAACGAAGCCAAACAAGC
This sequence comes from Candidatus Melainabacteria bacterium, assembly GCA_003963305.1. Taxonomy (NCBI): domain Bacteria; kingdom Bacillati; phylum Candidatus Melainabacteria; species Candidatus Melainabacteria bacterium. The sequence continues at coordinate 91,752 of RXJR01000008.1, read as the reverse complement.
CACATTCTCGATGCGATCGAAAGAAGACTCACACGACTATCGCTATTTCCCAGAACCAGATTTAGTACCACTGGCAATCGACAAAAACTGGGTCGATGAAATCAGAGCCTCTCTGCCGGAACTGCCGGAGCAAAGGCGCCAGCGCTACATCAGCAAGCATGGACTGTCTGAATACAACGCGGGCATCCTGGCCGAGTCGCGCGCCATGTCCGACTTCTACGACCGCGTGCTTGACCTCGGCGTCGACGCCGAGAAATCCGCCAACCTGCTAACAAATGCAATTGCGTTCTACATGCGCGACAACAAGAAAGAATTCTCAGAACTTACCATCACGCCGGAGAATTTAAGAGATCTAATTGCAGCTGTAGCGGAAGGCACTCTCACATCCAACGTAGCATTCAAGCAGCTTTTGCCAGAATTGTTGGGCACTGCAGGTGACGTAAAAAAACTGATCAAAGACAAGGGACTGGGGCAGGCTCTATCCGAAGACGAACTTAGAAAGATCGTTCAGGAAATAGTTGTCAGCTCACCTGCCCAAGTCGAGGACTACAAGAAAAAACCAGACAAATTGCGTCCATACTTTCTCGGTCTTGTTATGAAAGCAACCAAAGGCAAAGCGAATCCGCAGCTCATCAACAAGCTCCTTGACGGCGAGTTACCAGAGCCGGACTAGAATGATGCTAAAAGCCGAGGAAGCGCCACTACAAGTAGTGGCGCTTCCCTTCCATATAAAATCGTAAAACTTAGCGTTTGCCTCCCATTTCCCAGGCAGTGCACATCGGGTCTTCACCATCCTGATGCCTGGAGTGATGCTCCCATCGCCCCTTCTGACTTTCTGGAACAAAACCTATTGGGCCGTGCACTTCAGGGAATTCAAGATAACCACCGCCATCACCGTACATGGACAGGGTCAGATCGTGCCCCTTGATGCCATCGCCGACGCGCTCACGATGGACGAGGTCTGTAATAGCTCCATCATGATTCAAAGCACGACCAATGTCGTCGACCGCACTGGCTGCATCACCGATAGCCCTGGCTGCCGCTCCGATAGAACGCAGCTCGTCAGGAATGCCAGCCGCGTCACCGATGCCCCGGGCTGCCGCTCCGATGGATCGCAGCTCGTCAGGAGTGCCAGCCGCGTCACCGAGGGCTCTGGCACCTGCTCCGATTGCTCTGGCACTGTCGCCAATAGCGCTTGCAGCTTCTCCAATAGCTCTTGCGCCCTTTCCTACACATGCTGCTGCCGCACCATCTCTTGCGCCTTCACCAAGCGGCTCACAGTCGAGATATCCGCTGTCGGCCTGCCGCGCTCTGGTAAATGAAAGATCGGAGGCAGATTTAACTGCGCTCTGCATTGACGACCACTGATTCTGCGACATTGCTACCTGATGATCAGCAAAGCCTGCTGCAACGTGAGGATCGTTCATTGCGCCTTCCGCTGAAGTATCAAATTTGCTCATTTCTATCTCCTTAAAATCGGTTTCAATGCATTCGCAGCAGTCTCTCGGACAATCCTTGAACGAACACTCAACTGAATCACAACAACCTGAATGTGGGCACCAAATATAGTGCGCAACGGTTGCAGATGATTTTTTACTCAGGGCAAGCTCGGTAGCGGCACTTTAATTCGAACAATCAGATCAACTGCGGTATTAGCCTGCCGTCGAACCGGATTGTGGTATCAACATACCGGAGCGATTGTAATAAAGCAGGAAAATTGTGTGACAAATTTGGTTATGCAGTTAGCCGGCTCAGGATAACCACCCGGATTAACACTAAAACTTATAGTATAACAGTCGTCAAAAAAAACTTACTGTATAGACAAGTAGATCTGACACCGAAAAATGTGGATGAGGCGAGTGGGTGCTTGCGCACCACACTCACCCTCCACATCTTTGGTCGGTTCAGTGAACCGAGAGCTGCTCGTCGCCCGTCGCCCGAGTCGTGGTCAGGCTGGACACGGGAAGGCAGATGACGCGCTCGTCGGACCCGTAAGGACCGAGGCGCTCGACCTGACCGCGGAACTCGCCGACGAAGATGGTCTCGCCCGGAATGAGCGCACCCATCCGGCTGATGACGTCCGTGACCGGGACGTACTGGTGATCACCGCGAGCGACCTCGCGCAGAACGCACTGTGTGGTAGACATAAAGCCTCCTAACTAACTTACAGTTGGATGCAGGCGTCTCTTTCGAGGCGCCCTGGGTTACATGCCTGCCGCGGCCTGTGTACGGCACGCAGCTCGGATGAAGTGAAGGACCTGGTTGATCGGCCAGCGAACGATGCACTCACAGCCCTGCATGACGTCAACGGTCGGTGCAGGACTCTCAGTGGTCGCCGCGAGTTTGGTTGTTTCCTGAAACTCGCGACGAGCCACATCGTTGTCAGTGACATCGTTGATGCGAAGGATGGTCAGACCCGCGTACAGCGACATGGCTGAACGCAGACGCTGCCACGCCTCCACGTTGTAGAGGGTGTAATTGAGAGCGTTCTCGCCCTTGATCACCACACCCTGGCGCTTCGCCTCGGCACCGACCCAGCGAACCAACTGGAACGCCAGGGACTCGTTTTCACCATCAGCCATCTCTAGACACGTGAAGTGCAAGACCACACGCGTACCGGGCTTGATGCACTGAAAGTGCCGGAACAGACTGATGATGTTCCGGTAGCCGTGGCTCTCATCGTTGTTCCAGTCGCTCGTGCGCACCAGCCCGGCGTTGAGTTCAGCCAGACGGTCGGAGAGAACGATGCGGTCTCCCTCCACGTGCCCCATGCGCCAGTGAACACCCGGAACCTTGGCTCCGAGGTCGATACCGACGAATGGCGCACTGTCAGCAGAGAAGACGCCCAGGGCAGCCGTCATGACCTTGCGGCCATGCTCGTACAATGACGACGTGTACCAGTCGAACAGGTCCTGTCCGTACCTGGTGTTGACGTGGACCTTGTGCGCGAAGAACGCTTCGGCATCGACCGGCGGCTCGATGTTCTCGAACTCGCCCCATGCCTGACGCACGCCGTCGCGGTCACCGTACTTGGTCATCACGTAGTCCACGAAAGACTTCCGCGCCAGCTCGGAGTAGCACTGCAGTGCACCCCGAGTCGGGTAGTCGGTGTTCTTGTCATGGCTGTTGTACGAGGGGAAACGCAGCTCACCAGCGGGACCGAGGCTGATGTTGATTTCAGCGATGTGGCTGGCCTTGCCGGCGAAGTGATTCTGGAAGGCGGCGAAGAAGGCAGTGTAATCGTCGAGAACCAGATTGGTGGCCCAGCAGGAAACGTATTCAGGGCTGCTGTTACCTTGCTCGCTGACGTACTTGACGGCATTGACATCGCGCGAAACAAGCTTTGAACCAAGCTTCGTCCAGATCCAGGCAGGCAGGGGCACGTTGACAGTGTCACCGATGTTGCCGCCGCACTGGTGCAGCGACATGATGGGAACCCACTTGAGTCCCGCGTTGATGATGTGGTCGGAGATGGTGTCGTAGTACGACCAGTCGTACTGCCGCTCAACCTTCTCAACAAGACCCCACCAGATGTCGACCGAAACAGCCTGAGCGCCGAGGCGCTTTGCGGTGGCGAGCTGTTCGTCGAATTTGCTCCAAGCATGGCGCCATTCGTCCTGGTTGAGACCCGCCGCCGGGTCAGCAACAAGAAGGGGCGCCATGACAGCGATTGTGTTCTTTGTCATGGTTGACTCTCCTAGTCTTAGACCGGCGGTCCAGATCACGATGCTGGTTGGCATCGCTGAGGACAAAAGTGAGCAAGCCGCAGCACCGTTCTTGGTGTCACGCGACCTGCCTGCCGGATGGGTTGTTGGGTGGGCTCGACTCAACCAGGTGTCTGGTTGCAGTCAAAGTCCGAGATGTTTGTCAGGAAACGGGTTTGGTGTCGGTGTTTTTTGCTGACGAAAAGAAAGGGGTAATTTGAAGCTACACAGTGGACGCCTTGCGGCACAAGGTGCGGGGACGCAGGAATGTGGGCGCCTGGATGTTCACAATCGCGTAACCTAGCGCAGGATGTCAACAAGGGCAGAGCATGGGCCTATGCACGAACCAAGCGAACTGTTACAGGCACACTCAAGCCCGTATGCCGAGGTCCGTTAAAATACTGATGAACACTGGGTTTGGCGTAAACCGGAGCAGCAGTTCGAGATGCTCTCCAAACAGGACAATTCCCACTCAAACAGCACCGCAATCAGTAGCGGACTTTGCGCTATCACCTGACGAGTCAACCGCGCATGTCACGTGAAAAAGATCCGCTCAGCTTCAAAATTGTGCGAGGAGGTTCCGACTCCTCTCGCAGACTTTAATCTACGTGCTTATGCGCGCTTCGCCAATTTTTGCAAATCGGCTCTTAGCTCGGTGATATCCGCATAACGTTCGGACAACGAAGAGCAAGTTGCTCTGGCCACTATGGCATCCATCTCATCTGAAATAGTTGAGACAACACGCCTGGGGTGCGATTGAGTAATAGGAGTTGGTTCTTTTCCTGTCAGGAGGAAGAACAGTGTTCCGCCAAGCGAATAGATGTCACTTTGAGGAACAGCTTTGCCACGAAACTGTTCGGCCGGGATGTAAGCATGCTTGCCAACCACAGTTGAAGTTGCAGACGAATCGACCTGATAAGCAACGTTGAAATCGACAATTTTTACTGTTCCATCTTCCTGCAACATCAAGTTGTCGGGAGTAATATCTCTGTGCACTACAGGTGGTGACTGACCGTGCATGTATTCGAGAATATCGCAGGTGCGCAAAGCCCAGTCGATAACTAGCGTTTCCGGCTGAGCGCCCAGCCTTTCGACCAGAGTCTTCAGGGACTCACCCGATACGTATTCAAGAACAAGGTAGCCACGGAAGTCTTCAACAAAAGCGTCTTTCAACTTGACTATCTGAGGGTGATCCAACTTTTGCAGAATCTCGGCTTCAGCTCTTAACTTCTCAGCAGTTCGCTCAGCTGTAAGCTGCCCTCGATGCACAGGCAGAACATACTCTTTTAAAACAACTTGCTCATTCAAAACAAGGTTAGCCGGATCGATGGAAACAATGTGATTTTCGTCTGTTTCGCTTCGGTGCGTACCGGCAACGCAGACATTAGCAAGATAGGCGGTGCCCTGCCCGCCACCACCTACAGTACCAATAATTTCATAACGCCCCGTATCGAGAAGCATGCAGTTCTCCAACATACCGGTTTTCTGGCGTTCGGCAGGCACTGAAAAATACTTGAGCCAGAGCTCAGTATAAGAGTTGTCGGATGCAAAGCCCGGATCAACATGCAAAGCAGCTTTTGGCGCGCTTGTTTTGATCAAACTGAAAAAAGTTCCGATGTTGTGCTTCTTGCTGATATCAGAGAGTTTCAACTTGAATTGATTGCCTTCACGCGTTCTGATCAGGAAGGCTGGCTGCTTGCCGTTGAAAATATCCCATATGGAAAATTGCTGAACCAGCTCGATGGCAGACCAGCGAACAGCCAGAGTAAGCGGACCGGAATGCTCCAACATGAGGTGAGAATCAGTCCAATCAATATCCCTGGACCGCGATTCACGGGCGATGTAGACAACCAGACCGGACAACAAACAACAACCCACAAAAGCAAAAGGCAAAAAAGCCAGCACCTGATCCAGATTGCCGATGTTCTTAAGAGTCAAGCCTAAGAACTGCGGCGGAATGTATGTATTGGCAGCATACGGCTCTGTGAACCAATCAGTGACGCCCATGGTCTGAACGGTTTGCATGAAAATAGCAAACAAAATAAGAACAAAAACACTGATCAGAATGGCTTGAAAAGATGCCACCACTGTTGGTGAAAAGCCGGCCCGGTTGACATCGAACGGACGATCCCAGGCTGATGATGAACTGGCCATACCGGGCTGATAGGCAGCCGATCCGGCCACCTGCAACGCCGCCCCTCCTGCACCCTGAAAGGCCATGCCGGCGGTCGAATGATTGTAAAGACTCTCGGAAGGATCCACACATTCACGATCGCGATCCAACTGAGATTCAGATAGCGCCTGGCTCGACTGGTCCAATGAAATCGACGGCTCCAATGAGGAATCACCGGAAACGACAAGCTCTACCGGCTCAACCTGCTCCTTCAATTTCACATCGTTTTCGCGAGACGGTGCCTCTTCTTGCATAAATTAGCCTTGCTGCTGCAGATTGAAAATGTACTGTCGTGCCTCCGCGGCAACCGCTTCCATATTCTGTAAGCGATCTTCCAATTCCATAGCTGTACAATCTTTGATCAGTTTGTTCAAAGCCGGCATCTTCGCCGCATTATCGCCTGGCAAACTGGACTGTGACAGAGCCTCAGGGTCGGACCCGATGGCAAGATAATAAAGAGTGCAGCCCAGCGCGTAAATATCGCTTTGAGGCACAGCTTTTCCTCGAAACTGCTCGGGCGAAATATATGATTGCTTGCCGACGAGTGTACCGGTGGCGGTGGCAATGAATTCATTGGCGGCTCCAAAATCAATCAGTTTGATAGAGCCTGTGCGATCCAAAACCAGATTGTCGGGTGTCACGTCGCGATGAATGATGGGTGGGTTCTGAGTGTGAAGATAGGCGAGGATATCTGCTACTTCCAGAGCCCAGCGCATGATCAATCGCTCCGGCTGAGGTCCGTGTTCCTTCACGTATGCACGCAAATCCACACCATTGATGTGCTCTATAACCAGGTAATCACGACCATTCTCGACAAAGTGGTCCAGTACCCGAGCAATATTTTGATGCGATAACGCCTGCAAGATTTTAGCTTCACGCTTAAACATCTCAAGCGCCTTTTCTTTGCTGGCAGCATCTGCATTGAGGGGAACGACGGCTTCTTTGAGAATGACCGTCTCACCAAGATTGTCCTTACACAGATAAACAGCCGACAAGCCACCAAAGGAAATCTGCCCGATTACCGTCAGACGACCGTTTTGCAATTTCGTCTTCGCTTCCAGCGGCACAAAGGCGGTACTGCCGAAGCGACTGGCCAGGTCACGCTCCCAAATAGCAGTGAAGCTCTCATCTGAGGGATTTGCTTGAATGCCCGGGATGCCCATTTCAACAGCTCTGCGATCAAAAACACAGCGGGTCTCAGGGGCGTTAGAACGGACTGCGACAACGAGGTCCTTAAGATCTGAGGTTTTCACTCCTGCTAAGCGAAACCGCACCTGCCCCTTCTGCAACGTATTGCCGAAGCGCATAATCAATTCGTCATTCTTGAACTCAATAAGATCAAGATGCGACCATGGCCGCTTCCTTAAAAGAGCCAGATCAAACAAAAAACGCCGTGGTAATTCCAGACCATCCTCAGTAAGCGCAAACTTGTTATCGAGACAAACCAGCACGGTAAACGAGCCAAGCGCAACCAGGCTCAAATAAAAGAGCAACAAACAGAACAGGTCTTCATAGCCCACGAACCCACCCTGGATCACAGCTTTGGCCAACCAGCTGCAGACATACAGGGCCCAGATGCCCCAGATCGGCGCCAGGGCAATTGCAAGAAACAAGGCAGCACGAGCCTGGTCTTCTTTGTACCTGATTACTAACTTAGGTGAGTCGTTCGGTTCCATAATTTCCTCTGCCTTTATATGCCCAGAGTGGCGCCGACTGACCCGAAGCGGAGCAAAGCGGGTCTAAGATAATTGAATCAGTTGAGACGAATCCTGGCTAAGGCTTTACCACGTCCTGTTCTGCATCCTTGCTTGGATCCCACTGAGTTTTGAACATCATCAAGTCAGCTTCGAAGGCTGTCGGATGAACCATGACGTCGCCGCCGAAAGGATCGTCGAAACTGGCGAGAAGAAAGATATTCAGACAAATTACCAGCGTCACAATCGCGGTCATGACGACTTGAAGCTTCGTGTTTTTAATGCCGAAGAAATAGGTGAATATGATTGTCGCCAACCCACCCGCCAGAAGCACCCACCAGAGCGCCAGAGGCAGACCATTATGGAGAGCTTCAATACGCAGACGACGAGCGTCGCTCATATCGGTCAAAGAACCAAGAAGTACCTGTTGTATGTTGCTTTCGGCTTGATCGTTCGGATGAAAAGTGACGCACTGCTGCCAGAGAGACCGATATGTCCTGATGGTCGGAACGCTAATTTGTCTTTGAGCCAATAGCGGCCATTCGGTATTAATGATTTGCTCAGCGTAAGTTATGCATGTCGAACGCAACTGGTCTCGAGCCGGTTTGGGCATGCCGCCTGCCAGGTTAAAAATATCGGCGAGGGAGGCAGCTTCCTGCTGAACGGTGGCACGAGCCTCTTCAAATCGCTGCATGGCATCGCTAACCATAAAACCGATCAAAACTGCAAACATCATTCCAACAACCTGCGAAAGAGGGTCGGTAACGTCATGATGTACCTTCAAGTCGGTCGCTTGTATCCAGCGTCTAACTGCGAGCAAGCCACCAACAGCGACTGCGACGATAACAAAAATGCATACCAGTCCAGCTAAGGTGTAGGTGCCCAAGTGATTTGCCCCATCAGTTCAAAAATTATGCCGCACACAAGGATAACACTGTCCCGGAAGTCAAGTTCAAGCAAGGAGTGACGGTTGCTCGTACAATATGAACAGGATCAGCGCCGAGGGAAGCCGTCGTATGCTCACAGATAAGTCGGGCAGCTTGCTGCAAAGACTGTCTTCCGATAAGCAACGACTGTTTGCTTATCGACCGGAGAATTTTTTTCTCGCTCTATTTACTGCCGGGTTCGCTGGTTTTTGCGGCACGCCGCCAGCGCAGGCCTACTATTTTCAGGGGTACTATGCCCCTCAGGTTTTAATTTCGCCAATGCGCGACGACATGATGTACACACCTGTAGGAATGGGAGTGGTCACATCCAAAGCTGGTTTTCGAATTCACCCTGTAACAGGAAAAGGCGACTTCCACAGCGGTGTTGATTTAGGCGCTAAACTCAACGATCGTGTTTACGAGTTACTCGACGGATACGTAACGCGAGTCGGCTGGCGTGGCGCACTCGGAGTTGCTGTTGAGGTTTACCATCCTTATCCCGGCGTTCGCTCAATCACCGGACACTTGAATGCATACAGCGTCTTGCCGGGTCAGTGGGTGACTCGCGGTCGAGTGATTGGGTACGCCGGTTCGACCGGGCGGTCTACTGGTGTTCATGTTCATTACACTGTCATCAAAGAGGATACGAACGAGTACATCGAACCGATGAAGTATCTAACGACAGTGCCCAAATACGTTCAAGCTCTTAAAACAGCGCGCGGTCAAGCCGCACTTGCAGCGAAGAAACAGCAGCTTCAACAACTGGAGGCTAAAGCAACCGACACCGATGACGTTGATTTGCCTGAAGTGAAGAAGCCTGCAAAATCACCGCCTCCATCAGTGGAGAACTGACCGACTAGTCAATGGAATAGAGATTTCCATCCTGGCTGCCTATGCACACGCCAGTCGATGATATTGCCGGTGAGCTACAAATAGGTCGCTGCGTTTTGTACTTCCATTTGATTCCGCCGTTACGAGTATCGATCGCATATACATACGAGTCCGAACTTCCCATATAGAGCATGTTTCCGAGCAGCCCCGGAGAGGATGAGAGCAATGGAACAGGACTGTTGATTCCAGTTTTCCAGAGCATTTTTCCAGTGGCGGCATTGAGACAATACATTTTCAAGTCATCATTGCCCACGAAAACTTTTCCGTTCGCTCCTACAGGTGAAATACTGAAACTCTCGGCCCCGGCATATTTCCATTTCAGATGCCCTGTCGCTGCGTCGAGTGCATAGAAATATTTGTCCCAACTCGACACGAATACTGTGTCGCCCATAACCATGGGTGAGGCAAATATCTTATTGCCCGTTTTGTGCTGCCAGACCTGAGTGCCATCAGCAATAGAGACTGCAAATACTGAACCACTGTGAGAACTAACCAGCACCAGATCTCCAACAACAGATGGCGATGATGTTATGCGCGCACCGGTTTGAAATTTCCATTTAATCGCTCCGCTTTTCACATCAACTGCATACAAAAATCCGTCCCAGCTACCAACGTAGGCAACACCTTCATAAATTGCCGGGGAAGATGAAATGCGATCGCCTGACTCTGCAGACCACAAAACCTTACCGTTGCGCGTGTCCAGACAGTAGAGTTTCTTGTCCTCACAACCAATTACAAGAATTCCGTCAGAAACAGCCGGGGAAGATTTCACCTTGTCGCCCAGCTTGGTGTGCCATAACATAGAGCCGGTACGCTCATCTACTGCATATACATTTGCATCATCACTACCGACATATACGACTCCTTTATATACAGCAGGAGAAGAATCGATCGGACCCTCTGCCGGAAAGCTCCAGTGCAAGCGACCTTGAGGCAAAGTAGTGGCCTCAGCCGGTGCAACTCCTGTGCGGCAAGGATTTTGCAGAAACATTTGCCACCCGTTGCGATACTTCGCTACCACGCTGGCCGACGCCTTTAGCATCTGCTCGTTGGTCATGGACTTGGCCGCCTCGTCGGCAATATGAACAGCGTTGCCTTTCAGGGGTGCCGGCTGAGCTGTTGTTGCTGTGCTGTTTTTGGGCGCAACAGTGACGGGCTTAGAAATTGCAGGCGTAACGACAGAATTTTTGCTGCCCGACGGTCCCGACGCCGGAGCCTGACACTCCGCGGGTTTCAGGGAGAGCCCGAGAGCAGTGACTGCTATCAAAAAACTCAAAACCGGTTTAGAAGTTCCAGACAATGTTGTCATGAGGCAGCCTACTTTTGAGATGTGAACTCACTTCCAGGGACAGTCAAAATTGAATTATAGAACTTTTCGGGCAGGCATATCTTTGCTAGATACCGGACGCGAAAATCGATCAAATTCGGAAAAGCGCATCGTGCAAGCATTGCAATGCACAAAAATTTTAACTGAAATGTATCAAGAGATGTCATGTTGAAATGCGGTGTCCATCGCATGTTCAATGTGGTGCAAAAATGCATACGCCGAAAGACTACGATGAAAGAACAATTTCGCGAAACTCTGAACTGCGCGACCTTCTGAGACAAACTAATCATCACTGGTTCGGAGCCCCCCTCGAAGGCGATCGACCTGCAATATTGACCGCAGCGTGATTTGAAAAAGTGCGCGATCAGAAATTTTCGTCTTTTGCTGACCAAATCTATTGTCTATTCGTAGACCTGGTGTTATCATCCGTCCTTGTGGGTTGGGGTGAGCATTTCCATAAGGAGGAAATCCGATGAACCGAGCTGAGCTCGTAGAAAACGTAGCCAAGGCTACAGGACAACCTAAGTCTGAAGTGACACGCACACTTTCAGCATTCATTCACACCATCACCGGCGCATTGGCCAAAGGCGACAAAGTAACTCTTGTTGGCTTCGGAACTTTTGAACGCCGCATGCGTAAAGCAAGAACCGGCCGTAATCCCAGAACACTGGCCCCTCTCAAGATTGCAGCCGCAAGAGTACCTGCGTTCCGCGCTGGTAAAGAACTCAAAGACATCGTTAACGGCCGTTCTAAGCAACCAAACTTGGTGCTCGCTAAGCCTAAAGCTGCTTCAGCGAAACCAGCTGCTAAGAAAGCTGCAAAACCAGCTGCTAAGAAGGCTGCAAAGCCAGCTAAGAAAGCTGCCAAAAAGGGCGGAAAAAAGAGATAGGTTAGGATCTCTTTCAACTAACTTTTTTGGATTAGGTAAGGTAACGTCAGTCCATCCCACATTGAAGAAACGAGGTCTAGTGATAGACCTCGTTTCTGCTATGCGACTCTTTAACGTACAATCGACAAATTTGCCGGTCGTAATCGTATGCGGTGCTGCTTATAATATTTGGCTGCACCGCATACGGTGTTTGAGAAATTATGCCGTTTAACACGGCTATGCCTGCCAATCGATTAGCTGTTTTCCCGCGCGCTACGTCAGTTGTGCAAAGTGTGATAGCTGCACGGCGATAGTCGTTTCAACACTTTAGATTGCACTCACAATTGCACTGAGCAACAAAAATGGCGACTGCATAACTGGTTAAAAGCGTAGCAAGACCATTCATGAAAGCGATCTTATTCGCGCGAACACTTGTCCTGTCTTTGATTACAAATTCTTATATCCATCAGGGGCATCAGACGCTAGGGATATGCACCACCACTGCCATAGTCTGTGAAATGTAACAAGTTCGACAATTTCTCCAGAAAGCCCTTTAACTGCCTCAACCATCACATTTCACGCCAGAATCTGACCAGACAGTGACATGCCTTCGTGCAGCGTCTCCCGGCTCAGTATACGCGTGCGTTCCATAGCACCTGATGCGATACCAGGCAAAATTGCCGGCTGCAAATCAGGTGTCCCGCCCCAGCCGTATGTCGAGTTGAGCCTGCACATCAAGCTACCCGGCATATTCTCACTGCTTTGTTTTCGCAGCGGCTGCAAACCTTCCCATGAAGAGAAGGAAGACTGCCATGAACTTCGGAATACTTTTCCTGTTTGCATGCGCCGGTCTGATCGGACCCTTCCTCTCTGGTTTTCGCCGACTGTCAGTGCCTCTGGTAGTTGGTGAGATCGGAGCTGGGATCCTCATCGGTCAGACAGGTTTGGGTCTAATCAACCCTGCAGATCCCACGATGGCGTTTCTGTCATCGGTCGGTTTTGCCATGCTCGTTTTTCTGGTAGGTATCAAACTGCCACTTCACGATGCGAATCTTCGCAAGTCGTTCAAGCACAGCTTCACCGCTGTGGCCCTGGTTTTCGCTCTCGCGACACCGGTCGGGTTTCTGCTCAGCGAACTGAGTGGTCTGAGCCCGGCCATTTTCATCTTGATCATCGGCAACAGCTCATCGTCTGTGGTGCTGCCGATCATCTCGGAAAGAGGTCTCTCAGGGCAGACCGTGTTTCTTACCAAGACCTGGATTGCCATCGCCGACGCTGCGACCATCATCGCTCTGCCCCTGGCCATGTCCACGGGCAATATCTTCAAGGTGATGACCGGAGCGGTCGTCGTGACACTGGCTGCAGTGGCGGCCTATTACGCGCTGCGAGCTTTCCAGTCGTCGCAAGTCGGTTCTCACTACCGTCAGCTCTCGAAGTACCGCGGCTGGGCGCTTGATCTGCGCATCTCGCTGGTGCTTTTGATCGGGCTGGCCTGTCTGGCTTCGGCTTTCGGCACGAGTGTTCTCGTTGCCGGGTTTGCCGCCGGAACAGTGGTTTCACTTCTCGGGCACCCGAAGCGTTTCAACAAGCAGCTGATCGGTCTCGCCCAGGGTTTCTTCGTGCCGTTCTTCTTCGTCGACCTCGGTGCAAAGTTGGATGTGCGCGCGCTTCTCAGCAGCGCCTCCAACATCGAGTTGGCTTTGCTGATCTGCGTCTCGACCGTCGTCGTGCACGTCGTCGTCAGCAAGCTCGTCAAGCTGCCTGCTGCCAGCGGTCTCATGGCCACTGCACAGCTCAGCCTGCCGGCTGCCATCGCGTCGATCGGAATGACGACCCACACCATCACATCCGGACAGGGTGCCGCTATTGTCGGCGCCTCACTTCTGTCCCTCATCACCTGCTCAGTCGGTGCGTCGATGATGAGTCGAATCGCCGATGTCGAGCATCCGCGTCAGCCCTGGGAAAAGTAGCTCGCCGAGAGTGCCAAGCAATTAGCGTCTATACGGTGCTAATCGCCAAGCACTCGATGCGCTGCATATCTCAATGCAAGACGTCGAGTAAGGCAATTCGCTATGAACATTGCATCCGCAGTCGCGGTTGCTACGGTCTGCTTCGTGCTCTACCGCGTATTCTTCTGGGTACGCGAGGGAAAGCGCATGCGGACCGCTGGTTACCTGCCTCCCGAACCATCGTGGTTCGGACGAAATTTCTACACGGCTCTTTGCCACATCGGCACCCGCATCGCCTGCGGTCCGGTCAAAGTGCTGGGCAGAGAAAATGCTCAGCATGCCGGCCGATTGGCCATCGTGCCGAACCACCAGCACGGGCTTGACTTCGCGGTAGTACGCGTGGCCATGCCCTGGTCATATCGCCAGATCGGCGCGCTGAAAGAAGCGGCGCGCTTGCCGGGTATGGCTACCCTTGCCGCCTGGATAGGGACCTTCACGGTTCCGGTGCAGGGTGGCAAGGCCAGCACCGGAGCACAAGCTGCTATCGAGGCATGCGCTCGATATCTGACACAGCGTCGCATCAACAAGCTGCTCATGTTTCCGCAGGGCAAGCTGGTGTTCGACAATGTGCTGCGCTCGACCGACTTCCGCACCGGAGCCGTGCGAGCGCTGCAAGCCGCCAACTTGATGATCACAGATGGAGGCGAACCGGCATTCCTGCCGGTGGCAATCTACTACCACCCGCCGACTCGGGCAACGAGCCTTTATCGACGGATGGTGAACAAGCTCTGGCGCAAGTTCTTGTCGGGTTACACAAGCGGACCCGTCTGCGGTGCGACTGTGGTGATCGGGAAACCAATCTCGATTTCGCAGTTGCCCACAGACATCCGGGCTGCCACTGAGGTGCTCCGTCTCGAGATTCAGAATCTTCTGGACCAGGCTATCGCGGCCTCCTGAAGTCTCTTCCTGAGCGAACGCACCACGATGTGGATTTGGTAGAGGGGCTGTTCTGTTTGGTTCAAAACCAGCAGAACAGCCTCCGAACCATTTTTTAAAATCAAATTACTCCTATATGCAGTAGTTGAAACCTTCCAAAACGCATCGTCGGTGCTCCCACCCACTTCACCAGCTGTTCGCACCCGGCTGGCACGGACAGTCGCAGACACCTCACACAGGCCCCGTACTCTCCCCATGGCACACAGCCATGCTCCCAGATACTATCGAGCCATCCGATTCGAGAAACTGGAATGGTCGATGCTCCAAAATTCCTCGATACACCAGCGGCGCCTTCAGGCACCGTCGGAAATTTCGGCGATCTGGCCCAACAGATTCTGGATGGACAAATCTCCCAGCGAAAACCTTCGGCGAACAATCAACTCAACCAGGATGGCAACTCAGCGCCACGCTGGCAGAGTCCCGAAATACAAAGTCCTCAGACGCCCCCGCCAGTCTGGCGTCCAATGCACATCGACCTGCCGATCTGGACACCACCTCTAACCTCACAACTGCCGACTGGTTTTCAACTTCCAAATTATCAAACTCCGACCCTTGACTTACAGCGCATCCCGACACTGCGATCAAACCTCACCGCCGAGAAAAATGACGCTTCGATTTATCACGTAAACTCGGATGAGGCAAAGCTGTACAACGAAAACAGAGCCAGCATCGTGCGAGTCTTCGGTCATGCCAGAGGGCAATCGGCAGATCACGAATATACAGGCTCAGGCTTTTTTGTATCGGATCATGGAGACATAGCCACCGCCTATCACGTCATCAGCGATCTCGATTCAATCAGAGTAACCACATCTGATGGCATCGAACATCCGGGCAGAGTGGTAGCGACTCGCCCAAACGCTGATGTCGCTATCGTTCACATCGATACCAATCGCAGTACACAACCGGTCAAACTTGCCGACACCAGCAACTTTTTGCGCGGCGGCGAGCCCATCTACACAATCGGTCATCCCTCAGGATGGACTAAAGAGTATTTTTCACCAGGACGATATATTTCAACCGATACCATCCGCGATGTCACCGGCTCGAGAGATATTGACAAACAAAATCCAAATCACATTTTACTCACCACCAGCCAGAATATTCCCGGCGGAGACAGTGGCGCTCCCGCATTCAACGCCGAAGGAAAGGTCATAGGCATCGTTTCAAGAGGAGATCAGGGCAGTCATGGATACATGGTTCCAGTCGATGATTTGTGGCCCTTGATGAATAAAGTATCGGCGCCGAAACAGACAACCGAATACAAGCTAAGCGATCTGCCATTTAAGCCTCATTACTCATTCACCCAGGTGCCATATGCAGCCTCAGCCGCCCTGACCGCGTCCAGCATGCTGCGCCAATCGCGAATTCTCGAGGGCATGGGAATTGGAGCACGCGGAGCCGCTGCCGGACTTGCCGGCGTGGAACTGTGGACACAAGACCTGCCCTTCCTGGAGAATGCCTTCCAGCACGGCAGCACACGAGAGCGTGTCAGTGCCGCCACAGAAGTTGGTGCGGACGCCTTGATGATAGGCGGCACCATTCTCACTGTCGTGCCAAGATATAGAAGCTTCGCACCAGCGATGAGCCTGGCGGGGTCATTGTTGAAAGTCGGAAACAGCGTAGCGGCATATCGCTCATATTCCTGACCGTGAATTTCCACTCAAGCAAAACCTGCAAAGAAACATACTTTTGTGCTGAAAGAGAAACTACGCTAACATTTACAAGTTCCAGACAAACTGCTCCGATTAATTGAAAGTCTGGAAGCAGCGAACGAGAGCGCATGCTAACTTTTCACGTCATTACCTTATTTCCTGAGCTGATCGAGACCTATTGCGCGACCAGCATCATCGGCAGAGGTGTCAAAGCCGGTCGTATTGCCGTAAAAACCTACAATCCGCGTGACTTTTGCGAAGATAAATATCGCAAAGTCGACGATACTCCATATGGTGGCGGCGTCGGCATGGTACTGAAACCCGAACCATTCTATGCGGCCCTGGAATCCATTCAACGTGCTGACGGCAGTCCAGTCTGCATGCTGACTCCACAGGGTCAAACGTTCAGCCAGAACATGGCGGAAACGCTGGCGAAAGTGCAAGACATCGTCTTGATTTGCGGTCATTATGAAGGCTTTGACGAGCGAATTCGCTGTGCGGCAACTCTAGAAATCTCAATTGGAGATTTTGTGGTCACAGGTGGAGAGCTTCCTGCTCTGACAGTGCTTGATGCAGTCGGCAGACTGATTCCCGGGGTACTGGGGAAGTTGGATTCGGCCACAGACGAGTCATTCAACAACAGCCTGCTTGAGGCACCACAATATACAAAACCGTCCGAATTCAGAGGCATGGTAGTGCCCGAGGTGCTACGTTCCGGCGATCACAAAGCAATTACGCTCTGGCGGCGCCAGCAAGCTTTGAAACGAACTCTGGAGAGACGACCCGATCTGTTGGAACACGCAAACCTGGACGCCCGGGACCGAGAATTTCTTAACGAGCTGAACGATAAGAAATAGCTATAATTGTGGTGTCAGATATGGTTCTGTATATGGTGCATATACGAGGCGGTAAATTTGCAAATACATCCTCTGGTAACCGTTAAAAAAGCTGCCAACGCTCTCGGCGTTGACCGTGAAGTAATTCGCAACATGATCGACATCGGCGCGGTCAGAGGCGAACGCCGCTTCGTGAAAAACAAAGAGAAGTGGTTTCTTTATCAAGAGGAAGTTCAGGAGTATCTAGACAAGAAAGCTAAAGAACTTTCTGAGCAGGCCTCGCGTACAACCATGGAAGGGCTGGGAGAGTTTTTCCAACCAGAAACTGAAGACGACGCCAACGCGCTGTGTGATGCCAGCGGTAACAACGAGACAACCCTGGCGAGCGATGCGACCACTGAGGAAATCGCGGAGTTGAACGCATCAGAGCCTGTGTTCGTCACAGAAGTGTCTGATACAGCAGAAGATCATCCGGACCGCTTGTACTTGCAGACGACGCGCCATTCTCTGGACCAGATCTTGCATTCACTGACAATCGAATTTACCCAACGATTGTGCGAAGAGAGACAAACTATCTACAATCTGCAACAGCAGTTGGATGAGCGCAATCAGGTCATGGCCGAACTTCCTGACTTAAGACAGAAGCTCGACGAAGTAAAGTCTCTGCAAGAAGCCAAAGATGCAGAAATTGAAAAATTAAAGGCAAATATCGCCACCCTGGAGTCAGACTTGAGCTGGTGGAAAAAGCCCTGGTGGAATCGACTCTTTGCGGGTGGCTCAAAAACCTGATTAGAAGCAGATAAGACAGAATGCGCAATACTTAGCGCTAGCATTTCATACAAACAGCACTGAATACACCCGAATCATGAGCGGTGCCGCGATACCGCAAACAACTGCCTCAGCTCGCATGGCATAGCTGAGTCTGGGTGAATTGTAAGCGCTTGTAAAGCGGTTTGTGAAGCCCGCCTTTATAGGTCTTAAGAGCTTTGAAGTGGTATCAAAAGATACTTCTCCTCATTTCTCTTTTTAAGCAAACAGCAAGCAAAAAAACAGCTGCAACTCAATTTCGCCGGACTACTCGCATCGAACTTTCGATGTGGGACGCGAAATCGAGTGCTTGAGAGCGAAGTGCTGGATGGAGAGACCCTTGTTCTTCAACCTAGATTGGAAGGAACTTACATGGCAGACCATCACCAAGACGCTCCGCCGGCCAACGCCCAGGAGTGCGTTAGCACGGCTCGTCGCTGCATCAGCATCCTCGACAGGGCGATCTTCTCGACGCGCTGGATTCTCTACCCGATCAACGTCGGGCTGTTCTGCGCTCTCATCGTTTACGTCGCCAAGTTCATCGGGGACGACTATGCACTGATCATGAATTCCTCGAAGCTCACGGGCGAGGAGATCATGGTGGCGCTGGTCGGTCTGGTGGACATCGCCATGGTGGCGAACCTGCTCATCATGATGATCCAGGGCAACCACCAGATCTTCATCCGCCGGCTGGAAATCAGCGATGCCCGTGATCGACCGCAATGGCTCGACCACATCGACTCCGGAATCCTCAAGGTGAAGGTGGCCCTTTCGGTCGTCGGCATCACGCTGGTGCAGCTGCTCAAGGATTTCGTGAACCTGGAGCACGTGGAGTGGGACACGACGGTGCATCGCATCATCCTGCACGTCATCGCCCTCGTCTCGGCGCTCCTCGTCGCTCTGATCTGGCGCATCACCCATCCGCAGGCCGGCGCTCACGACCACGGCAAGTAAGCCCCAGGTCGCCAATGTCCGTCGGACTAACCGCCCGGCGGACCAAACCCTCTCAGACTTGAGAGCCCTCAGACACAAACCCCCACAGGTGACGAATTGAGAATCAAACTTTCACTCCTTCTGGCGGTGCCCTTGCTGGCGCTGGCGCTTTCGGGCTGCGATAACAAGCCGCACTCGAAGCACACCAAGCACGAGCACGTCACCGTCAACGAGAAGACCGTCAAGGTCGAGCGCCTCCACGATGGGCGCTACGCCTACTATGACGACGGTTTCTGGTGGTACTACGTGATCCTGATGAACAGCCAGAACTCGTCAACGAGCACGACGAGCAGCGCCTGGACCTCTTCGAACGGACGCGTCAGCCTGCCGGCCGGCGGCTCCTGGTCGAAGTCGACGACGGCGCCGACCAAGGAAGAGATCGCCGAAGAGCAGGAAGCGACCGTCGAAGAGAACGCCAACGGCGAGCCGATGACGGAAGCGGAGGTGCAACAGGCCGAGCAAGCGAACGCCGAGGCGGACGCCGAAGCTGCGACCGAAGGCACCGAGGCCACCACGACCACCGAAGGCACCGAATCGGGCACGACCGACACGGCGCCTGCTGACACCGGCGGTGACACCGGAGGCGGTGACGCCGGCAGTGGCGGCGACAGCGGTGGTGGCGGAGGCGATGGCGGCGGCGGCGGTGAATAACCGCCCCCTCTGACTTCGCTGGGCGACGGAATTCAGCCGGTGGTGTGCGCAAATCGCGCATTACCACCGGCTTTTTGGCACGAACAAAGGTTCGCTCAATTCCCAAAAATTTTTCCGAATTCATAATAGACCGGTCTATTAAAGCCATTTTGGTACGCCGTCCATGTCAACCAGCACAATTCAAGGCACCGCATATAACACCAGCAGAGGGCGACAACGCTAGCCTCGATCTTGCTTAACGCAAGAACAAACTTCGGCACAAACAGAATCATGTCGTTACTTGACTATATGAACGAAATACTTATCAAAATTTCTGGGATACGATTGAAAATGAAGCATCAGCAAACGCCCTGCAGTAATCATCGTAGCCTGATAGAAATTGAAAGAGCCGAGGTCAGAGGCCGCGTTGTCGCATATCTCCAGAGGAAGCACAACGGAAGAAATGACAGAATTATTGAGAGCAAGATCCAGGAAGAGGCGCACGATTGTGCCATCAAGCGCCCTGGTCTGATTGACGCAATCTCTGGTGCGGGCAACGTAAATCGCCCCGTACGAACCGTTCTGAAAAGGCAGTCTTGTGTAGCGCCTGCAACCCACAGGTCTGCCGTTTGAAAACCACAGATCCTGGTAAATTTTTCCTTTGGACCAGGTCTGCTTGCGTCCATCGAAAGTGAAATAAGTAACACGCACCTGTGTGATTGGATGAATCAGTGAACCCGGGTAGTTCAACATGTGATCCATAGTTGTAGTATTCAGCGTGATAAGCCAATCTAAGCCAAGAGTAAAGCGCGTCTCAATGGTAGGGAATTCTTCTTCTTCTGCTCTTACCGACTGGAATCCGCTAAACTGGATTGAGATTATGCCGACAACCAGCATCAACACGGTCATGACATGCCAGCAGCGCCTGCTCTTTGAGTCGGTTTTGGGCATAAGCAAAAACATCAGGCCGTCCAGCAAAAGATCAATGACGATGGCAGATGAGTTGTCTCAAGACTGCTTGAAAGTGCGGTAACAATAACAGATTGAACTCATCCCACACAAACCAAGTTGCCAGGCGCTGTTACTTCTGTAAAGCAGGTGTGATCAAGCAGCTCAGCCGGGTATATCGATAGCAAGCGGCGGAGCGGCGTTAATGAGAAAATTTGGTGCCCTTATAGTCTTTTTGACGACGTTGAATACTTGTTTGCAAACCTCTGCTGCGGCAGTTAGCGGAGAGACTATCAGCAAAGCGATCACAGACGCAAAGCTGGTTGCTCCGGGCTATAAAGTCAATGCCGCAATCTTCCCGGCAGCTCATGAAGTAGTGCTTTCGACATACACAAATACCGCCTCAAAAGACGTGACCACCGACTGCAAGGTCGATGCTCTCCTGATCGCACGCAAAGTAACAGAAACAGCTCCACAAACCGTGCGAGTCAAGGTGCGCTTCTACAACCTTGACCAGAAAAGTTATCGAGAAGTGGTAGTCACCAAACCAGAGTTATCTGCTTTTGCCAGCGGAGCTGTGAAAAAGGACGAGTTACTCAACTCGCTCGAAGTCGTCACAGTCAATACCGCAGATTCGGCAGTCAGTGAAGAAGTAGCCCAAACTCAAGTATCAAAATCGCCAGCTCGAGCCGCTTACACCCTTCAACCAACCAATAAATTGTCGGTCTATCGAAAGTGCGGATTGATGTTTTACTATCCCAGATCCTGGGGCGCAAAAGAAATGGCCACTCAGTGGGGAGACTTTGTCGAGCTGACCACCACAAAAAACGGATGGCAAAGTATAATCTTCCGCTTGCAAGATAAAGAAAGCGCTCAGGAAGCGGCACACGATGAAGACAAGTATTACTGGTCCACGCACCAGCACGTACAGGTGCAAGCACCACGCACGGTGCTAATCGGTTACGGGAAAAATATTGAAGCCACGGTTTATTACATCAAGGACAATTCTAATCCCAGCGACCCGGACCGCTATGAAAAGCACTACTATTTTGGCTATAAGCACAGAATCTACAGCATTTCCGTACGTTTCTGCCGCGCCGATCTGGAGTCTATCAATGCAGACTTGAATACTATCGTGAACACAATAGTGCGCGAGTAATCAAATTCAAAAAAAGACAATTAAGTACGGGCGAAAAGTTCGAAAATTAAGCGGCTGAACATTATGACAGTGCCTGTTCATGCGTCTTCTGTTAGTGCCACGAGAATGCCACAAAATTACCTTAGTATGCGGGTAATCTGAGCCTCTTGCCCTGGGAATCAGATCGACAAATTTGCAAGCGCGGCCGAAACGGCGCGCGATTCGCCTCGAGCAGTACGGATTATGCTCGGGGAATTTGTCGTTGCTATGCTAGTTACGCCATTATCGATCTGCATATGAGATCGCGTGGGTGCCATCTAAGAGACCTGTTAACGGGCAGCTAGCGCAGCGTCTGAGCGCATGATTCGTTTTGTAAACGAATCATGTAACGGCTTTCGTAACACTTTCGCAGACCGAACACAGGCACCCATCTGGTACAGATCAAATAACACTGTTTCTTCTAGTTCTATCTTTCAAGGCGTCGTCCGAGCAACCTCTTCCCGCAGTAAATAACCTTCTCCACCTCGGATCCATGCGAGTGCGCTCGCAGGTCGTGCGCCGCCTTCCATCAAACCTCCAGACAAACGGAGCTCTCATGCGTTTCAAACTGAAAGCGCTCTTCTGCGCCGCAGTTGCCGGCGCCATCTACGCCTACCGACGACGAAGTAAGAGCCAGCGGACCTCTGCCCAGGCAGAGCCACTGGCTGTGACTTTGCCTCCCCTGCACACATCGACTCAGCCCGGTGTTGTGTCAGTCACTATCACCAGCGACGACAAGCGCCTGGCGTCTGCAGCCCCTGTGCGATGGAACCGCTCAGGCGCAGCTTCACCCGGCGAAACTATCGTGCTCAACCCGACGACCACATTCCAGGAGATCGTCGGCTTCGGCGCGGCCTTCACGGACGCTGCCTGCTACAACTTCAACCGCCTGTCTGAAGAGGCGCGCGCCAAGCTCTTCTACGAGCTGTTCCATCCTTCGCAGACGGGTCTCAATCTCTGTCGCACCTGCATCGGCTCCAGCGACTACTCGACGCACGCCTACAGCTACGCCGACGATCCTGCAGACCATGACTTGAAGAACTTTTCCATCGCCCATGACCTCAAGTACATCGTGCCCATGGTGAAAGAGGCGATGCAGCAAAACCCGGAGATGTTCATTTTCTCTTCGCCCTGGAGCCCGCCGGCCTGGATGAAGTCCAATCGCTCCCTGCTCGGCGGCAACATGCAGCGCCGATGGATGCCGCACTACGCGCAGTACCTGCTCAAGTTCCTGCAAGCTTACAAGCAAGCAGGTGTGCCGGTCTCTGCCCTCACGGTGCAGAACGAGGTCGACACCGACCAGGACGGCAACATGCCGCAATGCTCATGGCCGCAGGAATACGAAGTCGACTTCGTGCGCTATCATCTCGGTCCGCTGCTGGAAAAGTCCGGTGAGAAAACACAGATCTGGATGATCGACCACAACTTCAACCTCTGGGGCCGCGCCCTGGCGACGCTCGAAGAGTGGGAGCTGAAGAAATACTGTCGTGCCATCGCCTGGCACGGCTACGTCGGCGACCCAGCCAAAGCCAGCCTGGTTCATGACGCACACCCCGACGTGGACGCCTACTGGACCGAGGGCGGACCGGGCTTCGACGATCCGAACTACGGCAAAGACTGGGCGATGTGGGGGCAGTCTTTCACTCGCTACCTGCGCAACTGGTGCCGTGGTCTGACGGGGTGGAACCTGGCTCTCGACGAGTCTGGCAAACCAAACATCGGACCGTTCAATTGCGGCGGATTGGTCACCATCAATTCGACGACGAACGAGATTTCTTACAGCGGCCAGTTCTGGGCGCTCTCACAGTTCTCCAAATTCATTCGGCGTGGTGCACGTCGTTTTCAGTCACTGGGAGAGTGCAAAGACCTCACCCACGTGGCCTTCAAAAACCCTGATGGCAGCAATGTTGTCGTGCTGACAAACTCGGGCACTGCAAAGACAATCTCACTCGAACTGGACTCGTGGCAAGCGAAAGTTGATCTCGAGCCCAATTCCCTCACCACACTGGTGTGGCACTGAATGGAGTGTTCCAATCACACAAATTCAGAAAGGTCTTCCGTGGAAACGTCTGTACAAGATTGGCAAACCGTTCTGGGCGTCTGAGAAGCGACTGATCGCACTCGGGCACCTGGGAGCCGTCTTGGCGTTGCTGTGCACGGACACCGCAATGGCTATCTACATCGGCCATACTGCGGGCAAGTTCTCGAACGCACTGCAATTGAAGGCGACCGAAGACTTCTACAAGTACCTGGCGTTGTACGTCGGGCTGCTTGTACTGCAGACTCCTGTGCAAGTCTTTTACGGTTACTTGCGCACGCGACTGGCTTTGCTATGGCGCAGCTGGCTCTCCACCGACCTGTTTCGCAGGTACTACGAGAACCAGGCCCATCGCAAGCTGACGCTCAACACCGAAATCGACAATCCGGATCAACGCATGACGCAGGACGTCGATACGTTCTGCAACTCCGCTATCGGCCTGTCGATTTCAATCATCGATTCTCTCTTCAAAGTGCTCAGCTTCATCGGCGTGCTGTGGATCATCTCCAGAACGCTGACCGGCACCGTGCTTGGTTACGCTGCGGCCGGCTCGGTAATTGCAGTGTTGATCGGCAAAAGTCTTGTCTGGCTCGCTTTCCAGCAGACAAAAAACGAAGCCGATCTGCGCTTCAAAGTTGCCAGCGCCCGGGCCGAGGCCGAGTCGATTGCTTTCTGCAAGGGTGAACCAATCGCCTTTGCTCAGGCTCGATCGGCGCTCAAAAACGTCATCGACATTCTGCTTCGAGTGGCGGCCGTGAACAGAAATATTCAACTGTTCACAACCTGCTACAACTTGCTCATGCCACTAATTCCGATGGCAATCATGGCTCCCTATTACTTCAATGGGGAAATCGAGTTCGGCAAAATTGCTGAAGCCGGCATCGCTTTTGCTGCTATCTTCAACGGCTCGACTCTGCTCATCGGTCAGTTCGCAGGCATCAGCGGCTTTGCCGCCAACATCAATCGACTGGGCGGATTCATCGAAGCGATCGATGATATCAATGCTCAGAAAGTGCCCACAGAACCGCACATTGAAGTCACTGAAGGCAAAGAAATCGTCTTCAATGACGTCAGCGTATTTGGACCGAACCCGCAGCATCCCATCGTCGATGCGCTCAATCTGCGCATTCCGGCTGGCTCCAGCCTGCTTGTCACAGGACCGCATCCGGCTCAGACCTCGGCGCTCGTGCGAGTCATGGCCGGCTTCTGGACCGCTGGCAGTGGGCATCTGCAGCGCAACTCGTTCGAAAACACGATGTTCCTGCCTCAAGACCCGTACCTGCCTGACTGCTCGCTGCGGCAATTCCTCAGCGTTCCGGAAGGCGTCGACGAGACTCGCGTCAAACAAGTGCTGCAATCTGTCAAACTCGGACATGTCTTTGATATGTCCGGTGGTCTCGATAGCGAACAAAACTGGAAAGTTCTGCTCACGAAAAGCGAGGTTCACAGGCTTGTTCTGGCACGAGTAGTGCTGGGCAAACGCGAGTGTGTGATTGCCGACGAGATCACCTATGCGGTGGAACCGGGTGAGACTGCGCTCCTCTACGCCATTCTCGGCACGCTGGGAAGCACCGTCATCTCGGTTGGTCAGCCTTCCCAACTGGCCCAGTATCACGACCAGGTGCTCGAACTGCTCGACGACGGCACCTGGAGAGTATATCCCGCCAAGCAGTATCGCGAATTCCCCAAGATTCCGCTGCTGCACGCCCGCCCCATCTGCTTGATGGCACCAGGAGAATGCGATGAACACTACTAGCAAACTGGAACGATGTAGATTCCCAGACGGTTTCGTCTGGGGCACCGGTACTTCCGCCTATCAGATCGAGGGCTCGCCCTTTGCCGACGGCAAGGGCGAGTCAATCTGGGATCGCTTCAGTCACACACCCGGTCGAGTCAAGAACAACGAAAATGGTGACATCGCTTGCGATCACTACGTGCGCTATGAAGCCGATATCGCACTGGCCAGGAAGCTCAACCTGGGCGCCTATCGATTCTCGATTTCCTGGCCGCGCGTGCAACCCTCAGGGCGCGGTCAGTTCAACGAGAAAGGGCTCGAGTTCTACGACAAGCTGATTGACGCTGTCATAGCCCGGGGAATGGAGCCCTTCATCACGCTCTACCACTGGGATCTGCCGCAAGCCCTGCAAGACGAAGGCGGTTGGGCGAACCGAGAAGTCGGTCACCTGTTTGCTGAATACGCCGCCAAAATGGTGGAACGGTTCGGCAATCGCGTCAAGTTCTGGGCCACCTTCAACGAACCGTGGTGCTCAGCCTATCTCGGACATGCCTGGGCCGTTCACGCTCCCGGCATCGCCGATGAGAAACTGGCACCACAGGTGGCGCACAATCTGCTTGTGGCGCACGGTCTCGCTACAATCGCCATGCGAAAGGCGGCTCCGCGCCCACTGCAAATTGGCATTGTGCTCAATCAATCGACGCCCGAGCCGCTCCATCCTGAAGATGCGCAGAAGTGCGAAGAGGCATGGCGCTGGGACTTCGGACAATGGCTCGATCCGCTGCTCAAGGGTTACTATCCGGCTGGAAATGCTGCCCAAATATTCGATCTGGCAGCCGATGATCTGAGCATCATCAGTGAGAAGATCGACTACGTGGGCATAAACTATTACTTCCGGAACGTCATCTCGAACAG
The DNA here is from genome assembly GCA_003963305.1 of Candidatus Melainabacteria bacterium. Taxonomy (NCBI): domain Bacteria; kingdom Bacillati; phylum Candidatus Melainabacteria; species Candidatus Melainabacteria bacterium. The sequence goes on along the minus strand of RXJR01000008.1, from coordinate 65,493 downwards.
CAACTTCAGCCATCCGCTGCCTGGCTCGCACTACACCGACATGCAATGGGAAGTCACTCCCACTGCCCTGCGCACCTTGCTGACGCGAATCTCCAGAGAGTATGACTATCCGACGCTCTATGTCACCGAAAATGGTGCGGCATACGACGACGTCGTCTCGGCTGACGGGCGCGTGCATGATGCGAAACGGCTGGAATACTTGCGCGAACACATCAAGCAAGTGCGCCTGGCTATCGAAGACGGTGCACGCGTCAAAGGCTATTTCGCCTGGTCCCTGATGGACAACTTCGAATGGGCCGAAGGTTTTTCCAGGCGCTTCGGCTTGATTCACGTCGACTATGGTACGCAGAAACGGACCATCAAAGACAGCGGTTTGTGGTTCGCACGCACGGCGAAGCACAACGCCGTCGCTTGTGCAGAAGCTGAATCAAGGCGGCAGAGCGGAATCTCACCTGCTGGTGTGATTTGTGCGGCAGCGTTGATCATCTGCACAATTGCGTATCTGTACCTGACCAAACACTGATCCACAACTACCAATGGTGCCATCGAACGCGGTGGCACCATGGACTTGCTTTAACGATGCATTGGTTTAAGACATTTCCAAAAGAAGCGCATCGCTCCGATGTCGCAATCGAAAGTCGACGGAGGACTCACACAGGGTCCTCCGGTCGCCTGCCGGATCGTATGAATATAGTCAATTACTGGTTTTTCAACGAAGACCAGACCGTCTGACAATTTTTAAACACGCCAGATACTACAACAAACAGTACAACCAGAAGTCCACGCAGACGCCCTGGACACTTCCGTTCAAAGACGATTCGGACTCGCCGCAGCCAACCAGTATTTCCAAAAAATACACAAATCATTCCGGAACAATTCCCTGCCACTTGTCTAAAGTGACTGCGTTGGCACAATGAAAACGGATCAAGGCAATGTTCAACTCTCTTCTTCAACAGGCTAAACAACAAGTTGTACGCGATCAGTCCGCCAATTTAGACGAACAGGCTCGCAACAAGAGAATTGTCGACGCCCGCATATTCAGACAGAGAACATCTTCCAAATACTCCGAGCAGACTCTGCGATTGGACCATGCAAACCTCAACCAGGTCTGGACTGAATGTGTGGCCGAAGCGAAAGAAGTGGCAGCCGTCCAGAACTATGAAAGAGCCGAAGAGCTGCTCAAACAATCAATCCAATATTCAACCAACGCACAGCAGCTCGCTTTCAGCACAAGTTTCCTGGCAGAAATCTACTATCAGCAACATCAATACGAAAAAGCCGAGCCACTGAGCCTGAAAGTGTTGGCTCTGTACAGACAAAACCAGGACTCTACAAATCGGGCTGATCTGGCAACGGCACTGCACAACACGGCTTTCCTGTATCAGGCTATGAAACGGTTCGATCTGGCAGAAAAACACTATCTAGAGGCAGTGCAGGTTCGCTCCCAATTCATGGAGGGTACCGACGCCCTGATGGTGGCATTAATCGAGGACTATAAAAGTTGCGTCCGCGAAAGAAACAGAACAGGCAATCCATGCACAAAAACTATTCAGTTTCTTTCACAAAATTGAGACATTCGCTGTCTAAGGTTGAACACAGAAGGAGGATTTTCGAGAAGACAACACGTGACACGATAATTCCACGAACGTTCGCTATGGTACATGCATTCAGCCTCTTGCCCAAAGTACTGAATTCATAGCCAATGCAAGCGCCACGAACTGCACTTTCAGCGCTTGCCCAATCGTTCCTGCCTCTTGCCCAAGGGTTTTGGAACAGACAAAACAGAAGCACTCAGTGCTCTAACTCGAGTCATGGCTCGAGTTTTTGTCTTTTCAGAGAAAATTGAAGCAACGCATAAGCCGGGTTCTGTTCTAGACTGTCATCTCTCTGGGAGCATGGTTTCCCATACCCTCTAGCAGCTTCGGCAACTCAGGTTGGCGGGCAACCAATTTCTGAGCTATACCTTCGCCTTGCACCTTCAGCGGGGTTTACCTAGCCAAAGCCTCTCGACTTTGCTGGTGACGCTTTTACCGCACCGTTGCACCCTTACCTGACGAGTCAGGCGGTCTTCATTTCTGTGGCACTATCCTCACGCTCACGCGCACTGGGCGTTACCCAGCAACCAGCCCTGTGGTGCCCGGACTTTCCTCATCCGCCGAAACGGACGCGACAGTCTGCGTTACTTCAAAACCCATTATAGAAGCTCGGACAGAGTTGGTGCGAGCTAGCGGCACAAAAGGAGCGCCCGCTAGCGCGAGCCTTAAATCCCCGCTTGAAGCTTGCACCGGTTCTGCCAGCTCCAGACGTCGATTGCTTTGAGCGCTTCAACTTACTTAAGGTCGAGACAACCACCTTTACATCCAGTTCCAGTAAAACTCGACCCACTAAACAAAAGCCTTTCTCACAACTCGTCGAATCTATCGATTGCTCACAGCAATCAGGTAAGTGCCTCGAATTTGAAGAATGCTAGCGCCAACGTGGAGAGGTGGTCGTTTCAGCAAACAATCAACAAACCATTATTACCAATGAAACCGATCACAGTGTCCAACAATTCTTCCACCTCAGCCTTCGCAGCTCTGCTCGCCGGGCTCACCTTCAACAACCCGGAAATCGGCGATATCGTCGACGGAGAGGTGATGGCCTCGACGCGGGGCGGATTCATCGTCAACATCCGCACCAAATCGGATGCCTTCCTCGAACTCGACGAAGCCGGTGACCTGAAAGTGGGCGACAAATCGCGCTTCGTCGTGATCAAGAAAGAAGACAGCGATGAGGAGTTTACCGTCTCCCACAAGCGCGTTGCCTCGACTGAACAACGCCAGGCGGCCTGGAGCAACCTGACGGCGCTGGTCAAAAGCCAGGCTACCACGCAAGCGCATGTGACGGCCCTGTCGCGCGCGCGTGCCAACGATAGCTTCGCCGGCGCCCAGGCCACCATCGACGGTATCAAGTGCTTCATTCCGCGGCGCGAACTGCTCTTCTTCGGCAATCCGAATAACCTCGTCGGCACCGACATTCCGGTGAAAGTGACGAGTTGCGACAACCAGAGCGGGCGCAAAGGCGATGTCATCCTCAGCCACGCGCGAGCCGTGCAAGAGCAGCAGCGCGACTTCATCGCCACTCTCAAGTGCGGTACCCTGGTCAAAGGCAAGGTGGCACGCATCCTCGGCGATGAGAAAGGAGCGCTCATCGACCTGGGCGGCACGACGGCACTCCTGCCCCGCAATGAACTGGCGCAGAGTCGCTCCGCTCGCGTCGCCGACCTGGTCAAGGTCGGTGAAGAACTGGAGCTCGAGGTGCTTCGCACCGACGCCAAAAACGGCACCGTGCACCTCAGTCGCATCGGCGCCGTCTTGAGCTCGCTCAAGTACGGGCAAGTGACCGGCGGCGTGGTGGCGAGCGTGACTGCGTATGGCGTCTTCGTCAGCCTGCAGGGCTGCATCGATGGACTGCTGCACGATTCGGAGCTGGATGGGGCGGCGAAAGCCAGCTTCACCGCAGGCGCCGAAACCTCAGTGCGCATCAAATCAGTGGACGTGAAGCAGCGCCGCATCTCGCTGACGCTGGTTGGCCTGCCCAAGCAGCACTGATCGCGGCTGCGCAGCAGCGCTTGCAGAGTAACTGCAAGGCTCGATCAAACAAGGGTCCGGGTTGAAGCCCGGGCCCTTGTTTTCGATTCAATTTCTTTTATATGCTTTAGTATATAAGGTCGACCGCTGCACCAAATATGATGGCAAGGACAGATTTGTGAATTTCAAGAGTATAGTTCGTGAATTTGAGGGGACATTCTTGTGCACTAATGCGGACGAAAACCCAGTCATAGAGCCAGTTGCGCGAGCTTTGAAAGAAGAGTTTTGTAAAAAGTAGCGAAGCTGCCGATTTCGATCTTGCACCACGCGCAGTTTCTCACTAACAATCAAGAGACACGCCCTTTACATCTCAAGACACTCCCGAAACTCCGGATCAATCGCTCACTCAACTATCAAAGACGCAACTGCAGTAATTCAGTTGCGTAACTGCTGACGAAAGGAAATATCTCATGAGCTCCTCGACAATGACCGCAGACTTGCAGGGCATCAGCTTCCTGAACGATGCACCCGAAGCGCTGATTTTTGCTCTCACTCACAACTCAAGCACCCCCAACGAAGTGCTGGTCAGCTTCGAATTGGGCTACGGTGAGCCTTGCACCTTCGACATGGACCTGACCAGGTTGCGTCGAGCCTTGCTTCCCGAAACCTGTGTCTTCCACGCGATCATGCCTTACTCGACTGCCGAAACTGAGTTTGTCGACATCAGAAAAACACTGGAAGGAGACTTTGTCTCAGGCTTCCAGGCGGGCTTCATCTTCGACTTGATTATCGAAGGAATTGAACATCAGGTCTGGCTCCCGCTTGACGGATTGCTGCAATTCCTGGATAGCGTGCCAGGTCTCAAGAAAGCAACGCATGATTGCTCAGCGGAGCTGACTGTGAGCGAAGAGGAGTTCGACCGCATCAGGCCCAAACCTCTCTAGACACAGAACGAAATTGCGCAGCTGGGGCGGAAAAACTGCTCGCGCAAGGTGGCGAACCAGCGCATCCGCATGCCTTCGCGCGAAGCAGTGAGGCAAAATGGCGCATTTTTACATGCAATTACATTGTAAGTTCTGGTTACAGTACAGACCCGGCAGCGCCCCACACCGCACTATCGGCGCCGTGTAACACAGTTGTCATTCACAAAAATTAGCGCCATCGGTGTCTCCAGGTTTGTTAGAACGAAGTTACGTCTTATCTTTCCTGCTCTCCCTGCCGCCACCTTCAGAACCAACTGATTTCCCTGCTCATGACACTCAAACACGCAGCTGTGACTGCTGAGTGGTTGCAGGCGCAGACGATCTGACGTAATTTGCCACAACAACCAGGAATTTTTGTATGGACGCTGATACCTTCCCGATCACTCATCAGACCCTGATCGAGAGCCACCGCCAGCGCTATCGCATCGACGCTCAAGCGGCACTCGATGGCGTCAAGGAGGTCAGAGTCAGGGATGATTGCGGCATTTTCCCCAGGGACGTCGACTACAAGTTCATCGAAGGGATGGAACGTCGACTGCCCGCCGGTCTCTACAACGGCGACCTGCGAACCGAGCTGTGCACACGCATCAAAGCCAACCTGCCCGTGCCCGAGCTCGACGCTGTACTGAGCGAATACGTGACCCGACTGACCGGACGGCTGCCCGACGGCAGGCGCGTTTCGGTGCTGGTCGACTCGCATCCGCTCGTCTCCGCCGCCTGACTCACAAGTCTCTTTTTTCAGTGAGCTCGCGCTCGCTGAACGACAACAAGCTTCACTCGAACCAATGGGAGTTTCTTCCATGCTGCAGTCCATCTTTTCCTCTTTCGCCGCCCTGGGCAGTTTCCTGTTCTCGGTCTGTGTCGTCGCAGCCGCTGTTGTCGGCTGTCTGGTGAGCACGGGTGTGCTCGTGCAACAGGTCGGAACCAGGATCTTCGGCGCCAGCGACGACAAGAGCACCAGCTCCGGCATCAAGACCGGCGCCGTACTCGGTTTCGTCTGGTCGGTGGTCTCCATCTACCAGGTGGGCAACATCACCGCGCTCTTCAGCGTGATCGGACTGTGCACGACCATGCTCTTCTTCGCCTGGCTGGTCTGGCTCTTCGGGCCCGAGAGCCGGTCGACCAAATTCGACTGAGTAAGCTTGGCACCAAGCTTCGATTGATTCGGGCCGCAAAAATCGCACAGGAGGTAGCTCTTTTGCCTCCTGTGCGGATTTTGTGCCGCCTGCCTTTTGCCTGAGACATCCGCTTCAACCCTGCACTCTATTCGGTGCAGGGCTTTGTCTGATTCGCTTCCACTGGAAGACGAATCTTCAGCGGGAAAGCACTCCAACTTTCTCGTTTCGGCTGTCGCCAGTGCCGCGATCAGCCAAAATCCGCAATGGCTGGCGCTGTGTTGCTGGAGCAACTGCACAACGGTTGTTCGATCCATGCAGCGTTTCCATGAAAGACAGACCCTCGCTGTGAAGCGAACAACTCAACAAGGAAAGTATATGACCCAGAAGACCTCCCCGAAGGCTGCCCCCGCCGTACCGGAACGCTTTGCCGGCATCGTGCGGGAATACACCCCCGAGCAGGTTCAACTGCTGCGCCCCGCCCTGCAGAACGACTACGTCATCGCTCGCCGCGGCGCGGAGCGCCTGTGGGCCGAGATGCACACCTCCCCCTTCGTGGCGGCACTGGGCGCCATGAACGGCTCCCAGGCGACCAACTACGTCAAGGGCGGGCTGCGCGCCATCTACCTGAGCGGCTGGCAGGTGGCTGCCGACGCCAACCTGGCCGGCGAGACCTACCCCGACCAGAGCCTCTACCCGTCCAACAGCGCACCGGCACTGGTGAAGAAGCTGAACAGCGCGCTGGCCCGCGCCAGTCAGATTCAGAAGCTGGAAGGCGGCGACCTCGACTACTTCGCGCCCATCGTCGCCGACGCGGAAGCCGGCTTCGGCGGTCCGCTGCAGGCGTACGAGCTGATGAAGTCGATGATCGAAGCGGGCGCCTCCGGCGTGCACTTCGAAGACCAGCTCGCCTCCGAGAAGAAGTGCGGACACATGGGTGGCAAGGTGCTCGTGCCCACCTCGCAATTCATCCGCACTCTGCAGGCGGCTCGGCTCGCGGCCGACGTCCTCGACGTTCCCACCGTGCTGATCGCGCGCACCGACTCGCTCGACGCCACGCTGCTCACCAACGACATCGACCCACGCGACCGCCCCTTCATCACGGGCGAGCGCACCGACGAGGGCTACTTCCGCGTCAAGGGCGGGCTCGACTCGGCCATCGCCCGAGCGCTGGCCTACGCGCCCTACGTCGACGTGCTCTGGTTCGAGACCTCCAAGCCCGACCTGGAGCAAGCTCGCAAGTTCGCCGCGGCCATCCACGAGAAGTTCCCCGGCAAGCTGCTTTCGTACAACTGCTCGCCCTCCTTCAACTGGAAGGCGCACCTGAGCGACGAGCAGATCTCTTCGTTCATGAAGGACCTGGGTGACCTGGGCTACAAGTTCCAGTTCGTCACCCTGGCCGGCTGGCACGCCACCAACATGAGCGCTTTCGAGCTGGCGCGCGGCTTCGCAGCCGAGGGCATGACCGCCTACTCGCGCCTGCAGCAGCAGGAGTTCGCTGCCGAGCCTGAGGGCTACACCGCCGTCAAGCACCAGCGTGAAGTCGGCGCCGGCTTCTTCGACTCGCTGGCCATGGCAGTGACGGGCGGCAAGTCGTCGACGACGGCGCTGGCCGGCTCCACCGAAGAAGAGCAGTTCAAGCACTAGTTCGGTCATCAAATGTTCGGCGTGTGCACCACTTAAGCAGAAAACCTCTGCCCGGGTGCACACGCATCTCAATTTTTCGGAAGCGGCTAACAAAGCCGTTTTCGGTGGACTCCTTCTGTCGCTCCCACAAGGCGCGCACAGCAACGAGACACACCCATTACACACACAGATTGAATGGAATTTTAAAATGTCGAACATGCGACTGAACAATGCCGTCGAAGAAGCTCTCGGTCAGAGCGACGAGTGCAGAAGCGGAGGGACCTGCCTCGGTGTCGCGAACACCGTCGTCGTTCCCGCCATCGCCAGCGGTGCACAACCGAGCCAGACCCGTCTGCAAGCGCTGCGCATCAACCATGCCGAAGACGAGCAGTACGGCATGCGCCACCACGACTGAACAGCGCTGACTGAGCGCGTAATAAAGCACTGAGAGTCTTAACTTATGGGAGCCTGCAGGTAACTCTGCACTCCCATTTTTTTGAGATTTTCTGCTATATCAAATAGTTGAAAACGCCTGAAAAGTAAAACAATTCGGCGATACCAAATCTGAACAAAAGAAAGTTGCTTGAGTTGCTTGAATATATGCGGGAGTTCGTTGGAAGCCCGGACGGTCTGCATTCCTGCTGACCGTCCGGGAAATCAACCTGAGAAGCAAACACTCACAATGAGTGCTGCTTCAGTCCGACGATCAATTGTCGGACGACGGGAAGAGCGTGCTCACGAGCGAGAGCATGGCGCCGGCGCCGATGGTCGGCCAGAAGCCGAGCAAGACGACGCTCGACATGATGCTCGAGGCGAGCCAGAGCGCGATGGCGGAGATGCTTGCGGAGATGGCGAAGTAGACCAGGAAGGCGCCGAGGCGACCGCCCAGAAGACCGCCGACTCCGACCGAGAGCAGACCGACCGAGACGAGCGCCGGGAAGAGCACGACCTTGGTCAGGAAGCCGGCCAGGGCGACCAGGATGACCGCCACGACGGCACCGCCGGCGCCACCATGGAAAGCGAGCAGCCCCATGGCAGGAAGGGCGAAGAGGACCAGCAGGGTCTTGAGGATGAGACGGATGAGCATTGCTTAGATTCCTTTCGAAGTGCAATTTGACGTGAGCTTAGATGTGATGCGAATCAGCCGGTGCTCAAGACGCTGAGGTCCTGAACCGGCTGAGTGCATGATGTAGACGTGTCAGTTCCAGTAATCTTCGCTTTCAATACGCGGCAAAATCGGCGTGTAAATGAAAGCGCGAGGACCGCTGTGAACTCGCTGGAAGCCCGAGACTATTGTGTCTTGACGCACGCGGAAACGATGTACGTCGCCACGCATGTGGAAGATCACAAAGAGAAAAGTGCCTTCGCTTGTAGTGTTGAGCTGACCACTGAGGGAACTCACACCACGATCGGTTTCAGGCAGAGTACCGGTCTTACCGGTGACGGAGCCTGCCTGTCCGGCACCATTCAAGCGCCTCTTCAACGTTCCTTCATCGACTCCGGCTACAGCCAGCAAGTCGGTGAGCGACAGTTGGTGCTTCTTAAGTTCAACTTGGAACGCCTGCAGAATTGTCATCATCGCTCGAGGGGAGAGACGATTGACGTAAAGTCCACTGGTCGAGGAAAGCTGAACTTCGGCAGCATCAATGCCTAAAGCGTTGATCAAAAACGTGCGCAGTGCAGCCGGACCACCGAGCATGGCGCCGAAGCGTTCTGCCATGTTGTTGTCCGAGTGACAGAGCATGATCTTGAGAATGTCTTTCAGAGGCGGTGCGTTGTGGGTGGCAAGCAAGGTAGCCGCAGCAGGTGCAGAACCGACTTTGACCGACCCGGTGATGGCCACTTCCGGAGAACCGTCAGGCAAGAGACCGCTCTCACTGCGGAGGGCGGGCGACTTGTGATGCGGGTCAAGAATGGCCAGCAATTTTTCGCCTGCAGCCGCGCCCGTTGTGCGCAGTTCCATGGAAAAATCGGGCGAAACATAGAGGCTGCCTTTGACAGATTTGATGCCCCGTGCAGCCAGCAGTTTAGCCAGCTCACGAGCCTGCTTCTCGCCAAAGAGCATGTAGCGACCACTGACGTAGAGGTCGCCGTCGAGAACACCGTCGGCATTGACTGTGCCAGTGGTGCGTACTTCGGTGGTGAACCGATAGTCCGGTCCCCAGTTGCGCAACGCCCACAATGAAGTGGGAATTTTGACATTGGAAGCCGGGTTGAACAGGGCCGTGGTGTTGCTGGAAATTATCACCTTGCCGGTGCTTTCCTCAACGACCATGAGCCCTTCCAGCGATCGCGGAGCGCGAGCGCGGCGGGTCTTGCCGCGCACGTGAGCCTTGCCCGACTGATGTGACTGTGCAGTCACCGACAGATGGGAAGGCTTACGGGGGCGAGCTTGAGCGGGAGTGGAAAGAAACATTGTTGTGCACAGGGCCGCTGCTAGCGATGCGCAGGCCCATTTTCTTGTTGTATCCTTCATAACGTTGATTCCGTATTGTCCGGAATGCGCACCGTCCATGGTGCGCAACTGGCAGCGCGACTTTTCTATGCCGTCGCGCCGCGAGCCGAATCTTCTAACTTGGTCGGCAGCTCGAAAGCCGCCGACCGGCGGGGTATCGCTATCCGCCTGAGACGCTCTCAGTAGCGATACTGTTTGGCTACCTCCTCAAAGGAAGCATCAAGCGCAGCGGCCCCGTTCCCGAGAGTGAGATCGCGGGTGCGGCCGTTCTGCAATTCAGCGATTTCGCGCCCGACCCGACGAAGGTAGACATCGACCGCAAGACAGTTGTTCATCGCCGCACGCACGGCATCTTTGCGATCGACCGTGGTGCGACCGTTTGCCTGCGTTTCGGCAAGCAGAGTAGCCGTCTCGTCGGCGGCCTTGACGAGTGTGACGACGAGCCCGTTGTAGGCGGTCTGTAACTCATCCATGGCGGCAACAATCTGAATGCGCAACATCTCGTATTCGAGGCGACGCTGATTCTGTGCGTTCACCTGGCTGTCGATGTTGCCGCCGCAGCCTTGCGGTGCTCCGTGCAAAAGGTCGAGCATTCGCGAAGCGTGTTGACGCTCGTTGACGCTACCGTTGTGGTCGCCTCTCAGGTTCTTGACGAAGTTGCGCACCTTCTCGAGCGCTGCATCCACAGTGGCATATGCCTGAACTAGCGCCGCACTGTGCGGATGCTGCGAGTTCAAACAGTCCACGAACGGCACAACGAAAACGTTGCGCAGATCGACATCGCGACTGTGACCAAGCTCTCGCCGCTTCTGAGAGCTATAGACAACTTGAACTTTGCTCATATCGACATCACGACTGAACTGGGGTTGCACATCACGCCCGGTGACGAGCCCAGTCGGGTACTGTGGACTGTGGATATTCACCCGGCGCAGCTCGGTAGTGAGCACACCGAATGATGAGACGAGCACACCATACTCGCGAGACCGGTCGGCAAGTGCGTCCATCGCCCGAACCTCGCATTCGGCCCGTGGAGCCCGATGTGCCGCGGAAGCACGCAAGACCAACGATTTGATCGCCGGGACTAGATGCTTGGACAGCGCGCGCGCTTCAGGCGAGTCAAGCAGCTTGACGAGCGCTTTGATACCGTCGCACATAGGCGAGATAGTGTCCATGACCTGGCGACGCTCGTGTTCGTACTGCAGAATCGAGCTCACGAAAGTGAGAACGCATTCGTCGTACTGGATGCGCAGAGCGTTGAGCTCGTCAGGCTTGTCGAGCGCAGCCTCGATCTTCCGGGTCCATTTGGTGGGCTCGATCGCAAGAGCGGTCCTGTTGGCCCATTCGGACTTCTGACTGGCGCAACGGTTGTGCTGCTCAAACGCCGCAATCAATGCCTCGAGAGCATCCATTGCGGCTACGATTTCACTAATTTCTTTCATAGTTTTGTCTCCACCTGCTTAATTTAAAGCGAGGATGCATGCAGGCCGCACCCACACCAGGTTTGCGTCTTCCGGAGAGGCAGCTTCACCGACTCTCTTGTGCGAAGACACGTTCAACCGCGCATCAAGACCGGCTCACGGCGAGGACGGAATGATGCGAGCGTATCCTGCCAGAAAACCCAAATCGCACAACACCTGTATTTAGCGGGCTTCCACTACGCTGCGGCAAGCAGTCCGTAGAGTTCTTTCGAGTGAAGCGCACTGAAGTGTTTGCGGTTCGGATGTTATGGAGATCTGGAGAGGAATAACTAAATCTACGTTCTAAAGAGATCAGATCTCAAGAAAGGCTATTAAGTTCATACTTGTATATATTCTTAGGGTTTGACAAACGGATGCTCGAGAAGATTTCTGAGAGAATGCTTATGCCGCCACAATCTAGCGAAGTTCGCAAAGGTTTGATGTAAAACGCCATTTTGCAGAAATCAGCTACAATAGAACAGCTACCAGACTGATTTCCTGGGACTGATTTCCTTACTAGGCGGCAGCTTTGAATTTCACTAAAACATTTCTCGACTTATGTGTTGAATCAATTTCCGCAATGGATTTAGTCGTCATCGATGCGATGGCTCAGGTTCTATCGGACGTCCGTGAAAAGGGCGGCCGACTGTTCATGATTGGCTCAGGCGGTGGCGCCGGACATTCATCGCATGCAGCTAGTGACTTCAGGAAAATTTGCAATATCGAAACTTATTCGGTTTACGACAATGTCTCTGAGTTGACTGCCAGGGTCAATGATGATGGCTGGGATTCGACTATCGTCAACTGGCTGAAGGTGAGCCGATTCCATGAACAGGATTGCATTTTTGTATTCTCTGTTGGCGGTGGTGATGCGGCCAAGAACGTCAGCGGAAATCTCGTGCAAGCCATGGCTTATGCCAAAGAAGTGGGTGCGAAAATAATCGGAGCCGTCGGCAAAGATGGCGGCTACGCTAAGAAAGTTGGCGACGCAGTGCTCGTCATTCCAAATGTGGAACCCACACTGGTAACCCCGATCAGTGAAGGATTGCAGGCAGTGATCTGGCATCTGCTTGTCTCACATCCGCTGCTGAACTTGAACAAGGCCAAGTGGGAATCAATATCCTCGCCTGCGACTTCGAGCAAGGTAAACGACAACCTGGCGACAAGTTATAAGACCAAAATCTTTGCTGACGGTGCCAACAAAGATTCCATGTTGGCGCTCTACAGAAATCCAATTATCGCCGGATTTACAACCAACCCTACTTTGATGCGCAAGGCTGGAATCAGCAACTATCAGGAATTTGCAATCGATATACTCAAGGTGATTAAGGACAAACCAATTTCATTTGAAGTTTTCTCCGACGATTTTGACGAAATGGAATTGCAGGCAAGGGAAATTGCTTCGTGGGGCGACAATGTTTACGTCAAAATCCCTATCACCAATACCCGTTCGCAGAGCAGCATTCCACTGATCGAACGTTTGGCTAAACAAGGTGTGAAAGTAAATGTCACTGCAATCATGACCGCACGGCAAGTAAAAGAATCACTGGCAGCGGCGCGACATTGCCCAGCTGCATGCATATCGGTATTTGCCGGTAGGATTGCTGATACTGGTGTCGACCCGCTGCCACTGATGCAATACTCCGTGCAGCTGCTGGCACCATATCCGCATGTGGAGCTAATCTGGGCAAGCCCACGGGAAATTCTCAACGTTGCTCAAGCGAGTAAAATTGGCTGTCAAATCATCACTGTCACCGACGACATTTTAAAGAAGCTCGGGCTGTCAGGTAAGGACCACGACGAGTACTCACTCGAAACCGTGAAGATGTTCTATGACGACGCGAAGGCTTGCGGATTCTCCATTGCCACTGGCGCAGTTGCAAAATCAAGCAATGAACGCGTCTAGGAAGCTAGCGTCCGTTATCTACAAGATTGAACAAGTGATGGCAGATCTCGTCATCATTGCAGCCAGTATGTTTCTTCTGGGCTGGACCGTTTGGGAGTTCGTATCGTTCTTCGCGCAGCCGACCCACGTTTTCACCGACAACTTGAAAGTCAATCCAATACAAGGCATCGACTACATGAAGCAGCTATCGTTGGCATGGTTGACTCGTGTGGATCCAAAGCACGTTTACGACCTGGAGATTCAGCGACAGTGGATCTGCGCGCACATAGCTCCCAACTACTACGTCGACGTGGCCCACTGCAACCCTTCGTACTACACGCCGCCCTTCTGCGTTTTGGTGATCCCACTTACGTTTTTGCCTTTCGAGAAGGGCTACCTAATTTGGTCATTTTTGCAAGTGATCGCTGCAGTGGTTATGGTCAACAAAGTGATCAAGGTGAAAGACAAGCCTTTGGATTGGCTCTACTTCTGGATTGTGGTGCTTGCCAGCCCTGGTTCGCGCCAGTCGATTTGTCTCGGTCAAACTGGATTTTTGCTAGCAGCGTTGCTGACGGGCATATACCTGGCGTGGAGGAAGGATAAGCAAATCCTCGCCGGGGTGCTTCTGGCCTTTTTTGCGTTGTCCAAACCTCATCACTGCTTGATACCAGGTGTAATGTTCATCGCCAAAAGGCAATGGAAAGCTTTTGCATCGTTAATTGTGACGAGCATCATCCTCTACCTGGGAGCCGCGTGTGTAATGGGCTTCGACACGGTGCTGAACTATCCTGCGTTTTTAGCGGCAGTCGAGAGGGACACGTATGAAGGAAAGTTTTTCGCTCCCAGAGACATTTGTGTAAACTTGCGCTGCATTCTGGGCTACATCTTTGCACCCAAACCACTGCAAATCTTTGGCATAGCAACTACCTTGATGACGGCGGTTGCGTCTTATGCGGTCTGGCGAAAGGCTTTGCTTAGTGATGGGAAATACGATGGACACGCTCTGTTCATTAGTCTGGCACTATCTTTCGTCTTTGGTCTGCATGCAAACTTTTATGACCTGGCTATTTTGTCGGTGCCTTTCGCGATGTCAGTCTCTGCAGTAGGAGTCTACAGTTCGTTCCGCCTCACTGACATTTTTGAGCGCATTTGGTCGCTATCGTTCCTGGTTTTTTGGTTCGGAAGTCAACTAATGGCAATCTACATTCCATTCAAAGCCGCACAAAACTGGCACTGTGCCTTCCTCTTGCCGTTCTGTCTGATTTCATGGATCATTTTTAGCAGAAATTGCAACAAGGCAATCGCCTGCACCAATACGCTCGAACCAACCCAGGCCTGAATAATTCTCTTACGCTGGCTTTCACTGCGTTAATCGAGTTCGTTCTCTATGCGCTCAGCGGTTCCAATCAATCTGGAGAGCTTGGTTCGCAATCCTGTGGCGAGATTACGCATGGCACTCAAGCTGGGATTTCGCTTGGCTTGTTCGATGTTACTGATATATGCGCGATCAACTCCTGCTTCCTCAGCGAGTTCCTTCTGCGAAAGGTTTAGCTTTAAACGCCGCTCCTGTATGGCGAGGCCAAGGGCTCGCACGAGCGAGAAATTTTCTCTATGACTATTCATTTCAACCTCCTAAATCGGATCAAAACAGACGGTGACAAAGCGTGCGAGTTGCAGCAATTTACAATCAACAGTAAGAAAGTCAGCTGAGGCATCGCCCGGTTAATCGTGGAAATTCGCTTGTAGCCTAACTCACACTAGATTTTTCCGGTGAACATTTATTACACGGCGAAATATTGCGGCTATCTATCAACATTCCGCATCACTCACCTGAGTCATCACTCTCTCAAAACAACCCAAAACCAACAACTGGGAAGCCCGGAACAAGGTTCAAGAGACAACCGTCGAAGAGCACGTTGGAAGAAAAACACTGATCGGTCGCATTGCTTACGCAATGCGGTTTCTCTCTTGCATTCGGAAAGGCTCGCAAATGCACACAAATATCAGTACAAATACAAATACGCGATCAAATACTGACACAAATACAGATTGCGAATCAATTTCTAATCAATTGGCGAAGTTCCAACTAAGCCGCTATTCATTACTGCAAACGACCTTCTGGTCACTATTTTCACTGTCGCTCGCGCTCACAGTCACAGCCATCGGTGTGACACATTTGAGAGAACAGTTACGAGTTGGAGAGGCGAAGTTACCTACACTGAAGGACGCGAATCGCGGCATCCAATTTTTTGACCGGAACGACAAGTATATTTGCACCGTGCGGGCAGACAGAGACCGTCAACCGGTCGCGCTTGGAAAAGTATCCGTCGCCATGCAAAAGGCGCTAGTTGCCGCAGAAGATCATCACTTCTACCAACATCACGGCATAGATTTTGTAGGCGTAATTCGAGCTTTTAAGCGAAACCGGGAAGCCGGACACATTGTCGAAGGTGGCTCCACCATAACTCAACAGTTGGTGAAGAACTTGTACCTGGATAAAAATGATCGTTCTTACGCCCGTAAAATCAAGGAAGTATTCCTTTCCTGGGACGCAGAAAACCGCTTCTCGAAAGCCAAAATTATGGAGACTTACTTGAATGAGATTTACTTTGGCGGTGGCGTATATGGTATCGAAAGGGCGGCCAACAATTACTTCAATAAGCACGCTTCTCAATTAAATGTCGCCGAATCGGCATTTCTAGCCGGGCTGATCAAATCGCCGTCAGTCTATGGAAATCCGGCAAATATCAAGCTCGCTATAAGCCGCCAGCATGATGTGCTGGACAAAATGGCCGAGTACGGCTACATCTCGCGCGAAGAAGCAAAAACTCTCAAGTCACAGAAGCTAGCTTTCAATAAGGGAGCCACTCCGATCAAATATCCCTATTACATCGCATTTGCTCTTGAGCAAGTGAAAAGAGAATTCGGACCCAGCATGTGGACACAGGACCTGAGAGTGTACACAAATCTCGACCCTGAAGCTCAAAAATTGGCTAGTGAAAAACTGACTCGTGGTATCAAGAATGCACCACGCGGCGTCAACCAGGGAGCATTGGTGTCGCTCAATGTCAGTGATAGTGCTGTTATAGCAATGGTGGGAGGCGTAGGCGATTACAAAGACAATCAGTGGAATCGAGCTCTATTTCCTCACACCGCCGGCTCGTGTTTCAAACCATTTGTTTATCTAGCCGGTCTGATGAACGGCATCCTCGAGCCTGACTCGATGATCAATGATGCCCCGCTGGAATACAAGGAAGAGTGCGGTCCGGCATGGAAACCCAAAAATTTTGACGGACAGTTCAAGGGATGGGTGACCGTTCGCGATGCCTTGATTAATTCGCGAAACATTTGCGCCATTCGCATTGCAATGCTGACCGGTATTCAACCGGTGATCGACGCTGCCCGCGCTGCCGGACTGCAATCAAAAATGGATCCCTATCCATCACTGGCACTAGGAACTTGTGCGGTATCTCCACTGGAGATGGCCACGGCTTATGCCACACTAGCTAGAAATGGTGTTTACATGCCGCCGCAAGCACTGAGAGAAATAGATACTGCGGACGGCAAAAAGATTGCCTTCCGCGCTACCCCGAGCAGCAATCTACCTGCAGCTAGCGTGGCAACGCTTGTCGATGCGATGCAAGATGTAGTCAACAGAGGTACCGGCACACAGGCACGCCTGCCAGGAATACCAGTTGCCGGCAAAACGGGCACCGCTGACGGCGCCAGAGATATCTGGTTTGCTGGGTTCACACCCGATACAGTGACGGCGGTCTGGGGCGGCAGTGATAAGAATCAAGCCGTTAAGGGTCACAATGTCACAGGCGGCACCGTAGTGGCTCAAATCTGGCGCGAGTATATGAGCGGCTACTATGCCATTCACAAACCCTCCCGAACTCTGGCATTTGCAAAACCAGCAACAAAATTTGCCGGGTCGCTTCCTCAATTCAACGATGAAACTCTGCTGGCGACTGACGCCACCACCGTGGACATAACTCATCTGGATAAAATACCGCGCGTAGAGCCAACCAATGTGAATGCCTATCAGTTGGCAAACAATGTCCCAACCATCCTCGCCAATGCCATAACGGCAAAAGAGAAAGGTGTCGGCAAGGCATTTATAGTCCTGGCAGCAGAGGCCGCTGAGCGTTTCCAGAAAGGTTCGAGTGAAACAGCTCGCCAATACACGGCTACGCAGCAATCACAACAAACGCCACTGATTGCACAGGCAGAATCGATGCAGACAGAATCGATGCAGTCATGCTCGGACCAACCTACGCCTGAACAATTCGCATACGCCCGAAAAATGCTTTCATTGCAAGCGAGCCAGGCATCGCAGGTTCAGTAGTGTCGAGCCCCTAATAGTACTACCTGCGGTGCCTCAAAGGTCCAAAAAAAGGTGGACGCTCCGGAACAGGAGCGTCCACTGGCCAACGCCTCGACGGACCATGAATTCAATGCATCATGACACCGTTACGAATTCGAGGCATCTTGCTGACGCCATGATATGATGCAAGACTCCTCCGCCGTCTTGCCGGACAGCACATGAACGGCACAGGGCACCGGCTCACGAGGGCTGAGCAAGATGCCGACGAACTTCCAATGCGAAGCAGGATCGCAGTTAGACTCCAGGTCAAAATTGACGTCGGCGGGCGTGATGCGAACGCTCAAGCTCGTTTCGGGTCCCTCGAGAGCATGGTCGACAACGACGTAATGCCCGGGATTAAGGTAATTGTGATCGCGGCCGACGGTGATCACAGCAAGCACGTTCGAGTCGGAGTACATCCGCGACTCGACACTGGGCTTGCCAGCGGTGATGTTCGCACTCACCACTTTGGTGATGTTCCACATAGAGATACGGCGCATCATTCTGAATGCCTCCGAGAGAGTATTGTTGGAAACAGGAACTGCAACTAACGACGCCCGTCGATTAGCACCGCATACGGCACCAGATCGACAGCCGAGATTGGCTCAGCGCAACACGCGCTGAGGCCGATCCCGCCAATCAGGCAAGACTTCCTCGACCCGCCCGACGTATTCGATAACATCGAGTGTATGCTCGTCACCGGTCCCGGCATCACTCATTTTGCCCTCCGAGTCAATGCGAACCAGCTGAATTGGCCGCGTGCGCACCCGGAAGACGAACGACCGGCTTTCGGGAAAGCCAAAACGAACGACGAGGAACGGGCTATCGGTGTCCGAACCGACCTCGACAACTGAATAGGAGAGCCCCGCGTGAATCGGGTTCCATTCTTCCTGAGCCGGAAGACTGTGAGTAACGGCTCCGCCGATGGCGAAGTCCTTGTCTTCCAGATAGAACTCCCACCAGGAATTTCCTCCGTCGAGGCTAATCGCGTTGGCGCTCTGGCCAACCTGCGCCTGATATCGTCGCTGTTTGAGCAATCCGCCGAGCTGAAACCCTGTCAACTGAGCACTCATAATTGTTCTCGTCTGGTAGTGAATGAGATTAAAACACTGTTCCGGTCGGTCAACGTGAGATCGAGCTGATCTTTGAAGCTACTTGCCACCCCCTTTCGTGCCCGAAAGTAAAAGCCTGCTGTTGCGTGTAAAAACTGCGCTGAGTAACCGAACCGCCGCTGCTGAGGATGCAATGAGAACAACATCAATTTGCTCGAATTGCAGCAGCCATTTCAAGTGTTTATTACGACCAGGATAACTTCCGAGCACAAAACCGACAACGCCGACACAGTCGAGCCTGGCGTGCCCGGAAACATCGATCTCGAGATCTAACAACAAGTCCAATCAAAAAGAATAAACACTATATTCGGTACCAGGTTCGCACGAGCGGCGATCAACAGGTCACCGAAATTTCACACTTATCGCCAGGCTCTGAGAGCCACTCCAGGTACTAATTATTCACAATAGAGGTCTGAAAGAGAATCAAGCGTGCCACCAAAATAGTGCACGCTTGATTTACCTTCATCTACATCGCTACTGAACTGTTATGCCTGGTCGTCCAGGTGCAGTGATAGACGGATTTCCTCCGTTGGGTGATGTGGTAATGGTGGATTCATTGCCGTTGTCAGCCTCGATGCGCACGAAAGGCTGGACAATTTCAAGCGGTGGCAATATGACACCACCATGATGATGTTTCCGTTGTGGAGGAGGCACATCAGGGCGAGGTGGCGGATTTTCACCGCCATCTGTTGGAGGTGGATGAGTTTCTCCGCCCTCAGTCGGCGGATTGTTCACACCACCGTCTGTAGGCGGTGGAGTCACTCCTCCTTCAGTCGGGTGCGTAGTGGTGCCTCCTTCGGTTGGGTGCGAGACGATGCTTCCTTCAGTCGGATGTGTAGTCGATCCACCCGCAGAATTGTCGGCAACCACATTAGATACACGTGACGGTGTCTGAACATCACTATGTTTCGGCGGGCATCCAAATGTTTCATGTCTCACAGCGTCAAGACTAGAGTGCGTCTCACTGCCACCGTGTATCTGATGACTGTCGCCACCACTACGGCTATCGGCTCCGCCGTGGGTATCAGCACCGCCGGCCCCCTGATGGTGTTTGCCCATATCTATGCTCCCTTTCGAATTTGCGCCAAGACGCATGCCTACTGACTCGATGCAGTATGTTTGATGGTCAGGAACTATTACCGGAATAAACTGTGAATTTTCCGAGTACGAAATGGCCAAAAATAACGTGACGGGCAGGGGTGTGCCTCTAAATTTTTCCGGCGACCAGTGTATATTTCAGTTTCATTGCTGAGGATTTGTGCATGACATCGCTAAAGTTTGCTCTTTCATCGCTGGTCGCAATTAGTATTGGTTTCGCCTCAACTGCCTGCAATGCAGCACCGGCCCAAAAGAGCGCCACGGCTGGAGCGGTCAGCAAACTCACTATAGAGCTGGATACGACCGGAATAGCCAAAACAACGAAAGTGGAAATCGTGCCGAAAGACCCCTACGGCGAAGACGGCGATATTTCACTGAGCGGCTCACCCATGCACACAAGAATTATTTTCGACGGAAAGAAACTGCAGTACGGGGATAACAGCTTCAATGAGCCGCATCTGCTCATCTATCCAGTGGCAGAATATCAGGCTGTATTCCCCAGAAAGAAACAAGCTGAATTTCAGAAAATTATTTCGGATCTGAAGAAAGTAACAGCGGCCGCTTCAGACAAAAGCCTGCAAACCATGCCAATCTTGCCAGGTTCGGACGGACATGAGATGTTGCACGCGCAAACCAGGCGCGTCAACTTCACTCAGGGCTCTGGTGTTTCATACGTCAGCGTCTACGGAAACGGCGATCCACCAGTGAACGAATCAGATTTTTTTTACACATTCCAGGGGCTGACAAAAGACGGTCGGTATTACGTCTCATTCTTCTGGCCGGTCAAAGCTGCAGGAATGCCCAAAGATCTACCTCTGGCAAAGAGCCAGAAGTACGCTGAAAACCTCTCCCGTGCGAAGTTTGTACCAAGCCTGGAGACCCTGGACAGAGTGGTTGGTTCCATTTCACTGAAATACTAGTCTTTTACTAGCGATAGTAGACCAGATCCAAATTTTTTTTGCGGGGAAAGGGGCATGATTTGTCGCAAGCAAATGAGTCCGTCAACCAGAAGCTGGCGAACTCATTTGCTTACACGCGACAAAATCACCGGCCCATCAGCGTCGTTGTCACAATCGTGCCCAACGAAACCAGACTGCCGGACGGGTCCACAACCTTGCAACCGGTGAACTGGTCAACGAGGGCGCCCTCATGGGCGACGACGAAGCTGCCACACCGAGCCTTGATCTGGGAACCGTAAAGCGCGTCAACGCGGGAACCATCGTACGCCGTAACGAACGAACCGTTCTCCGCAAAGACCTGGCACCCTTCTTCTGCAGTGACCATGGCGCCGACACGAGCAACGATACGCGAACCGAAGTAGCCACAGACGTGGGAACCGTTCTCCGCGACGACCTCGACGTCACCGAAGACGTCGACGTAAGCACCATGGTCGGCAATGATCTGGAATTCGCCCGTGTACGCCTCTGAGACGCCGGACGCCGTGTTGAAGTGAATTGCACCTGTTTCGTTGTTCTTGGTGATGTTGGTGTGACCAAGAGCGGCGGTGACGTAAAGGATCATGGCGATCTCCTTTCCTTCGTCACCCCGTATGCGTCGAATCACCCCTCTCGGGTAATGGACGTAGGAACGGATCGGATAGAAAATCTATGCTCTGCATCAAGTCGGCTCGGCACTCACGTCTTAGAAACGGTCACGAATGGCTGCTCTGGGCGTGGGCATTAACTCGCAGAAGTTTTCTGTGGGTTGGCTCCGAGAAAATATGAATTGGGCATAGATACTTCATCTTTACAACATCCAAAGCCCGAATGGCAAACCGGATCGACATTTATTTTGATCCCGCCACCGACTTTTGCAGGGCTAGCGAAGCGAAAACTCGAAATGCCGTTCTTCAGGTGCTAGCGCGGCTCGCACAGCTACAGGTTAATGACGTTTTCCAGATGGTTTGCGCAATCAGCGCGGGTTGCAAAGAGGCTAGATATTTGGGGTAGCCTCGCGATAGCTTATGCCTGGCGACAAGTCACACCTTAAAGGTCGAGCCTGGATGCTATACACGATATTAAATAGTAGCAAAAGCAAAAAAAAGGAGCCCGGCCTCGTCATCGAAATCGATGACAAAAGCCGGGACTCCCTGCCTGCAACTGCGATCAACTCTTGATGCCGAGCTGGTCGAGAATGAAGGCGAAGCGGAAAGCCTCTTCCTTCAACTTATCGGTGCGTGCGGAAAGACCTGCATGTCCGCCACCTTCCAGAAGAATCTTGAAGATGAGCGGGTTGCTGTCAGTCTTCATGGCACGCAGCTTGGCCGCGATCTTGGCCGGCTCCCAGTACGGCACAGCGTTGTCGCGCAGAGCCGAGTGGATGAGCAGAGTCGGATAGTCCTGAGCGCGGACGTTGTCGTAGGGCGAGTACGAGAGCATGTACCGGAAGAACTCAGGGTCCTTCGGATTGCCCCACTCGAGGAACTCACCAGCTGTGAGCGGCAGACTGTCGTCGAGCATCGTGTTGATCACGTCGACGAAGGGCACGCCCATGACGGCAGCCTTGCACAGGTCGGGTCGCAGGTTGACGACCACACCCATGAGCAATCCACCGGCACTGCGACCCTCGATCACAAACCGCTCACGCGTGCCGTATTTCTCGGCAATCAGGTGATCGGCACAATCGATGAAGTCGGTGAAGGTGTTCATCTTGTTCAGCATCTTGCCGGCTTCGTGCCAGGGTTCGCCCAGCTCGCCGCCGCCACGAATGTAAGCACAAGCGAAGACCACGCCGCGGTCGAGCAGGCTCAGCCGCGACATGCGGAACTGCCCCGCCCAGAGCGCACACATCCCGTAGGCGCCGTAGCCATAGAGATAGAGAGGGCGGCTGCCGTCCTTGACGAGCTCACCCTTCCAGGCAAGCAGGATGGGCACCTTGACGCCATCGCGAGCGGTGGCGTAGACGATCTCGCTGTGATACTGCGAGCCATCGTATCCAGGCACCGAAAGCGCCTCGACCACCTGCCGTCCACCGCTCTCCATGTCATAGTCGAACACGGTGGGCGGCGTTGAGAACGAGTCGTAGCGAAGCCGGAGAACCTTGCTGTCGAACTCGCGATTGAGATTGTGGAACAGCTCCGGGTCATCCAGACTGCCTACGCTGTAGATGGACTCGGGGAATTCGAGATAGCGAGCATTGCCCGTACCCGGCTCCACGACGTTCACCTTCGGCAGACCGTTTTCACGCTCGAACACGACCATGTGCCGGCTGAAGAATACGACCTCTTCGAGCAGCACGTCGGAACGATGAGCGATCTCTTCCCGCCAGTTGATCCGCCCCGGCCGCGAAACCGGAGTGGAGATGAGACGGAAATTCTTGGCACCATCATTGGTGCGAATGTAGAAGCGCCTGCCGTAGTGCTCGACGTAGTAGCGATGCCCCTGCTGCCGCTTCGCCACAAGCTTGAACACGCCCGTCGGAGAAGCCGCGTCCAGGTAGCGATACTCCGTCGCTTCGTAGCTGGTTGATTCAGCGAAGATGACCTTGCCATCCCGCGAGCGACTGACGTTCAGATTGAACAGCTCGTCGGTCTCTTCAAGCAGGAAGACAGGTCGTTTGCCGTTGCGCCGCAGGCGAAACAGCTTGTTGGAGCGCTTCGTTGTCTCGTCTTCGGTGGTGTAGAAGAGCGTGCGATTGTCGGACGCCCAGACCAACCCGGTGACGCGCTCTGCCAGTGCCGGCCCGGTTTTGCCGGTGAGCAGATTCTTGACGAAAAGCGTGTTCTGTCCGTAACCGTTGGTGTCGACGGTGTAGGCCACGAAGTTGCCGCTGTCGCTGTAGCTGACCGCAGCCAACTCCAGGAACTTGTATCCCTTCGCCAACTCGTTGAGGTCGAGCACCACCTCATCGGCAGCGCCTGCGACGCGACGGCGACGGAAAAGGGTCTTGTACTGGGCGCCTTCGGCGATGCGCTCCCAGTAGTCGTAGCGCCCCTCTTGCACAGGAGCGCTGTTGAGGAATTCATCGGGACGAGACTCGAACTCGGCCAGCAGATTGCTCTGCAGACCGCCGGTGTGAGCCATCATCGCCTGAGCGTAGGCATTCTCAGCCTTGAGATGCGCGAGCACTTCCGCATCGGGTTGCTCGAGATCTCGCATGCGCAGCCAACCGTAGTCATCGGTCAGAGTTACGCCATGGATATTCAAACTGGTTGTACGCCTCGTCGCCACTGGCGCAAGAGGCGCTTCGTCTTTGCGATTCATCGTCATATCCTATCCTGCTCCTAACACAGGAAAGCTCAAAAATACGTTGCCCGGGCAAGGAAGACGCTTGCGCGCCATTGCCTCGCCCGGGTCAACAAAGTCACTAAAAAACGGGTCGGCATGCCGACCACGCCCTTACTTACCGCAGCGGGGGCAAGTCGCGTCCGCCGAGAGAGGAGCGAACTCCTGCTCGCAGTGGCAGCAACGCACTTTCTGCCCGGCGATGCCGTAGCTGGCGTTTTCGGTCATGTTGCAAGCCGGGCACGGCCAGTTGGCCGAAACCCGGAAGGTCGTCTTGCTGCAGTGCCGGCAGGTGACGCGCACCTTGGGCAGCTGCGAAGAGCTCACCCCACCCAGCCCGCAGTGCGGGCAGGAGGAGTTGTGCGCGAGAGGAGCGTAGCTCCGCTCACAGTTGGTGCATTTGACGATTGCGTTCATAGTTTTGGGCCCTCTTTTTGTCGAAACGCCCTCTCCTTCTTACGGGGAGAGGCATCCCGTTAATTCGACTCAAAGCACCAGTTTTCACTGGTCGCGCGACTTACACGTGAGACCCCTGTGCAAGCCGCAACTGCGCAGCCAGAAAGGAGGGCCAGAGGGCGGCCCTCCTCAACGTAGGAACATTCAGCGACTGTCTTGCGACGCCGCCGAAAGCCTACGCCAGCTGTGCATACTCCTTCTCGAAGAGCGTCAGGTATTCGGCGAAGGCATCGAACGCCGCCTGGATGGGCGCCGGCGTGGAGAGGTCCACACCAGCTCCCTTGAGCAGGTTGATGCTGTAGTCCGAAGAGCCGCCCTTGAGGAAGTTCAGGTAACGCTCAACCGCCGGTTTCCCCTCCGTCAGAATCTGGCGAGCCAGAGCAGTGGCGGAGGAGATGCCGGTGGCGTACTGATAGACGTAGAAGGAGTTGTAGAAGTGCGGAATCCGCGCCCACTCGATCTCGATCAGGTCGTCGACCTTGACCGCGGCCCCGTAGTACTTCTCGTTCAACGCCTTGTGAATCTCGCAGAGCAGATCCGGCGTCAGCGGCTCACCGGCTTCGGCGCGAGCATGCGCTTCGCGTTCGAATTCGGCAAACAGCGTCTGGCGGATGAGGGTGGTACGAATTCCCTCGAGCTGCGAGTTGATGATGTATAGCCGCATCTGCGGGTCGGTGGTCTTGCTGAGCAGGTAGTGCGCCAGCAAAGCCTCGTTGGTCGTGGAAGCGACTTCGGCGACGAACATCGTGTAATCGCCGTAGTGGAATGGCTGAGTGCGCCGCGTGTAGAGCGAGTGCATCGAGTGCCCCGCCTCGTGCGCCAGCGTGAACATCGAGTCGATGTTGCCCTGCCAGTTGAGCAAGATGAACGGGTTAGTGGTGTAGGCGCCACCACTGTAAGCCCCGCCGGCCTTGCCCTTGTTCGGCATGACGTCGACCCAACGCGCCGCGAAGCCTTCCCGCAACGCATTGACGTACTCTTCGCCGAGGGGCGCGAGAGCGGCCAGCACCGTCTCCTGCGCATCGGCGTAGGCGATCTTGTCGTCGACCTCGCCGAGCAGCGGCACGTAGAGGTCGTACATGTGCAGCTCGTCGACACCGAGAATGCGCTTGCGCACATCCAGGTAGCGATGCAACAGGGGCAGGTTGGCGTGCACCGTGTCGACCAGCGAGTCGTAGACGCTCATCGGCACGTTGGTGCCGTGCAGCGCCTGCGCCAGCGAGCCTGCATGCTTAGCCGAGCGTGCCCTGAAGATGTCGACGTTCACCTGAGCGGCGTACATCGCAGCCACGGTGTTGCGCAGCCCGCGGTACGTGCCGAACATGGCCTCGAAGGCAGCGCGCCGCACATCGCGGTTCTTGCTGTCCAGGAAGAGTCCGTAGTTGTCTTCGGTGAGCCGCACTTCCTGCCCATCGTCGCCCTTGATCATGGGCAGAACCAGGTCGGCGTAGGCGAGCGCACTGTAGATGGTGTCAGGGCCCTGGCCGATGATCTGCGAAGTGGCCAGCAGTTCCTGCACCTCATGCGACCGCACATGGGCACGCCCGCGGTTGATCTCGTCGAACTCGTGCTGGCGAGCCTGCAGAGCCTTCGAGCTGGCGATGAACCTGGCCAGACGCTCCGGCTTGATGGAGAGCACCTCGGGCAGGTAGAACGAAGTGGCCGCCGAGGTATCGCTCCACAGCTTCAGAACCCGCTCCTTGAGCGCCTTGGGAGCGCTCACGGTGGTGTCCTGGTCGCTGCTCATGCTGGCGTAGACGTAGAGCTTGTGCAGCAGCTTGAACGCTTCGTCGTTCAGACCGAGGTATTCGGCCAGGAGACGAGCCGAGCGGCGCACACGCCCCTTGTAGGAAGCGAGCTTCTCCGGGTAGGTGGAAGCAAGGGCGAACGCGGCTTCCCAGTCAGCCGTGGTCGCGAAGATAGTCGTCAGATCCCAGGTCAGCTCGACCGGAAGGTCGGCACGAGCCGGAGGGGTGTTGGTTGTTTCCGTCATATCAGAATCCTCCCGCACCACGTATGGTGCTGTTGAGAAACTCGGGATGCGAAACGTGCCACGAAGCACGCTCGCATCCCGAGGGTTGGGTTGCTTACAGACGCGCGAATTCCGCCTCGAAGAGGGCGAGGTATTCGGCGAAGGAATCGAACGCCGCCTGGATCGGAGCCGGCGTGGAGAGGTCCACACCCGCCTTCTGCAGGAGGTTGATGCTGTAGTCGGACGAGCCGCTCTTGAGGAACGTCAGGTAACGCTCCACGGCCGGCGCGCCCTCGTGCAGGATGCCGCGCGACAGGGCGGTGGCAGCCGAGATGCCCGTCGCGTACTGGTAGACGTAGAAGCTGCGGTAGAAGTGCGGGATGCGCGACCACTCGACCTCGAGCAGGTCGTCGACGTGCATGACCGCACCGTAGTACTTCTCGTTCAGCTTCTTGTGGATGCCGCCCAGCACATCCGGGGTGAGCGGCGTGCCGGACTCGGCGAGGGCGTGAGCGTCACGCTCGAACTCGGCGAACATGGTCTGCCGCACGAGGGTGCCGCGAATCGCCTCGAGCTGCTGGTTGATGATGTACAGGCGCATGCGCGGGTCGGTGGTGCGCTTGAGCAGGTAGTCGGCCAGGAGCGCCTCGTTGGTGGTGGAGGCCACCTCGGCGACGAACAGCGTGTAGCCGCTGTACGTGTAGGGCTGGGTGCTGCGCGAGTAGAACGAGTGCATGCTGTGACCCGCCTCGTGAGCGAGCGTGAACATGCTGTCGATCTTGCCCTGCCAGTTCATCAGGATGAACGGGTTGGTGCCGTAGGTGCCCGAGCTGTAGGCGCCGGCGCGCTTGCCCTTGTTCTCGACGACGTCCACCCAGCGGGACGCGAAGCCTTCCCGCAGCTTGGCGACGTACGCCTCACCCAGCGGCGCGAGGGCGGCGAGCACCGTCTCCTGCGCGTCTTCGAAGGTGATGTTGTCGTCCACGCCGTCGACGAGCGGCACGTAGAGGTCGTACCACTCCAGCGTGTCCACGCCCAGGATGCGCTTGCGCAGCTCCAGGTAGCGGTTGAAGAGCGGCAGGTTGTCGTGCACCGTCGAGATCAGCGTGTCGTAGACCGAGGTCGGCACGTTGATGCCCGACAGCGCCCGCTCGATGCAGCTCGGGTAGTTGCGGGAGCGGGTGCGGAAGATGTCCATGTTCACGTGCGCCGAGTAGATCGACGCGAGCGTGTGACGGAGGTCGCGGAAGGCGCCGAACATGCCCTCGTAGGCGGCCTTGCGCACGGCGCGGTCCTTGCTGTCGAGGAAGGTGGAGAAGTTGCCCTTGGTGAGCTGCACCTCCTCGCCGTTCTCGTCCTTGATGGTGGGCAGCTTCAGGTCGGCGTTGTTGAGCGAGCCGAAGATGGAAGAAGCGCCGCCGCCGATCTCGCCCGTGAGCGAGAGCAGCTTCTCGAGCTCGGGAGCGAGCACGTGAGCGCGCTCACGTGCCAGCTCTTCGAAGTCGAAGCGGTACAGCTCCAGACCCGGCGTCCTGGCGATGAACTGCTCGAGGCGCTCGGGCTTGATGCTGAGCAGCTCGGGCGTCGACCACGAGGTGGCGCCGCTGATCTTCGTACCGAGCTTGCCGACACGGGTCTGCATCGCCTGGTACTTGCTGTTGGTGGTGTCTTCGTCGGCGCGCAGATGGGCGTAGAGCCCGAGCTTGCCGACCAGCTGCGAGCACTCCTCCGAGAGACGGAAGTAGGCGAGCAGCGTCTTGCCGGAGCGGCGGATGCGCCCCTTGAAGGCGGCGAGCTTCTCGAGATAACCCTGCGCACGCGCGAAATCGGCTTCCCAGTCGGTCTCGTTGGCGTAGACGGTGGAGAGATCCCAGGTGAGGTGCTCCGGAACCTCGGAACGAAGCGGCAGAGACTTGTTTGCAGTCGTCATAGTCAGATCCTTTCGGTTAGTCGGAAATTCATTCCGGTTTCAAGTCGCAGCACCGCATGCGGTGTTACGACACGTGACAAAACGAGCACAGGGGTTAGCCTGCGCCAGGATTGGTAGACTCACCAAACTTGCAACTCAGCTTCCAACCCAGCGACAAGCAAAACCCCCCGGCACCACGTGCTGGTGTCTGAGGGAAATGCCTGAATGTTTACGCTGAAGGTCTGGTTGGAGGGTCGGTTACTGAAGTTGCAAGAAGGTGACGCTAAAACCTACCGGATTTACTTCTTGATAATTAAGTCGCGCGATCACATCTCTTGTCATAGAGACTAGATCTAAACACCAGCTTATTATTCTTGATCATTAGGCCAGTATTGAAACTGCATGAATCCAGGCCCAAGGACGACCTGGCCATGGCGCGTATATGAGCGGAAGTTAGTGCTTGCGGAGCTTGCGGAGGGATGCAAAGAGATCGTGCGCCAGTCTCCGCAAGGCTTGCGCTAACTTCTTCGAATAAACGTAAAAAACTTGTTCACTAACCGTACAAAACTCTCAACCGATTTTCGAATTCACAAACACCGATGATTCTTCCCTTCGAACTTTTCCAATTCAAGACAAGCGAATTTGTGTCGAGATTCCAAACCTCCAGTCCGTTGGTACCGACCACAGCGAGCAAATTCAGTACCGGCAAAAAAACAAGATCTCGCACATACGAAAACGCTGTTGCGAGAATTGTAGGAGCCACATTGTCGGCGCTGTACCAGCGCACGTAACGACCTGACCCGCCCAGTGCAAGACGAGTGAGATAGGGATGAACTGCCATTGTGTAACAGTCAAGATCGAAATGAGCAGCTCCATTCCAAAGAATCTGCGGCTCGGACAGTGGGTTTCGCAAACAAAACATTCGTCCGCGACGATCCACACCGAAAATGCTGTCACCTCGCGTGCCCAACGCCGGGATCATGCCATCAGAGACCCTGAACTTGCCAATCACCAAAGGTAACGGACGAATCTCCAGATCGAACATCAGGACCTGCCCGGAATTTTGTGCTGCAACCAGCATAGTGCCGGTACGGTCATAACTGAGGCTGGTGACAGCAGAAAGTGCTATTTTGCCGATACAAATAGTCGGCAAACTCAGATCAAATCTCTGAATGGTGCCATCAGTCGAAGCTACCGCAAACTCCCCTTGCGCGCTAATGGCGATGCACATGGCCCCGCCTCGAACAGGCACGCGCCAACATTCGCCTGTGCTCAAACGCAGCGTCTGCACTTGATTAAGGTCGTCCAGAATAATTGCATAGTCCGCGCAATCACTGAGTTTAGCAACTTTTGGCACGCGCACAGAATCTTTGAAATTGATCCCCCAGGAATCGACTGAATTTGCTGCAAGAATTGTCATAGGTTTTCTCCAATAAAAACTGGCGCCACATCAGTGACGCGGGAGGACGCGCAAAGAAACACGATGGCGAGCAGGCACCGCATATAGCACCAACAGGAAAGCGAACAACAGGAGCAAATACAGACTGCCCGAAGAGCAGAGAGTAGGCGCTAAGCCGTAGCAGTTAAGACCAAGATCAGCTCTAAATTCGCTAAGATCGCCTCAAGTTTCGATGACGCAAAACAATGCCCTGAAGTTATGCAACATCTGGTCTTCAAGGCAACAACGGATCCGTCCGTATTCAAGTGAATTTGAACGAATCTGCTCGTAGGCTTACGCAGAACAAAATAGTGAAACCAATGTTCAAACTAAGCGAGCACCTCGTAACAGTCCCACTGAACAGTGCTTTTTGCTCTTAGCGGACGTTGCGATAAACGAGTCGGTGCGCGTCAATTGAAAATTGCATCGATGGTATAAATCCTCCTTCACTCGGCAGTCCTCGCAGAACTGTGGAATACAACAGTGATCCGCAAAGGCACGAAGATTATTGTGATTGTGTTCCCACCGTGCACACCTACCTGATTGTGAAAACAAACGACCGTTTAGCCGAGCGCACCATCGACATCTATCTGCAAATTGCAGAGACGGCGAGGCTGAGCGGTGAATCTAATATGGTAGATTGTATGCTTCTGGCTGCATACGAAGAGATCGCAAAAAGTGATTTTGCCATTGCGATTAAGGCGCAGACAAGGTTAGCAGAGCTGCTGACCATCCAAAATCATCTCACTAAAGCGGAAGAGATTTTCACACTAGCACTGAAAAACGCAACCAAGAATAGCGCCGACATCTGGCTGCAGGCACGCATTCACGATGGTCTTGCCGAAGTCTACATCCGACTTTCAGATCTGCATAGGGCAAGAAGAAAATGCCAACAAGCAATTAGAATCATCAGCAAAATAACCGGGTGTGACCCAAGTTTATTACTTTCTCGAAAGAGAAAGCTGGCATTGATAAACATGTTACTGGGACACGACGTAGGTGCTGAGGAAGTCGGCGCCTTACTGCGGTTTAGGACAGTTTAGTTAAGTTCGCCGAGTCTCTTTTTGATCAATTCAGCCAATTTAGGAAACTGTTTCAGTACTTCTGCATTTCTTGCCTCTGTCGGATCACCAGTAACCGCGCGTACTACTTCAGCAAAAGCTTCTTCTCTGCCGTCTTTGCCGTGATTTCCCTTCTGAAGGAAATACTTTTCGGACTCTTTTGTTTCCTTAGACATCTTTGCGACATCTTGATCGAAAGCGGCTTTGAACACTGCCGAATGCGAATAATCATTGAGCATATGATCTATCATGTGCCCAACCTCGTGCCTGACAGTGCCTTCAATGTCATCAGTCAGTCCAGAGCGCGTCTTCTCAGCAATTATCGCAAGTTCCAATTTCTTCCCATTTTTGCCAATCAGTTGTTGCTCCGATCCGCCGGAATCATCACCCGTTTCTCCTTTCTCATAACCGCGAGGTCTTTCCTTCGCCTGGGCCGGGTCCACGTCTGACATTTTTCCAGCAATCGCAATTACTGAGTCGTTTTTAGCAAGCAACTTGCGGACTGACTCCGGCAGCCTGGCAATCTCGTCTTTGACCTGTTGAACAAATTCCGGGCTAGCCTTGACGACAGCTATCGTTGGACTAATGCGCTCACCTTTGCTATTAAAGAACTGTTCCGCATAGTCACCCTTCGCATCTTGCTCGTGCACTGTTTTGTTGCCGTCAGCATCGTATGTAGTCTCCTTGAAGCTGTGGTTCTTCTTCTCTTGCCGCTCTTTCACAAGCTTCCCAGAAGGATCGTAATTCTTAGTTTCGGAACTACCGTCCCTCTTATTGACTGTATGAGTCGTCTTCCACGTACCGGATTTGTCGACCTTCGATTCTGTATAACTGCCATCTGCTTTCTCGTCGTGAAAAACGATTGAGCCATCCGCAGTATTCAACTTGCGCTGAGAAAAGCTGCCGTCACTGTTCTTCGCGTATTTAAATACGAGCGTTCCATCTTGATCGAAGTGACTTAGAGTTTCTGACCCATCTCTATTGATTTTGTCGTCAACGTAACCGCCATTATTATCTGCAAAGTGGCTGATGGAGCTTTTCTTGCCGTCTTTGTAAGTCGTCTGCTCCTTGAAATTTCCATTCGGGTATTCGTCTCTGACTCGAAGTGAACCGTCAGAGCCTTTCTCGCGTATTGAAACATGGCCATTTGCGTCGACCTTCCATTCAGAGTAAGTGCCGTCGCGATTATCCGTGCGCTTAAAGACAAGCTTGCCGCTAGGATCATACGTTGATACTTCAGTTGAACCATTGGCTCCGGAGCCTGTATCAGTGTGCCCGCCATCGGGATTCTTTCGGGTCTTAACAGCTTCCTGTCCTTTAACAGACGATGACTGCGCAGGGCTTATCGGCTCAAGCCTGGCATTGACTGTACCCGTTTTAGAATCTAAAAATGGACTGGAAAACATCAAAAATTCGCCAGCAGACTGGGAAGTCTTTGGCAGGTTCGCAGTCTTCATACTGTCCCACACTGAACTGGAAAGCGAGCCGGCAGCACTATCATGATTGCGATTCCCTTGATGTTCGTGAACATCTGGCTTCGCAGACTTGATTGGCTGAGTCTCAACAGACATGCGAATTTCCTCCGAAGCGGCTGCCGCTGAGCAAAACCGTATCGGTCGAGTGAGTGAAGTAACTGTAGTAATAGGGCTTCAGTTAGTTGAAGCTTAGCCTTAGAAAGTTACCAACACATTACTATGCTTTTGTAGCCAAATAACCAACAACGATTCCGCCCTGTCGGGCAGAAACTCGGTTGCCAGTCATCTGGATAACAGCAGCATCTAATCAAAGCCAAACGTCTTCATAACACATACTAGCCCCTCTACTAATACAAATAGCAGAAAGAAGCCCAAAAAAAGTGGTGGGTCGAGTGGTGCCGGATTACTCCAACACTACTCGACCCTGAGTCAGCGCAATTTTAGAGCTTGCGCAACCGGCTTGAGAACTTGATCGTTACCGGTCTTCCTTTCTGGGCGGCGGAGTCAATCACAACACGCACGCTCTTGCCCTTGCGAAGCACCGTGCCCGAACGACATTCAACACGCCGGTCCGTCTCGAGCAAAACTACGTCCTGCCCCGGCTGAGTCGCACGCACAGTGATACTGTTTTTCGTTTCACGCATCAACTCGGCGGTCGACCAGACTATTGTTGCAGTCAAGCTTTCAGAAGGCGACGCTCCCTCAGCAGCGCAGGGCAAAATAAAGCCCGAGCGAGCCGGAACGGTCAAGCGTCTTCCTCCGAAGCTTTTCTTGCCGGCCTTTCGCACCGTAACCGAAACCGCATTCGGTGCCACATTGATGAGATGCAACAGCTCCAGTCCATTGCCGGACCGGGTCGGAACCAGCATGACTCCCGGGGCATCCGCATCAAGGCGATAAGTCGGAGTCACTCCAATTGAGTCCATGAGGTCTCTATAGAAACTGAGATGCACAGGATAATCGCATCCCAGCACAGTCACTCGACCATTGCCAAACCGAACGCTAGCGGCGCAGGGCAAACCGCTCTCAATCTCAGTCAGGAACGGTTCAAGCTGGCTGCCGTCACGAGCAGCAAGCAATTGGGCGAAGGATGCACGCACCTCTGGTCGTGGCGCCGCCCAGCCGTGAGCGCGAATGCTTGGCCAGTAGTTCCCTCTGGCAGTCACTTCGTCGAAAACGCGTCCGGCGGACCGCAAACCGATCGCATCCGCCAGCACCGTGCATGGTGCACCATCATGATCAAGGTCGGGTAGCAGTCCAACCAGCAAGAGCGTACCGCCAGCGCGAACATAGTCAACGAGCCGCTCCTGGACATCTCGGCCCAGAGTGCTGCCCGTGGCAAGTATCAGTGCGCGCGTGGAAGGCGTCGCCGACTGCAGATTGACTGCCGGGAACGAGAAGCCGTTGAGAAGCAGCGAACGCACCAGCACATCGCGACGTCCGGCGCCACGATATCGCTCGAGCTCAACCGCCTGCGCAGCACGCTCTTGCGACCCCTGGAAACGGTATTCCGTCAGGTAGTGATCGGGAACGAAGCCGATCGACACGTCATCGAACTGCTGCTGCGAATCGGCAAGCAGATGCTCGATGCCACGCAGCGAGTTGGTCAGCCGAACCATTCCACCATAAGCGGCGTTGAGTGCGCCTTCGGGACTGACGGGCGCCGCGAATCCATGACGCTGCCCGGTGAAGGCGATGCGATCGATGCCGTCTCCGGTGCTCGGCAGCGGCGGGTTTTCGCCACCGCAGTGCAGGTAGAAATTGAGCAGCCGATTGCCCTGCGCGATGCACAGACGAGCCTTCAATTCAGCCGCCTCGGGCGTGTAGAGCTGGCTGAGATCGTCACCGTAGTTACCGTTGCCGGCTTCGAACTCCAGCGACGTGAGCGGCTGGTCCGGTCCCTGCACAGACTCCATGAAGGCGTTGACCAGGTAGAGATCGGGCAGATTGCAAACGGTCAGGTCGCCGAGATAGATATCGGAACCCGCTGTCATCTGCGGCTGATCTCGATAGGACTCGAACAACTGGCTGATACCAATCGGGAATGTCAATCCGCGATTGCCACCAGTGCCGTGCACATTGATCACGAATGGGACGCCCGAGACACCATGCGCCTCTGCCATACCACGCAAAGTCTGCACATAGCGCCTGAAGCGATCGCGCATGAAAAGACCGATGTCGTGATGCAGGGCGAGAGAAGCGCCTGCCGGATTTCTCAAGGCGTCCGCCCATTCACGAGGCATGTTGACGTCAGCACCGATGCGGGCAGACGCGACTTCAACGCCATAACGCTTCAGGCACCACTGCCGCATCTCCTCACAGGCATGGTCGCTGAGGTCGGGGCAGTTCGACACCCACTGCAACATACCAATCTCGTTGTCGAGCTGCACAGCGATGATCGGTCCGCCGCACGTCTTGAGACGTGAAGCGATGACGGGCATGACCACGTCATACCACTGAGCCACACCGCCCAGAAAGTCCGGTGCGAGATAGTCGAGAACTCGAGTACTGGTAGGGGCACCCTTCCATGTCACGGGTTGGACGAAGGGAGCCTTGTACATGCGGTATGGAATGCCTTCGTTCTTCAACTCGGCCATGACGAAGGGGCCGGGTCGAACGATGACATTCAAGCCGTAGCTGGCGCACAGGTCGATGAAACCAGGCAGGTCGCGCTGCGGATCAGTGCGACCGGTAACATCTATATCGCCGTCAGGAAGCTCGTGCCAGATCCACGGGATGTAAGTCGCGACTGTGTCAAAGCCGCTGTTCTTCAGCAGCTGCAGTCGATTCTCCCAGTCGTGCCTGGCCAGGCGGAAATAGTGCACCTCACCTGCAAACAGCTGGCGCGGCACACCGTCTACGAGTATGCGACGCTGACTGAGCTCGACTGAGCCCACACCAACGCTGCTGGGTATTTGTTTCAATTTGCTCATGTCGGCACTCCTTTTGCCGATTTCGTTTGGAGGAAAACCACGATGCAATGATCGGGTTGATACCAGATGCGGTGCTAAAAGCAATTACACCGCACGAGAACGGAAAAGTACTTCTCCCCACTAAAGAGAGAAAGAAGATTCTGAAACGGCAAGAGTTAACGACTTGAGTTCTTTTAAGTCAGAGAAGAGAGGATAGAGATAACTAAAAGCTAGAGCAGTTCAACAGTTCAACGCCAGCAAACTTTTGTATCTTCACAAGACAATAACAATATCGCTGCTACGCTAATCTCTTTACCTGTGCACCGGAACAATGCAAAAAGACAGGCAGAACAACTTGTCATTAGAAATTGACTTTCAGCCAATTCCCAGAGTTATCTCTTGCAAACTCTGCGTCCCACTCAGTATTCACGAATGTGCCGTAATAATGCAGCTTAGCTGAATTCACGCCGATTGTAATGTAAGCCAGATGCAGCGCGTATGCCGCTTCATCCGAAAGCCCCTGCTTCTCCAGCATCTCTTTGTATGATCGATCGGGTTGATTATGTTGAAAATCGCTCTCACACGATTGCTGTACCTGGTTATCGAACTCAGTCAGGCGTAAGAAGACCTCCGTGGCTCGTTCAATCTGCAGATCTCGGCCAAAGTCAGCGTCATTGCTGAAATATAGTTCTAATGGCTCGCCTTCAACTTCATAACAGAGAACAACCGGAGATGGAAGCTCACTCTGGTCCTGACTAAACGACTTCAAAATCTCAGCAAGAGCAGCTGAGACTTCGGCTGCATCATACCTATTTCGTTGAAACAAATTGCTCATAAAGCATCCAGAATATCACTGTTGCCAACAAAACTGCCACCACCTATGAAGGCTATAGACCCTGGAGATCCGATCGGAGTCCGTACTTAGAAATCGATGAAACGGCATCAAACATCTAAAGAAATTGTGTATTCACAAGCAGACACAATCTATTTAACGGCTTACGGTGCGGGTTATCGTGCGGTCACAAAGTGTCGCGCGCTAGACCACTTTATATTCGCCCGTTTATGGGCATACTAAATACGGAGAAAACTGTAGCCAATCGAACACGAGAAGTCCAGCCACGCATCATCCAACACTGACTCGTCCGACTTACAGCGCCGAACGAGCGGGAGAAGCGCATGCAAGAGTGCTCTTGCCATGTAAGCAGATGGAAAGGTCACTCTAAGATGATGATCGTCTCACAAGATGGCACCGCATGCGGCACAGCAGATATTATAGGTAAGCATCAGGAGGAAACATATGAAAAAACTGCACAAACTAGCGATGGTGACGTTGCTCTCTACATGCGCCGCAATACACGCTACACAAGCGAAAGCTGATGAGCGAGATGGCACCATTGAGAGGTATGTCTGCCTTCAAAGTGGCGTCGAACCGGGGCACATAAATGCTGAATACGTCAACCTGAATGCTAACGAAGTGGCTCAAAAGTTTGGTTTTGGCGGCGGTAACATGGCTCTAAAACTCTCAAACGATGGACAATCACGTGGCTTTTATCAAAATTATGCAGGAGGCGCCGCCACATTTGTTCTTGCAAAAAAACAATCCCAATTCAAGATTTACTTCAAACCAGTTGGTGTGAATCAAGATCACTGCAGAGTGTTGGTATGCATTCGCAAGGCAGATGGAGAGATACGTAATCTTGCCGGACAACTGAGCGGATATAAAGCGACGAGTCTTAGCAACGGCTGGTACTCAGTCGGTGGAGACCTGAATAACTACAATGGGGAATTCACCGGTGCCACCATCAACCGCATTAGCTTAACCCTCGATAGCGCCGGAGACAATGGCTACATCCTCATGGGCAACACCCAGGTCTTAAGCAAAAAGGAGCTGCTCGACCCATCCAAGCTGGTGATGGACGCCGCGTCATGCACCAATACTCTGGTCTGCTCCCCATTTTGAATTGTCAGTGCTTCAAAGCCATCTACTGTGTTCCCGGTAGATGGCTTTGAACACTCTAGAGCCTGAAAAGCCCTTGCAGTCAAGCTGCGAGCATTGGCAAAAGTCACGCCTTTGATTCTAAACAAATGGTGTATTCACAACCAGATACATTTTCTCTATCAGCTGCTCATGCGGGTTTGATTGCAACCTCTCATAAGTATTCAAATAACTGACTTTATAGCAAAGCAGAACATGGGCATAGTAATTACAGAGAGAGGCTGCAGCCACTTGCCCACAGCGCAATGGTCACAGTCACCATAAAACAGACACTCACTTAGTCGGAATTCACTCCGAAGAAGAGAATCAATGCGCAGCACGGGCAAATCGCAGGTGCGATCGCGGAGGACGAAGAGAAATTTGCATCGAGCCGCCACCATATGCGAAGCACAGGCTATTATATTGCAGCCAGCTCGCGTCGCGGATTTCAAAGTCATACAAAGTAATCAGTTAGCCAAGGAGGCATTATGAATAAAATTGTCAAGTTAGCCGTGGGTTCCATGCTGTCGATATGCGCTGCCACTATGGGCAGTGCAGCTATGGCAGATGAACGAGATGGCACAATCGAACGATTCACTTGCCTTGACACTGGCGTACCAGCAGGTCACCTGCAATCGACTTACGTCAAGCTGATTGGCCCAAATCAAGGAAAAAAATATGGATTTGGTGGTGGCGACACGGCCATCAGCCTCAGTAACGACGGTTACTCGGGGGGCACATTCTACACAGGCACCGGCAGTGCGGCCAATTTCATTCCCCAGAAGAAATCACCAGGACCTCGCTTCAGCATCTATTTCAAACCCGTTGGTGTCAACATCTCGAATGTTCGCGTGTATGTATGCCTGAGGCGCTTAGATGGACGCAATGATTATCTTCTCGGCACACTGGGTAGTTTCCATCCAGCCCAGATTAAAGATGGGAATGGATGGTACGTTGCTTCCGAGGATCTGGATAGCTTCAACGGAAATTTCAAAGGTGCGAACATAGAACGAATCAGCGTCGTCTTGAATGCTCGCGGAGACGACGGGTACATTTTAGTCGGCAATACTCAAGTGTATGGTCGAAAAGACCTCCTGGATCCTTCCACC
Organism: Candidatus Melainabacteria bacterium; assembly: GCA_003963305.1. Lineage (NCBI taxonomy): Bacteria > Bacillati > Candidatus Melainabacteria > Candidatus Melainabacteria bacterium. The sequence continues at coordinate 27,297 of RXJR01000008.1, read as the reverse complement.
CTGGTTATGGATGAAGTGCCGTGCACTTCCAGCCTGACTTGCGGAGCCCTGGTGCAAAACTAAATTCCCCTCTACTCCCATTTTGAACCTACCTCGTCCGAAGCGCATTCAAAATGGGAGTAGTCATGCAGACTGAAACAGATAGCAACTATATAAATTAATAGATTTGAGGCAAAAGCCAAACCCCGGGAAGGGGTCTGGCTTAAGGTCCAGCTAAGATGAATTTATGAGCCGCCCAGCGCATGATCGGCGCAGCACCATATCTGGTGAAGCAACCTTTCACATCTCAGGGCAACAAACTACTGGACAGACGAGTCCACTGCCTGAAGGTTGCTACCTCAGCCAGTTTCGAACATAGTTGCCGACCAGCTGCGACACAGTCACGACTTCGAGCAACCAGAGAATTGTGTGTCCACCTTCGGGGTCCACGTGCTGGAAACACAGGCAGGCGAAGCCATAACCCATGAGACCACCGATGATTTGACGGAAGGGCTTGCCGGGGGCAGAGACGCCGCAGATGTCGCGACTGTCCATGAACCCGATTGCAATGCCCCAGGCAAGTCCGGCCGTAAGCCAGAACAAGGCGATTTGCCATAGTGCCATGATGTATCCTTCTCGAAAAATGCCACCGCATGTGAAGACAGTCACGTGACTGCCGCATGCGGTGGCAAGTTTAGTTTCGTTTAGACTCTAACTCTGAACGAGAGCCCGGAGACTAGTTCTGATAGAAGGTGCCGCCCTGACGCGCCTTCTCGACGAGCAGATTGGCAGGCGAGTAGTTCGCCCCCGAAACCTGCGCCAGGAAGGTGAGCTTCTGGGAAGCATTCTGAAGACCGGTCTGATCAGCGTAACGCAGCAACCCGCCCGTGAAGGGAGGGAAGCCCGTGCCGAAGATCATGGCCAGGTCCAGCTGGGAGGGATCGCTGACGATGCCCTCTTCCATCACCCGAGCTGCTTCGTTGACCATCGCGAGCACGAGCCGATCGCGGATCTCGCCGGTGGTCTTGGGATTGCGCGGCGCCTTGATGGCAGCCACGACATCCGGGTTGAAAACGTACTTCTTGACCTTCTTCTTGCGCCAGCCCTTGCCGATCTTCTCGATATAAGACTTGCGCCGGCCACCGGGAGCATCGTAGACGTAGATACCCTTGCCGCCCTTGCGACCGACGATCTTGAGGGCGTTGATAGCCTCCATGATCGCAGGCGGAGACATGCGATCGCCGAGGGCATCATGCAGAACATGAATGACCTTCTCGGAGATGTCGAGCCCGACCTCATCGAGCAGCTCGAGCGGACCCATCGGCATGCCGAAGTCCTTCATCGCCTTCTCGATGTCCTCGAGCGGCACACCTTCCTGCATGAGCAGAATGGCCTCGCGCAGGTAGGGGGCGAGAATGCGGTTGACGACGAAACCGGGAGCGTCGGCGGTGACGACAACGGTCTTGCCCAGCTTCATGGCGAATGCCCGAGCCAGAGCCGCTGCCTCTTCCGACGTCTTCTCGGTCTTCACGACCTCGACCAAAGGCATCTTGTGCACCGGGTTGAAGAAGTGCAGCCCGAGCACGTTCTCGGGGTGCCGAGCCTTCTCGCCCATCGTCGTCACAGAGAGCGACGACGTGTTGGTGGCAAAGATGAAAGGCTTGCTGATGACGCGCTCGAGCTCGACGAGCACATCCTGCTTCACCTTCATGATCTCGACCACCGCCTCGACGACGAGGTCGCAATCAGCCAGGTCAGCGAAGTCGCAGGTGCCCTTGAGCATCGCCATCTTCGCGTCGACGTCGGCCTGAGACATCTTGCCCTTCTCGACGAGACCATCGAAGAGCCCCTTGATGGTGGCAACGCCCTTCTCGACGAACTCGGGCTTGATGTCCTTGAGCACCACCTCGTAGCCGGCATAGAGAGCCGACTGCGCGATGCCTGCGCCCATGACGCCGGCGCCGAGAACACCGACCTTCTTCACATTGATGCTGGGCGCAAAGCCTTCCGGCATGCGCTTCGAATCGGTCTGGGCGGCCCAGATGCCGACCAGGTTGTGCGAAACCGAAGTGACGGCGAGACGTCCGAACGCCTGAGATTCAGCCTCGTAGGCGTCTTCGAGCGACTGGTTGTAGGAGTTGATGATCACCTTCGCCGCCTCGTAAGGCGCGAGGAAACCCTTGCTCTTCGACTTGACCATGGGCAGGGCCTGGCTGGCGAGCAGCTTGCGACCGATGCCCGTGCCTTCCAGCGCTGCATCCTTGAAGCTCAGGGCACGCTTGCCACGCTTCGGATTGCCGCTCAGAGCGATCTCCTCAGCGCGAGAAGCGAGCTTCTCGACGTCGACCAGCTCATCGACCAGACCGAGGCGATACGCCTTGTCAGCGTCCACCTGACCGCCTGTGGTGATGATCTTGAGCGCCTCCTGGATGCCGATCAGACGCGGCAGACGGATGCACCCACCCCAGCCGGGCAGGAAACCAAGCTGGATCTCGGGCAGACCGATCTTGGTCTTGCTGCTCTTGGTCGCGATGCGGAACTTGCACGCGAGCGAGAGCTCAGTGCCGCCACCCAGGCAGATGCCGTTGATGGCGGAAACAGTGTTGAAGGGCAGAGCCTCGATCTTGGCGAGGATCATCTTGCCCATCTTGGCCGCCTCATAAGCCTTGATGGAAGGCTGATTCTGAAGCGCCCGAATGTCCTTGATGTCGGCGCCGGCGACGAAGTTGTCGCTCTTGCCGGAAATAATCACGAGCCCCTTGACGGAGGAATCGCCTGCGACCTGGTCGAGAACGTCGTTCAGTTCTCGCATCACCGTCTCGCCCAGCAAGTTCATCTTGCTGTCGGGAAGGTCGAGGGTGACAAGCGCAACTCCGCTCGGAAGGAGCGTTTTGGTAATAGCGGTAGCCATATTTGACCTCTTTCTTTTTTCTTGAACGCCTGATGAGCGTCGCGCGTAGTGCGCTGAGATTACGGAAGCTCGATCAGGGTTGCGATGCCCATGCCGCCGCCGATGCACAGCGCAGCGATGCCGCGCTTGAGGCCCCTGAGCTTGAGCTCATGGGCGAGAGTGAGGATAACCCGGGCGCCCGACATGCCGATCGGGTGACCCATGGCGATGGCGCCGCCGTTGACGTTGACCTTCGAGCGGTCGAGACCGAGAAGCTTCTCGCAGCCCAGGTACTGAGCGGCAAAAGCCTCATTGATCTCGATCAGGTCGATGTCGGCCAGCGTCATATTGTTCCGCGCCAGAAGCTTGTTGATGGCCACCACAGGACCCAGCCCCATCTGCTCGTGGTCGATGCCGGCGACTGCGTAGTCGACCAGCTCGGCGAGCGGAGTGAGACCATGCTCCTGCACCTTCTCGTCAGATGCCAACACGAGCGCGCAGGCACCGTCATTGATACCAGAGCTGTTGCCGGCCGTGATCGAACGAGTCTTGAGCACCGTCGGCAGGGCCGAGAGCTTCTCCAGGCTCGTCGAACGCGGGTGCTCGTCACGAGCGAAGAAGCCGCGACCGGGAATCTCGATCGGGTCGATCTCGAGGTCGAAACGGCCAGACTTAACGGCCTTGTTGGCCAGCTCCTGCGAGCGCAGGGAGTACTCGTCAGCCGCCTCGCGCGTGATGCCGTAGGTGTCGGCAACGCGCTGAGCGGTGCCTGCCATGTAGACCGACTTCATGTCCCAGACCAGACGCGTCGGGGCAAGCCCGTTGTCAGCCATCTTGAACAGAGCCGGGAAGGGACCGAGGCGCACGATCTTGGGGAAGCGCTTGGCCATGAAGCCCTTCCAGCGGTTGCTGCCGTCGATCAGGTAGGGCACGGTCGACATCGACTCGGCGCCGCCGACGAGCACGATGCCCGCGCGTCCGAGCTGAATCTTGTCCATGCCGAGGTTGGTCGACTCCATACCGGAGCCGCACTGGCGCTGCACGGTCAGTGCAGGCACCGAGTCGGGAATGCCGGCTTCCATGGCCGCCACACGCGCCGTGTTGAGCGTGTAGGAGGTCTGATAACCGTGCCCGAAGATGACATCGTCGATCGCATTGCCTGTGATGCCGGCGCGACGAAGCGCATGCTTCATCGAATGAGCACCAAGTTTGTCGACGGTGAGACCGCGAAGCGACTTGCCGAAAGAACCGATCGGGGTCCGGCTGCCACTGACGAGCCAGACTCTTTTCCTGTCGTTCATTGGTATTCTCCTTTGGAGAACAGCGTGGGTGCGTAAGCACCACTGTTCTTAGTTTTGTGCCGACGAGAGAGCCGACACTGAAGTTACTTTATCCCAGTTTGAAACAGTTGTGTGCACGTGCCTGTCCTGCTGAAAACCAGGTGAGGACTCCGAAGCTACCTCCGCTGAGAACTGTATCGCGGACTTTCGTCCACTCCAGGTCTGAACGGGCTTCTGTCTTGGCCTGGTTTCCACATAGCTAGAACAGTTTGTGCTCACGCATGAGCTGCTCGGTCAAGCGCGTCAGAACGCCTTCCTCCGAGAACTTGCACATGGACTCGATGCGCTGGAATGCGGAGACGACGACCATCATCATCTCCAGTTGTTCGCCGTCGAGTACGCCCGCCCTGGCGAGCTGTTGCACCGCGGCCACGTAGCCGGCCATGACGGCCCGCCACTTCTGGTCGCGTGTGAGGGTAAACTGCAGCGAGCGGAAGAAGCCCAGATCGGGCTTGATCAGCACTGCTACATCATCTTCGGTGAGCACCTTCTCCTCAATGTGGGGGACACAGTTGCCACCGCAGAGCAGCCCCCAGAGCCTGGTCAGGCGCTGAGACCACTTGCTGTCATCGTCGCCGGCATCGACGCCGATGATGTTCTCCGGCAGAGCACTCATGTGCTCAATCGGCAGCGCGATCGGGCAACGCCCTTCGCGAGTCAAGGCGCCGTCGAAGAGAAAACGTCCCTTGTAGGGCACAGCCGAGATGATGCCAGGTACAGCACAGCTCGCCCGCACAGCCAGGCCCAGAGGCGCAGGCTTGCTGGAGAGTACGTTGCGCTTGCCCTGCGGCGTCAACTCGAAGACACCATCTTTGGTGAAGAAAATCTTGTTGTCGCCCTGGACAGCCATTGTCCAGTAACGATCGGGCCAGACCGGCACCTTCTCATCGAGGTACACGCCGAGCTTCTCGGAACTCATAACGCCCTTGCGCGGACGAGTCTGAGCGAGACGACCCTGCATGATGTAAGCGAGAAGAATGCGACCGATGCTGCCGTGACGGGTAAGCATGCTGGAGAAGTCGATGTCTACGGCAAGACGGAGAGTCTCAACGCCGCCCAGACCGGCTGCGAACATGGCAGTCGGAATGGAACCACCGCTGATTCCGCCTATTGACACGAACTCTTTGAGACCCGCCTGCTCTATGGCGGCAATTGCTCCAGCGCTACCGAGAATCGCTCGCGAGCCTCCGCTGCTGCAAACCAGGTGAATCTGATTCGAGGCAGAGAGACGGCGAGCACCAGAGCCAAACTTCGGCTTCATGGCGCGCTCCTGTGTCTCAGACCAATGGGGCCGCTTGCTACGCGGGGTTAAATCTCCATCGGTGCTGTTGGTTGACCTCGCGTGAAAACGAGGTTGGGGGAGGTTAGAAAGTTAATGGGGTTGAAAGAAAGGGCTTTGGTGACTGAAAGAAAATGAAGACAGATAACTCAGACATCCTATGAACGTGATCTAGTAATGAACAAGCTCATGATGGAAGCTGTAGTTGAAAATCACTTGAAGTAAAAAGCTGCACAGATATCGCTTAAGCGGTTAGCTCAACTCGTCTAGATATTCAGAGATGGTTATCAAGAAGAGTCGGGCGCCGTTTTCTGAAGCTCTCTCCAATATCGATTTGAGTTAGACCCGAAATGCTTAAACAGTGCTGCGGTAAGCACAAAAAACTGCGCCGCCGCCTGCCACCAGATGCGACACCACAAGAGAAGTGGTTTAACCAATCACGGACAAAGTTGCAAAGATGTTCTAGCTTGCGTTTGTTGTAATGGTCTGTAACGAGAGACGCGAGCAAGCTCACTGGATCACACTTTACGATGCTTGTTCACCTTTGCAACCTTTTCGTTACAATCAGCTCTTGTGGACGGGTCAAAAACCCGAGCGCAAAGCAATAAAGCGTTCCAACAGAGCTCTTGAAGAGACTCCGCGCCAGCGCGCGGAGTTTTCTAATTCCATTTGAAGTACTGAAGGCCACTTATGTAGCTTGTAGAAGTCTCTCAATGTTTCCACCCTTCCCCCTAGCTTTAATTTCTCGAAAGCGCCCTACCAGTACCTGATCCTCAACGCACTCCATTTTTGGAAGAGTGTGGTGGCGGATACGGTGCTGTTATTTCTGCCGAGAGCTTAGTTAATCAGTCCGGAGTGTTCCCTCAAGACGCCAACTTTCGGAGGGCTACGCAAGTGCATGGTCATTTGCGCAGCCGGCCGATTGCTTGAGCCACTCCCAAACGAGCCGAGAAACCGGCTTGGAGAATAAAAAATGGCACAGCATCTAAACGAATCGCTCGTGCGCCGTTTCTGGACGCACGTGTTTGAAAAGCCTGAAAAGCCCGCAGTTTTTGTGAAGAATCAGGCACCATCCGAGACCCGCATCGTCGGTGGTGCTCATGCCCTCATTCCTCCTGTGATCGTGCGCGTCAAGCCCAAGGCTTACCGCACTCTCACGTGGAAGGAGAGCGGGCACATCGTCGCAGAATTGATGGCTTACTTGACCGCGCACGGTTTCCAGAAAGGTGACCGCGTCGCGATTCTCGCCTGGAACTCACCTGAGTGGGTCTGGACCGACCTCGCCGTGCAGAGCCTCGGCGGTGTAACAGTTCCCATCTACCCCAACACATCCGCGGAGGGAGCCTGTGAGATCCTCCTGGATGCGCAAGCAAAGTTTCTTCTCTCCGATGACCTGGGACAGCTCTACAAGGCAGCTGCCGTCGAGCACCAGATCGTAGGCTTCCATGCAGCCCTGTTCTCACAAGCGCTGAGCAACGCCCCTGACTATGCGGGTCGCAATGCATCTCCCGACACACCCTTCGGGTCTCACCCGAAGCTGAAGTTCGGAGAGGCCGCAACCCGAGTTTTCCACACTGTGCAATACGAGCACATCTGCTACGACCGCTTCGCCACCATCGACCCCAACCAGACGGCAACAATCATCTACTCGTCTGGGTCGACCGGCAAGCCCAAAGGTGTGCCCCTATGTCACGGGAATATAGCCGCAGCTTGCCAGGCTCTGGTACGCCACGGCTTCAACTTCAGTGAGACTGACGTCTACCTGAGCTACTTGCCGCTCGCTCACGTTTATGAGCGCGTCAACGGCATGGGCATGTGTCTCTGGAATGCTGTTCCGACTGCCTTCTGTCGCACCGACGAACTGGCCGACACACTTCCTGTTGTGCGTCCGACCATTCTCATTGGCGTACCAGCAGTCTGGCGCAAGATCAAGGACAAGATCAGCCATGAGCTGAGCACCGCCTCCGGTATCAAGGCGAAGATGATTGCCTGGGCCTTCGATGACTCGGCAACCTTCAACCCCCTCACCGCGACGCGCCGTCGTCTCGCTCAAATGGTCGTCTATAAGACGATCCGCGGCAAGCTCGGTGGTCGCCTGCGCCTGCTCATGTCGGGCGGTGCGGCAATCAACCCCGAGGTGATCGCGTTCTTCAACAGGCTGGGTCTCAATCTTCGCCAGGGTTACGGCATGACTGAGACCACAGGCGGCATCGCCGCCGAGACCAACGAAAGCAATCGTAAGGGCTCGGTTGGAAGGATGATCGATTGCGTTGAGGTCAAGTTCGTTGTCAACGAAGACAACCCCGACCCGACGAAACAGATTATCTACCTGCGTGGTGACGCCATCATCAAGAACTATCACAACCTGCCCGACGTCGACGCGAAATCGTTCGACAACGACGGCTGGTTCAACACAGGCGACCTGGGCTGGATGGATGAGGACGGTTTCCTCTACATCACCGGTCGCAAGAAGCGTGAAGGCAAAACGCAACAGGGCAAGTACTATTCGCCCGAGAACATCGAGAACGCCTTCGACGGCAGCGCCATCGTTCAATACGTGGTGCCCATCGGAGACGACCGCCCCTTCATCGGAGCGCTCATTTTCGTCAATCAGATCGCAGCCGCAGCACTTCTGGCTAAGTCCAATTCGACCGCGACCGTACACGCCGATTCAATGTTCGCCTTCTCCAGGAACACGATTGTTCAAGAAGCGGTCGCCGAGGCAGTCGCCAAGGCCAACGCCACCCTGGAGCACTGGGAGCAAATCGGGCAGTACGAGATCGTTCCCGTTGAAGCAACCGTCGCAAATGGTCTGCTCACGCCAACTCTCAAGATTCGCTCTGAGAAGGCAATGGAGAAGTTCAAGGATCTCATCGATCTGATCTTCTCACGGAAGCGCTAAACAAGCGCGTCGACGAGGACTGAAAGAAACTAAAGATTGAGGGAGGGAGGGACGCTGGTTGTCTCTGCCTCTCTCAATTTTTTCTCCAATTTCTACTAACGCTTATAATATAAGCGCGGTTCGAAATTTTCCCTCGCAGAAGACCGGCTCAAACAGCCGATCTCAGCAGATCAACTGTGCGAGAGGTTCAATAATCCAGAGTTGAGAATCGCTATCGACTAAACAGCGAAAGCAACTATTTCGGCTACAGCACTCAGTACAGGAATCGGCTCGAGAACCTTCTTGGCGAACCACACTATCGCGCCAAAAATGAGCTTCTTGAACCATGGACGAATTTGAGATTTCCTACGTTTTTGCACGATTTGATCCTTTCAAATACAGTCACCATGATCATGGTGCCACCACTCCGATTAAGAAGGGGTTAAAGGAAACCGCCAGCGCTGGACTGGTCGAGATGTGGGTAAATTGGATTGGGACATACCATTTCTCCAAATTGAACTACTGCAGATTATCTCGAGACTGTGGACTGCTAAAGGTATCCGATTTCTTCGTTTTCACCCATCCCACCCCGGAACCATCCTATTTATGCCACCCGCGACACTACCGTTCCCGATTCTGTTGAACCCCGACTTAAAAGATCCGCTCTACAAACAACTGTCGGATCAAATTCGCAGTGGAATCCTGAACGGCCAATTAAAGCCGGGTGACTTTCTTCCTGCCACGAGAAATCTTGCCGATGAATTAGGAGTCTCTCGCTTTACGGTAGTGGAAAGTTATCGCACACTCACCTCACAAGGCTATCTGGAAGCCGGTCGAGGAGCCGGGTCACGCGTCAGCCGAGAACTGCCGGATGTAACTGGTGCAGCGCCTGCAAAATCACAACCGGTAAAAAGATCGCAAACAACTCAGTCACCACCGAAACTGTCTCAATATGGCGAACGCATAGTTTCTATTGCCACAGTTGGCGAACAGAACCCGTATTTCACCACCGCTCTAAATTATGGAGGTCTGCCTCTAGACTTGCTTCCACTCTCTCAATGGCGGAGAAAAGTAGCACACTATACGAAATCAACGGACAGCGATGCATTTCAATATTGGAGCGACCCGCAAGGCTACCCACAACTTCGCGAGGCAATCGCCGCTTACATATCGCGGGCCAGAGCAGTAAAAACCTGTGCCGACCAGGTTGCCGTCTTTTCTGGTTATCAGCAGGCTCTGGAGTGTATTGCTCGAGTGCTTCTCAACCCGGGTGATCTGGCAGTCGTCGAGAATCCGGGCTATGTAGGTGCCGGAAGAATTTTTGCTTACCAGGGCGCCAATATTTTTCCTGTCTCTGTCGACGAACAAGGACTGCAGGTTAGTAAGTTGCATGAGATGGCGGAGACGCCCAAAATAATTTTGACCACACCCTCTCTGCAAGAGCCGACTGGTGTGGCCCTGTCGCTGCCAAGACGATTGGAATTGCTCGAATATGCCAGAACCCGCAATATCTACATCATCGAAGATGACTATGACAGCGAGTATCGGTACGGCAGCAGGCCGATTCCGGCCTTGCAATCGCTGGATGAGAATGACAGGGTAATTTATCTGACGACCTTTCGCAAAATGCTATTTCCACTGGTTCGTCTGGCATTCGTTGTTTTGCCACCAGAGCTAGTGCCTGTAGTAAAACTGGCCAAAGCTAGCGGCGAAAAAGATTTGCCTATGCTCGAACAATGCGTCTTGACCGACCTGATCAACGAAGGCGAACTGGAGCGACACATCCAGAAAACCAGAACGGTCTTCAACAAAAGTCGTCAGACTCTAGTGCAAGCAATTGCCCACCATTTCGGGCGAAAGGCGACTATCTCGCGAGAGAATTCGGGCACCCACCTTGTAGTCCGGTTTCACTTGCTGGCGTCAGATGAAGAGATTATCGAAGCCGCTCGAGAATACGAACTCGATCTGGTTAGCACTCGCTATTCCTACATCGACGGGCATGTGACAGCAGGCGAATTCTTATGGTCGTTCATAAACATTCCTGACCAGGGCATCGGACGGCGAGTGCAACAGTTCGCCAGAGCAATCAAGCCGGCCATAATCGGTTAGTTAAGCCCTGAATGAAGGACCCCGTATACGATGCGACCCATATCAACAAGCTGAGAAGAGGTTTCGCCTGCACAATTTTTTCCGATATCGGAAAAAAATCAAAGTTGGAGCCATCAACCCAGACTCGCGCTGCTTGTGCTAATCATTGAGACGTACAAATAGCTGAGGTTTCAAGGTTCATGTGCCACCACGGGTGACGTTACTGGACTGCACTTTTTGACCAAAAAATTTGATTCTCGACATACCAGAAACGTACTACTTATTCATTTTTCAAGACTTTCCTCGCACGAACTTTGTCAGGTCGGAAAAACTGTTATGAACCTGATCTAGCTGTGCGAATCTGAAGGCAAGGTCACGCGCTTCGTTTAACACTTCGAAGGCAACCAGAGCACCCAGATGCTTGAGATTTGGCTAGCGCAAGATGGCACCATTTGTGACTGATTTACAGACAAGAAAAACGTGCATCGTCACCAGTTGCCTTTTGAGCAAAATATCCCCGTCTTCGCGTAGCTCAGATGACTGCGTTACATACTGGCCGGGTTCCGCGGTGTGCACCTGAGAAGCTTATGGGAAGCCCGTTTCGGACGATCACTGCAGTCCCCATGTAATTATGTAAACAGATATTACGCGCGCGTGTATACAAAAGTTTTGTAGCTCAGAATCTTAAGACTTGATAGAGATATAGGGCATATCCATCGTCCGACCCAAAGCCACGAGCAAACCTCACACCTCAAGCCAGCTCGCACTTTAGCCGCACTTTCCACCAGCTCACCGCTGTGGAGATACGGCACTGGCTCGAGAAGAACTGAGATAAATCATGGCTCGGCGTGGATTCACAGATAGGTTTAACGGCTCCGCTAAGTTCGCCCCGGGTTGAACTTCCGACTGCAAATCGAGCCCCCAGGTTCGAGATGCTGCGACTGAGCGCTGTCCAATCAACGGGAGCATGCTTTTGCCCTCGCTTTTTACTACGACCGCTTTACTCACAGAATCATGCGCCAACCTTCGACGTCGACGGAGACTGGCGACAACTTTGCAGATGACAGCAACCGCGCGGCGCGCGAACTGTCGAATCGACACAACTCGGTCCGCTCCTTCGTGACCGTTAGGAGTCCCATCATGAAAAAGTTCCTGCGTGTGACGGCTGCTGTCGTCGCCCTGCTTTTGCCGGCGTCTGGCGTTTTCGCCTCGCCGCCGGTCTCGTCTGATTTCGTCTACGTCGCCAAGAAGGCGCCGGCGACCCCTGCAACCTCCAAGCCGGCCAAGGCCGCTCCCGCCCCCACCGTCGCTGCCAAGGCCAACTCGGCGGGCATCGACAACGACTGCCGCTCCAAGGCGCCCGGCATCTTCAACAGCGTGCACGAGTACACGTGCGCGTTCCAGCTCATCCGCGCCTTCTCCATGCCGCTGGCCGATGACGCCAAGCGCGCCGAGTTCGAGAAGCAGTTCGCTCCCGAGGTCTGGATCAACTCGGACTACCTGAAGATGGACGGCGTCTCCGAAGCCGATCGCATCAAGAACACCTTCGCCCTGATTCGCCGCGCCCGCGACTTCACGCACGAGCGCTTCGACTTCGTGCACAACGCCGAAGAAGCCGCGGCCATCGACAAGCAGTCGCGGCATCCGGTCCTCGACGGCGGCATCGGCGCCATCCTCCGCATGAACAACATGTGGGAGATCCAGAAGGCCATCTTCGGCAACGCCCCCGCCTCCGGCCTGACCCGCAAGGAATACGAGGAGAAGATGAGCGCGCTTGCGATCATCGGACCCGGCCACGAGCTGATCATCGACGCCCCCGTGCGTCAGGGTCCGGCTGATGGCATCCTCAAGGCGGGCGACATCGTCACCGACGTCGGCACGTTCTGCAAGCCCGACGGCTGCACCGACCCCATCGTCTGGACTCCGGTCGCGGGCATGGGCCAGGACGCCGCCATCAAGCTGATTCGCGGTGACCTGGGTTCGTCCGTCGGGCTCAAGGTGCTGCGCAAGAACTCTGCCGGCAAGCTGATTCCGCTCACCTTCACGCTCACCCGCGATGCGGTCAAGCAGCGTGCTGTCACCATCCACGATGTCGACGGCATCCGCAACATCGAGATCGAGAACTTCACCAACGACTTCCTGCTCGACGACTTCTACGACGCCATCACCGGCGCCGAGAAGGCCGGCATGATCGGCATCAACATCAACGTGCGCGGCAACCCGGGCGGTCGCCTGGACTACGTCACGGCGATGCTCGAGATGCTCGTGCCGCGCGGTCTGATCCTCAAGCAGGTGCAGCGCGATGTGGGCGCCAACACGCTCACCCAGGTCGAGACCTCGATGGCAGATGGTTTCTCCATCATCGCCACCAAGAAGACGACCGACCCTGACTCCGAGAAGCAGATCCAGGCCGCCAAGCGCGTTGCGTACGACCCGTCTTACGGCGTCGCCGCTGCTCGCAACCCCGGCTTTGTCGAACAGAACCCGCTTCTGCCGGCGATTTCGCCCGACATGCCGATCACCGTCGAGATCAACGTCGACTCCTACAGCGCCTCGGAAATCTTCGCGGGCGCACTGCAGGCGACGCACCGGGCCGTCATCGTCGGTCAGGGCAGCGCCGGCAAGGGTGCCATCATGCCGGAGCTCCCGCTTCCGGAAGGTGGCGGCATGGAGATCACCAACGGGCAGTTCTATCCCGGTGGCATGGATACCAAGCACAAGGGCATCATCCCCGACAAGATCGTCGAACAGCCCAAGGACTACGGCCAGACCGACGCTCAGCGCGATGTGGCTGTCGCCACTCTGCGTGAACTGTCGGCGCACATCAAGGCCGTTCGGGCGATCGAAGCCGAGCGCGCCAAGATCAACGACGCTCGCTTCGAAGACGAGATGGCCAAGCGGGACGCCGCCGATCGGCTGCCGCTCACCAAGCTGGACGAATCGCAGGAGCAGTAACAGCTGCGCCTGTTGAACACTTCGACGAACCAGGCGCACGCGGTCAACCACTTCACGGTGGCAACTGCGTGCGCCGTCGACTCTTAATCCGCTCTCACTCGAGTGCGGACGCCGGATTTCATCCAGCCACTGCCGGCAGTGGCATGTAACTGACAAGGAAACTACCATGATCCGCAAGTCCATCGTTCTGGCCGCCGCCGCTGCGGCCCTCGCTCTCTCCTCCCTCTCGGGCGTCGCCATGGCTGCGCCGCCCAAGGCCAAGACCCCCGCCGCCGCCACCGCGGTGCAGGGCAAGTCGCAGGCCGAGATCTACGACGCCAACCACAAGGGCGCGGTCGCCGTGCTGACGCGCTTCAAGACCGGCATCAGCTCGCCCGAGGTGGCCGGCGCCCTGGCCCAGATCAAGACCGAGCTGGACGGACTGCCCGCCCTCGCGAAGGCCTACGTCGACGCCAAGAACGCCGGCAACGACGCCGCCGCCAAGACCGCCCAGGACAGCTACACCGCTTCGGTGCAGAAGGTCATCGACCTGGCCGTGCCGCTCGACCAGCAGGTCATGCCGGTGCGCGCGCAGCTCATGGGCGGCTTCGAGCAGCTCGGAGCGGTCGGCGCCAAGCTCAAGGCCGAGAAGGACATCGCCGCCCTGATCGCCGACATCGACGCGGCCATGAAGCCGCTCGACGACGCCAACGAGATGGTCGGCCCGATCCACGACGCCGCCATGAAGAACACCCAGACCCGCATGAATCAGCTCGGCAAGAAGATCTTCGGCGAAGAGCTCGCCAACCAGATCGGCAACGTGCTGCAGCAGAAGCTGGCCCAGTAACCCCGCAAGAGCGGCTGGTCGACGGCACCACGTCACGGTGTCTCTGCCTCGTATCCCTAGGGCAAACACCAAAGTTCTGAGGGACTTCCATAACCGGAAGTCCCTCAGTCTGGCCAGTCATTGAAGTAACCAGAGTCGCTCTAGCCTGCGGGCAGACGGCTCCAAAACATAGGGAGTATGCGATGTTCAATCGTATCTCTAGTCTGACTAAGCCAGTCGTCTGGCTCTCCTGGCAGTTGATTGCTTTTGCGGCATCAGTGCTTTCGTTCGGCTATGTCGACCTCTACAAGAAGCGTGACACGCACGGTTCTGCCGGTCGAATCTGGGGCTTCTTCTACCCCTTCCTGCTCTCCACCGACAAGTGGGTGGTCACCATCCCCAAGGGAATTCCGGTTCCCTGGGCGCATCGCTTCAAGAACGCGCTGACACCGAAGACGGTGGCAATGCCGTTCGCCTGGCTGGCCGGCGGCGCAGCGCTGTATTTCTTCCTCACCTCTCCGGTGAGCGATGGCATGCACGCCGCCCTCGGGCAGTGGTTCATCGCCGCCGAAATCGTCGCCGGGCTTGCCGTCTTCCGCAAGTTCTGGCAGAGCCTGCCCAAGCCGGAATGGCAAGAATCATTGCTGCCGCTGCCGCGCTTCATCGCCGGTCGCCAGCTGTTCAGCGTTCCGGAATTCGTCAAGGCGTGGCTGCTGATCGCTCTTTCGGGTCTCGGCATCTACCTGGTCAACATGCTGGCCGTGCAGATGAACAGCCTGAACGGCGCGTTCATGAACTCGATCACCGAGAAGAACGCCGCCGCGTTCACGCAAATTCTCTGGTCGTTCGCCACCGTGCTGGGCATCTACACGATTCTCGGACCGGTCTATTCCTACGTCAAGAACCTGCTCACTCTCGAGTGGACGATGTTCACGACGCGTTTCATGATGCGTCTGTACATGACCAAGGCCCGGCATTACTACCCGATCAGCCTGTCGCGCAACCCGGACAACCCGAACGAACGCATCCAGCAGGACGTGCCTGCCATGTGCTCGGCGGCGATGTCCTTCATGTTCTCCATCGTCGACTCGGTGGTGACGTTCTGCCTCTTCGGCCACGTTCTCTGGAAGGCTGAAGAAGGTCTCACCTACAACATTCCGCTCTTCGGTCAGGTCTACCAGATTCAACACCTGCTGCTCTGGATCCTGATCGGCTACGCACTCATGGGCTCCAACGGAGTCGTGCGTGTCGGCGCCCGTCTGATCGGACTGCAGGCGAAGCAGAAGCAACTCGGTGCCGACTATCGTGTTGGCATGGTGATGTTCGAGAAGTACGCCGAGCCGATCGCCGCCTACCGTGGCGAACAGCGCGAGTATGACCGCCTGTGGTGGCGTTTCATGCTGTCGCTGAAGAACAACTACGCCATCGTGCGCTGGCAGCGGAACCTCGGCTTCTTCACCTCGGGCTACAACCAGGTGGCGTCGCTGCTGCCTTACGGTGCTCTGGCACCGTTCTACTTCGCCGGCCAGGTCGCCTTCGGCACGATCTCGCAAGCGGTCGGTGCCTTCGGTGAAATTCTCTCTTCTGCGTCGATCTTCGTGTCGCAGTTCAGTGCACTGACCGGCCTGATGGCGAGCGTCAACCGTGTGGGCGAGCTGCGTGACGAACTGGAACGCCTCGACAACGTCGAGAAGGACGGCTCCACGCGCATCAACATCCAGGAAGACTCGCGTCAGTTGCTCGACATCGACAACCTGACGCTCTTCACGCCCGATCGCGAGAAGATCATCATCAAGGACTTCAGCCTGCACATGGTGCCTGGTCGCAATGTCGCCATCGTCGGCGAAAGCGGCTCGGGCAAGACCTCGCTCTTGCGCTCGATCGTCGGTCTGCCCCTGTGGAACCGCGGTGAAGGCAACATTCGCGTGCCCGGCATCGGCGAACGCCTGATGCTGACACAGCTGGCTTACCTGCCGATGGATGCGACTCTGAGAGATCAGATCCAGTATCCGTCTGCGCAGAACGTCAGCGACGAAAAGCTCATCGCCGTGCTCAAGCAGGTCAACCTGCCGGAAGACTTCGTCGAACGCGTCGGCGGGCTGGACTCGCTCTACAACTGGGACAAGCTCTCGGGTGGTGAGCGTCAGCGTCTGGTGGTGGCACGTGCCCTGATCAACAAGGTGCGTCTGGTCATCGCCGACGAAGCGACTTCGGGTCTCGACGCGAAGAACGAAGAGAACCTGTACCAGCAGATGATTGCCCACGGCATGACCCTGCTGAGCGTCACGCACAAGCCTGGTCTGATGAAGTTCCACCACGATGTGGTGCAGCTTCTGGGCGACGGCAAGGGCGGCTGGCGCATGCGTGCAGTCGAAGCACCTGGTCAGTAAGCCAGCGTGTTAGGCGAGGAGGAGCGAGAAAACCCGCAGCGCAAGCTCGGATCTATCGCTCCTCCCTGCGCCTCGTCTGCGCTTTCATCAACGAAGAAACCAGGTACCGCCTTGGTTTCTTCACTTTTTCTCGCGTTATACTATAATCTACAGTATAACAAACATGGAGAGGCCAAGCAGCTCTGAAAGTTCTATGATGTTGAGTCCTGATCGACTGATAACCAGTCAGGTCGAGCACCGTCACACAATTGCATCGCAAGCCAGTCGGCATGGCGTGCACAGCCAAATGAGGTGAGCCACAGTGAATGAAGATGACCCGGAGTTCAACGCTCTACCGGCACATGCGCAAGAGCGGCTGGTCGAGATGCGTGGTCAGGATGAGCAGCACAGGCGGCTTTTCACAAGCGATCTTTCGACAAGTGAGTTTCTGCTGGTCAAAGAAGCTGGTTTCGACCCAGTCGGGCTCGTCGTCGGCAGCTCAATCTACCATGTCGGCTATCAAATGGCTGCATGGACCCAAAACCAGGAAATGACAGTGCTGACACAAGCCATGTATCACGCTCGCGAACTGGCCATGAGCCGCATGGAAGAAGAGGCTCACGCACTTGGTGCCGACGGTATCGTCGGTGTACGGCTTGACGTCAATCACAAAGAATGGGGCTCTCATGTCGCTGAATTTGTCGCCATGGGAACTGCTGTAGTGCACCGAAATGACCCTCATCGCTTTAAGAACAAGCGCGGACGCCCATTCACATCAGACCTGACCGGGCAAGACTTTTACATTCTCCTGCGCTCAGGCTACAGACCGCTCGGAATGGTGATGGGAAATTGCGTCTATCATGTCGCACAACAAGGTTTCCTCTCGTACATGCGCACCTTCAGCCAGAACGTCGAACTGACGCAGTACACTCAAGCACTTTACGACAGTCGGGAACTGGCTATGGAACGCATGCAGAGAGAAGCTGAAGAATTAGGCGCCAAGGGCATCGTCGGAGCCAACATTCATGAAAAAACGCATGCCTGGGGTCCGCAAGTAATCGAGTTCTTTGCCATCGGCACAGCCGTAGAGGAAATCAGCAAAGACCACGTCATCGAGCCACCAGTTCTGGTGCTGCCTCTGATCGACTGAGCACCACAGGTAATATCATGGTTTTCACGAAATGGTTCGGACCGAAAGATCCCGACGAAGAAAAACGAAGAAAAGAACTCAAACAGCGAATTGAAGACGTGCGTCAATCCGAGCTTGAGCGACAGAGCATCGACCTTGAGGTACTGGCTCAAGGCGGCATTCCCATTCAGGCAAAACAAAGACTGGAAGAACTCGGACAAAATGCAGACCAGGAAAATTGCATATTCACAAGCAACCTCGCCCCCGACGAACTGGCACTGCTGCGCCGACACGGCTACCGTCCGCGCGGTCTCGTGATGGGCAGCGCCGTCTGGCACGTTGGTCAGGCTTTCGCATCAATGACCGATTGTGAGGTGACAGTCCTATCGCATGCCTACGACAAAGCTACGACTCTTGCCGTTTCGCGCATGGAACAGGAATTGTACTTGATCGGCGGTCACGGAGTAGTAGGCGTTACTTTGAAGATGATTCGCCATGAATGGGGCGAAAAATTGGTCGAAGTTCAGGTCATGGGCACAGCCGTGCAAGGACCGGGTAACATGCCGTCAAGACCCTTTCTCAGCGATCTCTCAGTGCAGGAGTGGTGGGCACTGCATAGAGCTGGATTCGACGCCGCAGGTCTCGTCTGGGGCTACTGCACATGGTTTCTGTTCACCACAGCCCAGGATGAGTATATTCATACATCATTCGGCAACACCGAGTTCGACCACTTCAGTCTGGGTCTCGGACGGGCTCGCAATCGCGCTCTCGACAATATGCACGATCAGGCACGGCGACTTGGTGCAAACGGCATAGTCGGCGTCACTATCGACCGCAAGCTGCAGGAAGTACGCCTGCGAGGACCCGATATGGGCGAAATGCAAAATCAAGGGTACGAACGAGAGCACCACAACCTGACGGTGAGCATTATCGGCACTGCCGTTCGCGTCAACCCAAACGCACCACGTGCAGTCGAGCGAACTAGAGACATCCTGTCGCTAAAAGATGGGCGAATAAAACCAGCTTTGCTCAAAAAAGAGACCGTCGAACTTTACGACTGATGGGCAAAACCGAATAAATACAAGAGAAGGACTGCGCAATTGCACAGCCTGGTGTTCTGTCAAATTGATTACAGTGCAATCTGGTTAGTTATAACGAGGTGCATTTATGGCCAGATTGCGGAAACCAGCAAAAGATACCATCAGGGTCGCGCCCAAACTGATGCAGGCGCGTTACAGAACCGTGTGCGGATGCGGCGCGATGATTTCAACCGGTGATCTGATCTTCTACGACAAACTGTCCAGCGTACGTGTGCGCTGTGTTCCTTGTGGCAGATCGACAGCCAGCCTGGCTCGACAGGGGCTGGAAAAAGTCACGGAAACACCAGAGTTACAACTGCTGATGGATAGGGTCAAACAGCTTCAGGCCGTGGGAAAAAATCTCTCCAATTCTGAGGAATTGTCGCAAGTGGTCGGCAATTTGGTAGACAATCATGCCGCTCATAGTGATGCTCGCAAGCTCATCTGCCAGCTTTCAATGTGCGAGTCGAATGCTGAATTAATCGGCATCAGCGTCAGGTACGACGGCCCGTGCACACACTGCTCGAACTTGATTCGAGCCGGAGACACCGCCCTTTACGACAAAGCCGCCAGACGGCTGCATTGCTTACGATGCGAATTGACTCCGTGCCTGAACTAGCACCGGACTTACCCCCGCCCTTCTAGAGCATGCTATGACTCAGCGGGCGTTGCTGCCGACGCCCGACGAGTTAGAGAGGCTGACTTAAAATGCCCGGATTTTGCCAAAACAAAAAATTACTATCTTTCCATCGACCGACACGACGAAGCGAGGGCAAAGAAATGGCAAGAGATCTGGGCTTTCTGACCGCTGGAATGATCGTCGGATTAGCCGCACTGACGATGAGCACATCATTAAACGCATCATTGAGAAGCGATTCCAGAAAGGATCTTAGCTTTACACCGGACGTACCGTCCCTGACTGCCAGACCCGCGGTTACGCACCACTTCTTCAGACCGGGCTCAGGCATAGGCGTCCAGCCCATCATGGCTAACTCGAACAACTAACATGCGTCCCGCCCATCATAGCTAACTCAAACAACTAACATGCGTCCCGCCCATCATAGCCAACTCAAACAACTAACATGCGCCCCGCCCCTTATGGACAACTCGAACAACTGACAAACTGACCTCTACTTAAACACCACCTGAAGTTTTCCAGCCTTACCAAGCACATCACATCTGGTGGCATCACCCTGGCGATAAAATTTGAGATCGACACTATCAGTCCCAACTCGCAAATGCCTGATTGTCACCATATTCAAATAGTCAGGCAAGGTTGGATTGGAGACATAAAGAGTATTGTTGGGCGCGTCGGCTCTTAATCCGAGCAGACTCTCCAGCATGAGGAACATGCTCCCTGCAGCCCATGCTTGAGGAGAACAGGAAACCGGATACCATATTGGTTTATCTGAATACTGGCGCGAAAAGCCGCAGAAGAGTTCAGGCAAACGATAATCCGGCTGAGACAGAGCCGCTTTGAAAATGCCACCAGATATAATACCGGCTTCACGCTTGCGTCCAACCTTGCACAACCCCTCGATGATAATGGCATTGTCGTGCGGCCATATGCTGCCATCATGGTAGCTGAGCGGATTGTAAGCACGCTCGGCCGACGATAAGGTACGCACTCCCCATCCCGAATTCATATCAGCATGAAAAATCTTGTCGGACAATTGAAGATTTTGAGCTTCAGTGTTGATACCAGAAGACATTGTATGACCTGGATTCGAAGAAACAACATCGCATTGTTTGCCATTTCCATCCAGAGCTTCTGCCATGAAGTGTGCTTCCGGCATCCAAAAGTCTTTCTGGAAGCGCTTTTGCAGAGCCTCAGCCTTTGCATTGAGACGGTCGCTCACCTGAGCATAGCCCAGATGTTTGGCCAGATCGGCGGTGCGATGCCAGGCTTCATACAAGTAGCCCTGCACTTCGCTTAAAGCAATAGGCGGCCTGGCCAACTCACCATTCGAATACAGTACCGAGTCGACCGAGTCTTTCCACCCTTGATTGCTGAGGGCACCCTTCTTTTTTCCATAGACTAGATACGGATAATCCGCGGTTTCTGAATCGAGGTAGGCAAGCGCTCTTTCTACATTCGGCCACAACTTGCGTGCAAATTCATAATCGCCGGACCATTGCACATATTGCCCGAGCATCGAGAGCCAGAGCGGCGTCGCATCGACGGTTCCATAATAAGGTCTGAATGGAATTTCCTTGCAGCGCGCCATCTCGCCCAGGCGCAACTCATGCAGAATGCGCCCCGGGCGCTCCTCCGTAACATCATCAGACCTGGTGCCTTGATAGGAGGCCAGAACCGATAAAATTTCGCGCGTCATATCAGGCAAAAGTGGAAGCGTTTCATGAGCCGCTATGGCCTGATCCCGGCCAAAAGCAACTGTAAACCACGGAATCCCAGCTGACAGACACTCACCATGGGGCGTCGGTTGGCGCAAAATAAAGAGATCTTTGAAGTTGCGCTCGCAGAGACGATTAAAATCAAGATTGTCGGTTTCGATCGATGCCCCGGCATTGCGCCATTGTTTGTATTGAGCTTCAACTGTGGACTTTTGCGCGGCAAAGCTCCACTCTTTAGCATCCCAAAGCGGCACATCAGGCTCATTACCGATTTTAGTAGCGACAACAGCTTCAATTTCGACCGTCGACCTGGGTGCCATCGTCAGCTTGAACTGTGCCCCGTGCGGCGTCAGCGAACTGGGTTTCGCTCCTGAAAAACTGATCAGCGTTTTCATCGGTACTTGATCGAGTCCAACGTATTTGAGAACAACGAGATTACGATCGCTGTCTATGAGCGGCTCGGCATACTCTCCTCTGCTGGTGCGCTTCTGCCCGCGCACTTCAAACATGTCGGCAAAGTCGGAATCATATTTGATATCGAATTGTAGATTTTGAGTTTCAACCCCGTAGTTCGTCAACACCAGACGCTCTCGCATAGCATTGGAGATGACAACGTTCCGCTCCACCCCAATCGATTGCTCCGGAAGCAGCTTATCGAGCGGCTTTTGACGAGGCCCTTTGTTTCCGTAAACAAAGCGACCGGCAAATCCTTCTTCAGTATTAGCGCTGAGTAAAGTCAGCGTTTCTCCATTCAGACTTAAATCCCACTCGCTCAAATATCGCGTATCGTCGCGATAAAGCCCACAACCAAGATTCGAATCACCGGGCATCAAGCCAGTCTCATCCATGACCAAAAAATGTCCCTGGTGTTTCAAAACCTGACGCGGATGATTTGGAATAGCCGCCTTAATTTCGGACGGACGTTGTGTCGGAGTTTCTTGCGGCGCCGGTAGAAGATTCTCTGCAGGCTTCTGCTGTTCAGCCAGGACAACCGCTTGCTGGCTGAACAATAGACTTGCAGCCAGGACAACTCCCATCAGTCTTTTCATGCCTCAACCTCATCCATTATTTTCAAAACAAGAGCCGCATCTGACAACAAGTAGGCGCCGACCGGGTCCAAAAGCCTAACATCTTGGCTGAGTAAAATCCTCGAAAAGGTCACCAGTTGGTTTCAAACAGGAAATTCTCTCTTGCCATAGTTTTGTCACAGAGAAGCCACTCTTTGGTCACAACTGATGGATAAAGTAAAGACATCGAGAGCAGGCGAGCCGCAGAATCAAGCAAGCGGACAGCTTACGGACCCACGACAGAGAAAAGGGACCCTTTCGAGCAAATTTAGGGCAAGCAGTGGCGGGAGCTAGTCTCTCGCTTTCTGTCTTTTTGGAGTTGAAGCAGCTAAAGTCTTAGTATGTCACTCGCTCGCAACTGCAGAAAAGTTTCCAGAAGAATCGGAGCACTATTGTGCCTGACCATCGTAAGCTCAGCTTTGACCGGTTGCGCCAGACACTCTGACCGAGACTGGGTGATTCGCGAATTCAACGTGCCGCAGGAAGTCGAATTAGTTGTGCAAAGCACACCTGAAGACGAGTCACACTGGGCTGACCGGAAGAATTTGTTTCTCACTGCCGCATTTAAATTCACTCCGACGCAATACCTGGAGTACAGCAGATCTGTTGAAAAGAAAAGCGAAATCTGGCATCCCCTGCCACTTTCGCCTGAGCTGAAAAAGACGGTGACAGCGCGTTACGACGATGCCACCGTTACCACCGCTATCAATAAGGCTGCGCATGGATTCTATTATCTGAAAACAGCCGCAGGTGCCAATCTGCTCAAAACAAACAAAAGAGCAGAATGGCAGGCAACAGATCCAGACGTTGAACTGGCAATACTGAACGCCGATTCAGCGGAGCTGAAAGTTTTCGTTAAACAATAAGCCGAGCTTCTGTTGTTAGAAAACCTTTTTGACAAGATCTTCAGTCGAGCGCACAGCCTTCTTCACGCCACCATCTGTGGTTTTAAGAGCCTTCTTGACGCCACCGTCGGTTGTCTTAACAGCTTTTTTGACACCACCATCGGTGACAGTAATAGCCTTTTTGACGCCGCCGTCTGTAGTTTCTATAGCTTTCTTAACTCCACCGTCAGTGGTTTTAACCGCTTTTTTAACACCGCCATCAGTGGTTTCAATGGCCTTTTTAACTCCACTGTCAGTGGTTTTGACCGCTTTCTTAACACCACCGTCAGTCGTCTTCACTGCTTTCTTGACGCCGCCTGCGGCATCATCGACACCCTCTTTGACAGGTCCAGCCAGGGCAGCATTGCCGCAACAGACAGAGCTCAGAATTACAGCTAAGGCTAGAGTAGCGCCGGCATTTTCAGACAGTGAACGAAATTTCAAATTCTTCATCAAAACAAACTCCGATGTCGATCAGAACACCCATTAACAATAACAAACAAGGCAAATTTTTACTCGCCCTCGGCCTCTGCAACTTCAGCCAAACGCGCCAGAGTAGACAAACGTATATCGAGTGCAATAGCTACGCGTTGCAATGAACCAATCGTTATGTTCCGTTGCCCACGTTCAATGTCACTGATGTAAGTTCGATGCAGGTGTGTTGCATCAGCTACATCCTGCTGGGACAGACCAAGATTTTCGCGACGCTCTTTGATTAGCTTTCCGAGGTGTTGAAGGTTTAATGCCATGGGTTTTTTCCGAATAGTCTTGCGGATTATAGCCCACAACAATCAAGTATTTACAGCCGCTCTTTTTTATTGCGCGAAGAGAATCAAGATAACCAAAACAACAACCAGTCGTTTCAAGACGGGAGCGAAATCGAAAAAGAAGCTTACAGGCAAAAATAATTCGACAGCGTTGAACGCGTGGCTAGTTGGCTACAAGCCCTGATTCGTGACTCTGGTCGTTCATGCATGCGGAGTAAGATGTTTATATCAAGGGGAGAATTTCGTATGACAAGAGCTTTTAAATTTCTGAGTGGCAATTTGCTGGGGATCGCTGCAGCGATCTGCCTGATCGCGCCGTTTACAGTATCCGATGCCGGTGCCCGCGACAAAACAAGTAAAGCGCCTGCCTCTCCGCCACATGCTACTCCCCCAGGCGTCCTGACAGTCGGAACTATGAACAATTTCTTTTGCGGCAAAGGATTCGCTTTTTTCAGCAACGTCTCCAATCAACTGAATATTCTCACTACTGTGCCGACTGACGGCAGTTGCGGAATCGCAGGGGTTCAATGGCAGGGTCTGAAAAATATGCCTTTGAATCGAATTTCTTTTGATGTTCTCGGAGGCGGCTGCACTGGTGACGAATCTTTTGGCGTATTCATGTTTCTGAACGAACCTACTGGAACAGTTTCCACAGCCTGCCAGAGTTTCGTACAGATTCCGCTCAGCAACGGATTTACAAGATACGTGATCCAGCCATCTTCTCCAGCCAGAATCAACAGCGTAGTGATCGCGCACGTAGGCACGGCGGGTGGCGAGGCAAATCACGTGATCGGAAATTTCCTCATAAATGGCAATCAAAGTCCATTTATCCAGCTTAACAACCCGCACACGTGCGGATCGTCGCAGATCAATTGCAACGGGAACTAACAAGCATCTATGCGCAACTCGCACAGTTAGCGCGTATCGCTGAACTGCGAGAAACCTAACTTGGACTTTGAGAAGCCAAGACCAGGCGAATCTATGGCTATTTGTCACATCTGTAGAAGATGATTGATTTATCTCCTCCACCAAACACAGTCTTTCGAAGTTAGCCACACCCCGACCCTTTCGCCAATCGAATAACACGCTTTCATTCGTCAACGAGACGACTGTATAGGCGTGCTGTTCCATTTGTGAGATTCAAACGCCCGGAACCCAATGTCTCCCGGCGAATGATTTGCCACTCGGGGAAGTCAGCTCGCGAAAGCTTTGTTCACTCTACTCAGGTGAACTCTATGACAAAACATCCCAGACTCACGTTTGTTGAACGACCTTCGCCCAACTTCAACGACCGCAAGGGTGAATCGGTCCAATTTCTGGTCTTGCACTACACGGCAATGGCTACGGCAGAAGACGCCATTCGAAGGCTCTGCGACCCCACCACGGGAGTGAGCGCACACTATGTGGTCGGCGAAGATGGAACTGTCTATCGCCTCGTCGCAGAAGAGAAGCGCGCCTGGCACGCCGGCGTCTCGTTCTGGGACGGCGCCACCGACCTCAACTCCTCCTCGGTCGGCATTGAGATTGCTAACACTGGCGATGCTCCGTATCCCGAAGTACAGATGCAATCGGTCATCGCCCTGAGCAAAGCAATCGTCAATCGCCACAAGATTCGCTCGTTCCACGTCATCGGTCATTCGGACATCGCTCCTGACCGCAAGCCGGACCCCGGTGAGCTTTTCGATTGGCAGTCGCTTGCGGCTACCGGGCTCGGTGTCTGGCCGGTACCGACGCAGGCTGACTACAAGACCTCTGCGGGCTGGACCGATGCGGATGTGCAGAAGGCACTTGTCAAAGTCGGTTATCGCCCGACCATCGACCAGCGTGTCCTGATCACCGCCTTCCAGCGCCACTTCCAGGCGGATATTTTCAAGACACCGGGCAAGGTCGGCATCGCCGATCTGGAAACAAAAGCTCGGTTGGCTTGTCTGGTTCGCCGAAAGAACATTTCTGATGCAATGCAACAGAAAGCCAGACGCCGTCGCCGCCACAAGAAGTAAGCTCGCCGAGAAGCTGCCGTTTCGCTTATTTCAAAAGGCAAGGAATTCCCTGAAAACCTCGTGTTTTCTTGGAATTTCTTGCCCTTCTTCGCTCTTCCTCTCCTGGTCAGGGCGCAACCTGCAGCAAATTTTTTGCGCCCACTTATACTATTTTAAATAGTTATTAAAGCGACTGTTCAAGAAGATTTTGTAGCCACCCTGGTCGTCAGGATTTGTCCGGAGGTGGGCTAAGTGACACCATTTTGACATCGCAGCTGCGCTAACTTTTCCACTGAAATCAGGTCAACGCCCATCAGCGGAGCAATCTAGCAATTGTAAGGTTGTCGCAATCAACTGGATTACACGCTTCCAGAGGGCTAATGTAAAAGCCTCTTTGATCTACGTTTTTTTCAGGCATCCCTCCCAACCACCATCAGCCCCTGCACTTTTAAGAACACAGCTTTAGCTTCTTTCGAGCTGCGGATTCTCACGCACATCGGACGCACAATCGTCGCGAAACGTCCGGGTCAGAAATCAGCAAGCCGCCCAGCCGGAGAACCACCAGGTGGGTTCTAATCAACCTGAGTTCTCCAAAGATTGCCACAACCAGGAGACCAATTTATGACAGACACTAGTGCAGTTTCCCAGACGGCGCCACCGGATGCAGTGCAATCACCGGAGGTGTCGAGCATTGCCGAACGGCTGATGTTCGAGGTGCGCTGGCTCCTCTATCCGGTGAATGCAGGTTTGACGGTGGCGTTGATCGTTTACCTGCTGCGATTCTTCTTTCATGTGGGCACCCTGGTCGCTCACGCGCCGGCGTTCATCACAGGCGCCCACGGCGGAGACCAGGACCTGCTCGTGGTCATAGTCGACCTGCTCGACCATGCCATGATCTGCTCACTGCTAATCTTGACGATCATGGGCGGACATCAGATCTATGTACGCCGATTCCAGCAGAGACTGGCGGCACAGGGTCCTGCGTGGCTGAACAGAATCGACACCATCGTGTTGAAGGTCAAGCTGGGGCTTGCCTTCACCGGCGTTTCAAGCGTCGTGCTACTCAAAGACTGCATCAGCATCACGCCGGTGCCGACACAGGAATGGCTGACGCATGTGGTCATCCACGTCGTCTTCCTGGGCACCACTTTGATCACCGCAATCACCTGGAAGATCATGCATCCGACCAAAGTCGACTGACACCGGGAGCAACAACGTCTAAATTTCGAGCAGACCCGAAAGGGTCTGCTTGACCCCTTTCTCCCAAGTCCACGTCATCTAGTTATCCTCCAACCATTATCTTAACCCGGTGTCTATTAATTCATATAGTTGGACGGGCACAGGAAGTCCAATTGAGGGTCCCCCCAAAAAGTAGACAGTCCGGTCTGATGGAGATCCGCTTCTTAGGTAAAATAACCAAGGAGCGCAGCATGACGAAGAAAAATAAGTCC
>RXJR01000007.1 GCA_003963305.1 Candidatus Melainabacteria bacterium | reverse complement strand
CTCACACCGTGGGAAAAAGGCCAAAAAGGTAAGAAAGTGGCCTAAAGCGGGTCGGCTTTAGACCACTGTCTACTAAATGGGGGGAAGGTCAAATGCGAGGCGCTAGTACGGAAAAGAAATGAGGAACTGGTTTTGTCGAACCAGTTCCTCGAAGTTGACGCTTAAATCCCTGGTATTCGCATCACGCTGCGGACTTGAATTTGTCGGGACGATAGCCGATTTCGGCTGTTCCGGACACCACTTTCTGACCATGCTGATTGGTCACGATGGTGTCCAGCTCCATGACCCCGTTTTCAAAACGGGTGATGGTGGCAGTGGCGGTGATAGTGTCGCCGGCCCTGACGGGGAGGTGAAACTTCACCGTGTTCCCGCGAAAGATAGCACCGGGACCGGGAAGTTTCGTACCGATCACCGCAGAGACGAGACCGGCAACCAGCAATCCGTGCGCGATGCAACCTTTGAAGATGGTGCCAGCGGCATACTCCGGGTCGAGGTGAACCGGGTTGTCGTCGAGCGTGATCTTGGCGAAAGCACCGATATCTTCTTGAGTCACTGTTTTGGTTAACTGGGCGCTGTCACCCACCTTCCACACATTCATTTTCTCCTCCTGTGTGTCCAGTATTCTCACCGTCCTCGACTGTTCAGGCGATCGTCACCTCCTTGCAGAGGTAGACGTCCTGAATCGCGTGCAGCAGCGCCACGCCTTCGGGCATCGGCTTCTGGAACGCCTTGCGTCCGCAGATCATGCCCGAGCCGCCGGCGCGCTTGTTGATGACGGCCGTCATCACAGCTTCGGCGAGGTCGTTGTTGCCCGAGGCGCCGCCCGAGTTGATCAGCCCGCTGCGACCCATGTGGCAGGCAGCCACCTGCAGACGCGCCATGTCGATCGGGTGCTGGCTGAGCAGATCGCTTGCCACCTTCTTGTCGGTCTTGCCGAACTTCAGGGCTTCGAAGCCGCTCTCGTGCAGCTCGGGCAGCTTCTGCTTGATGATGTCGGCTTCGATGGTGACGCCGAGATGGTTGGCCTGGGCGGTCAGGTCGGCGGCGACGTGGTAGTCCTTGTCGCCCTTCTTGAAGTCGTTGTTGCGCAGGTAGCACCAGAGGATGGTGGCCATGCCCAGCTCGTGCGCACGCCGGAAGGCCTTCGCCACTTCGACGATCTGCCGCGACGACTCGGGCGAGCCGAAGTAGATCGTGGCGCCGACGGCGACTGCGCCCATCTCCCAGGCTTGCTCGACCTCGCCGAACATGATCTGGTCGAACTTGTTGGGGTAGGTGAGGAGCTCGTTGTGATTGAGCTTGACGATGAAGGGAATCTTGTGCGCGTACTTGCGGGCGACGGAGCTGAGGGCGCCGAAGGTGGAGACGACCGCATTGCAGCCGCCTTCGATGGCGAGCTTGACGATGTTCTCGGGGTCGAAGTAGATCGGATTGGCGGCGAAGGAAGCGCCGGCCGAGTGCTCGATACCCTGGTCGACGGGCAGGATGGAGAGGTAGCCGGTGCCGGCCAGGCGCCCGGTGTTGAAGAGCTGCTGCAGGCTGCGCACCACCTGTGGTGAGCGATTGGCGGCGGTGACGACCGTGTCCATGAAGTCCGGACCGGGCAGATGCAGCAGATCGCGGGAGATGGTCTTGCATTCGTGCCCGAGCAGGAAGTCGGCCTTGTCGCCCAGGGTCTGGCGGATTTTTTCGAGAGAGGTCATTCAGTTTCCTTTGAAAGTTGCGTTTCGAAAGCGCTTAGCGTCATTGCGTAGCGCTGAGATTGAATCTGTCAGGCAAGATAGAAGTGCGTTTTGTTGACGCGCTTCTATCTCGAAAACTAGCTGCCGGCGCAGCCTCAGGCGGTCAGTTGGCGAGCGAAGCTGCTTGCGAAGCTGGCTCGGGCTGCGGCCAGGGGCGCTGGCAGCTTGTCGCCGAGCTTGTTGAAGAACTCGGCTTGCTGGTCGAGCTCGGACA
The DNA here is from genome assembly GCA_003963305.1 of Candidatus Melainabacteria bacterium. Taxonomy (NCBI): domain Bacteria; kingdom Bacillati; phylum Candidatus Melainabacteria; species Candidatus Melainabacteria bacterium. The sequence goes on along the minus strand of RXJR01000007.1, from coordinate 58,383 downwards.
GCCAGAGCTGCGGATCGAGCCTGGTCAGCTCGCTGAACCGTTCCGGCGTGATCGAGGCAAGACCGTTCCAGTCGAGAGAGTCGTATTCGGGCATCCATCCGAGCACAGACTCGGTGGCGCCGGCGGTGCCGCTGCTGCGCTCGAAGATCCACTTCAGGACGCGCATGTTCTCGCCGTAGCCCGGCCAGATGAACTTGCCGTGCTCGTCGAGGCGGAACCAGTTGACGCTGAAGATGGCCGGCAGAGAGGTGACGCGGCCCTCCATGGCGAGCCAGTGCTTGAAGTAGTCGCCGATGTTGTAGCCGCAGAAGGGCAGCATCGCCATCGGATCGCGTCGCACCTGCCCGACCTTGCCCGCCGCTGCTGCGGTCGTCTCGGAGCCGAGCGTCGCCGCCATGTAGACGCCGCTTGTCCAGTCGCGCGCTTGCATGACCAGCGGCACGGTGCTGGGGCGACGGCCGCCGAAGAGGAAGGCGCTGATTGGCACGCCGGCGGGGGCGTTCCACTTGTCGTCGAGAGACGGGCAGTTGGTGGCCGCGACTGTGAACCGCGAGTTCGGATGAGCGGCAGGACGACCGCATCCCGGTGTCCAGTCGTTGCCCTGCCAGTCGACCAGGTGAGCGGGCGCATCGCTCAGGCCTTCCCACCAGACATCGCCGTCGTCGGTCAGCGCCACGTTCGTGAAGATGCAGTCGCGCTGCAGCATGGCGATGGCGTTGGGATTGGTCTTGGTGGAAGTGCCCGGGGCGACGCCGAAGTAGCCGGCTTCCGGGTTGATGGCGTAGAGCCGCCCATCAGCGCCCGGTTTGGCCCAGGCGATGTCGTCGCCGACTGTGGTCACCTTCCATCCGTTCAGACCGGCAGGAGGCACCAGCATGGCCAGGTTGGTCTTGCCGCAGGCACTCGGGAACGCTGCCGCGATGTACTTCTTCTCGCCCTGGGGCGACTCCAGACCGAGGATGAGCATGTGCTCGGCCAACCAGCCTTCTTCGCGTGCCATGCTCGAGGCGATGCGCAGCGCGAAGCACTTCTTGCCCAGAAGGGCGTTGCCGCCGTAGCCCGAGCCGAACGACCAGATCTCGCGGCTCTCCGGGAAGTGGCAGATGTACTTCGTCTTGTTGCAGGGCCAGGCGACGTCGGTTAAGCCTTCTGTGAGCGGCATGCCCACCGAGTGCAGGCACGGGATGAACGCGCCGTCTTCACCCAGCTGGTCGAGCACAGCCTCGCCGATGCGCGTCATGATGCGCATGCTCGCCACCACATACGGTGAATCGGTGACCTCGACGCCGATGTGGGCGATGTCGGAGCCGATCGGACCCATGCTGAAGGGAATCACGTACATCGTGCGTCCCTGCATGCAGCCGTCGAAGAGGGAAGAGAGAGTCGATCTGGCCTGGGCGGGATCCAGCCAGTTGTTGGTCGGTCCGGCATCGGCCTCGCTGCGCGAGCAGATGAAGGTGCGGTCTTCGACGCGGGCGACGTCGGATGCGTCGGAGCGAGCCAGGAAGCTGTTCGGGCGCAGTTCCGGATTGAGCCGCAGCAGTGTGCCGGACGCGACCATGGTGGCACAGAGCGAGTCGAATTCGGCTTGCGAACCGTCGCAGAGGTGAATGTGTTCGGGCTTGCACAGTGCGACCATGTCGTTCACCCAGGCGGAAAGCCGGGCATGAGACAGGGAGAGGGCGGGCTTGGAGGGGAGTTTGTTCGATGCTGAGGTCATGAGATGTCCTTCATAGGTTGACCTGCGTTGAGAACCTGAAGTGCCTGGTGCGGGGTTAGCGCAGCTGCGCCGCTTCAGGGGCTTTGGTGCGTCTCCGGCAATGTGTCAGCCTGTATGCCGTTTGGGGCATAAGGATGTGCGTTTGTTTTGTTAAAAGCACGATCAGTGCAGTGATGTAATCCTGGACGAAGAAAAAAGTAGACTTCAGAAACTTATCAAGAGAATTTCGCGCGCGTTGAAATGTACGGACTGTGTAGTTACTTAATCAACAGTCTTGAATGCGCCGCTTGATGACGTTTTTGACCCGTTACAAATGTCTTCTTCATCATTCCTTAGTGTGGCTGACAAGCATTTTTGGTTGTTGCAGCTCCGCCAGGGGCGTGTGCATTTTGCCAGACCAGTGTGAGCCTCTGTTAACGTCGACAACATTGCCAATGTTATTGCCTGCTGCGAATTTGACAATCTTTGGTTCAACGGATGCTAAAGCGTTTCATAGCGGCGCGAAATTTAGAGTAGATTCTCCTCCTTGACCCATCGTTAACCGCATTCATACTGGTACCATATATGGTATCGTCGCGCCGGCTGTTCCACTTTCCAGCTCTCGGTACTGCCTGACCTGGGTTTTCTGCTCACCTGTGACTTTTTAGTAACTTTTGGGCTCATGCTCGCGATAGAGATTGAAAGGTCTCATGACTTTTGTAGTTCTCGTGAATGCTCAATTCAGGCGGATTTCAGGTGGTAACGCATGTTTTTGAAAGAAGTTTTCAGGTAATTTTATTGATTCATTGTGCGCTAGTTCACTTTTTCGTGAGAGCGTTTTTGCTTCATCGAAAACATTTGGTTCGATTCCGTCCGGCGCCAACTGGGGCGGTTCTTCGCTTCTTTTCAAGAAATAATGGTGGCTTGCAATTTGCATCCCAAAATGCGCAGATTGGGGTGTCTACTTTTTCATTTTTGCATTTCCGGATAACCGCCAACTAGCGTTCGCTTCAGCCTCATTTTTGTACTTTTTCACTTCTCGCGCGAGGAGGCGAGAAGATTCATCGGTCGCAGGCAGTCATCTCTCACTGCGTGTCATCACATGTGGTGGCAGCGCCAGAGGACCAAAAGATGCTTTCTGATGATGAACTGAAGAAACTCAGGCAGGAGTGGCTTGAGTTGCAATCCCGGCTGGAGCGTTTCCGTCAACTCGAGAAAGAGTTGAGCTGGGATGAATTCGAGGTTCCATGGATGGAAGCCTGGAACAGATTTTTTCGTAGCCTGCCGCTGTAGGTCGGCTGCGTTTCCCATGGCTCCTTTCTGATAGGAGTTTTGCGATGAGTAAGAAGAATTTTGCGCAGGGTGAGATCGTCACCATTGGTCGGTCTGCGGAGTGTGAGTGCATCGTCGGTGACGACGCTAAGGTGAGCCGACTGCACCTGGCCCTGGTGGCTGTGGGTGGAAAGGTCAGCGTTCGTGACCTCAACAGCACCAACGGTACTTTCGTCAACGGCAGCCGCACGAGGCGTTGCGTTCTCCAGCCCGGCGACCGACTTACCATCGGCCTCGCGACCGAGATCGTCTGGTCGGTGAACGCCGAGACGTCCATGCTCGTGCTGAGCCTGAGTCATTCTTTGACCGACCAGCCCGAGGGGCAGAATCCGGCTGTTGGTCAGGATCACGGGCAGGTTCCGGACCCGGCTCTCGGTCAGGGTCAGGTCGATCAGGCTTTTGGTCAGGGTCAGGTCCCGGCGAAGGATGTGGGACCGGCTGACGATCAGGTGGCTCAGTAGGTCCTGTTCGGGATGAGGTCTACCTTCGGCGCCTGAGCCAGACAGCTAAATTTTCTGGCTCAGGTGCTGCGCTCCTTGTTCGCTCCGACTTCAGTCGGGGCTTGTCGCGTGCACCGGTAGTGGTGACTTGGCTGCCGGTGCTTTAAAAGAGGCGGATTGTCCGTCTCAGGAGGAATTTCATGACCGCAATCGGTACGTTCGTTAGCTTCGAGGATCTGTCGTTCGAGGAACAGCAACTTGTCGATGTGGCCGTGGGCGGTGCCGCAGCGTCGGCGCGGCATGGATTGTGCTTCAACTCAGATTTCCCGGTCGGCGCAGGCATTCTTGCCGCTAACGCGATGGGAGAGACCAGGGTCTTCGGCGGTAGCAACGTCGAGAACGACTGGTTCCCGCCCACTATCTGCGCCGAGCGGACTACTGGCACGCAGGCGGCCTTCCAAGGCTACAAGCAATTTCGCATCGTCTCGGTGTTCTGCCGCAAGGTTCCCGGCGGTTCACCTTGTGGGCTTTGCAGGCAGCTCCTGGTTCAGTTCGGACGCGACGCCATCCTGCTCAACATCGTCGACCATGATCGCAACGTGCGCAAGGCGCTCGTCGGCGACCTCCTGCCCGGCGCTTCTGTGGCGCGCATCGCTTTCGCCGATCTGAGCGGCGATGAAAAGAATCTCGTCAGGCGCGTGAACGGGCTGAAGAAGCGCGCTCACGTTCCCTACTCGAAGCGTCCGCGCGCAGCGCTCTTCATCTGTGAGAACGAGAAGGGCGTCAGACGTGTCTTCTCAGGTGTCTCTGACGACAATGCCTCTTACGGCGGCTCAGCGCTGGCCGAAACAGTGGCGATGCGCAGCGCCCGCACCGCTGGTTTCGCTCGCAAGGTGAGGCTGGTCGTCACTGTCGACGACCCGACCAGCGTCAACCCGGTAGAAGGCGAGTGTCTGCAGGTGCTGCGCGAGTTCGGCGCCGACGCACCGATCTTGCTGGTCGGACCGGATCGCTCGGTCGTTCACACCAGCCTCGTAGAGCTCCTGCCCGATTCCTTCGGACCGGAAGCTCTTTGAGCGGATGGCGATCTGAGTACATAGCGATCTGAGTGCACAGACATCTGAGTACACAGCGAAAAAACAACGACATCGGCGGAGCTGGCTCCTGCCACCTCCGCCGATGCTCTGAACAAAAGGAAAGCGGCAGCCTCCCGCCATTTTCCTTTGCCTGGAGATACTATTTTATATAGCATATTGGGGCTTTTGAAAGAGCAGGTGGTCATCCCGCCTGCTCTTCCAAGAGTTAAACAACAATCGTCCCACTGAATCTCACTTTCGGGTTCGGAAATCTCAGTGTTGGCCGATCATCTTGAACGGGTCAAGCAGGCTTTCCAGTTCCGGCTGCGTCAGGCTGGTACGCCGCAATGCCACAGCCAGAATCGATTCACCGGTTTGCGAAGCCTCGTGGGCAATGCTTGCAGCGGTATCGTATCCGATGGCGGGCACGAGAGCTGTCGCGAGCATCAGTCCGTTGCGAACGCACTCGGGACCCTTGCTTGTAGCTTCGATATCCTCCAGGCAGCGTTCCCTGAAGTTATCGATGCTGCGCGCCAGAAGTCCGATTGATTGCAGCAAATTGTAGGCGGCAACCGGCTGCATCACGTTGAGTTCGAACGAGCCCGACTGTCCTGCGAAGGTGATGGTGGCATCATTGCCGATCACCTGAGCAGCTGCTTGCAGAATCGATTCAGCGATAACGGGATTGACCTTGCCTGGCATAATCGAGCTGCCGGGCTGCACTTCGGGCAGAGCGATCTCACCCAATCCGGCGCGAGGACCGCTGCCCAGCCAACGAACGTCATTGGCAATCTTGATCAGGCTGACTGCAATGGTCTTGAGAATGCCGCTGGCCTCGACCACTTCATCCATGGTGCTTTGCGCCTGGAAGTGGTTGTCGGTTTCACGGATTCTGAATCCCAGCATTTTGGAGAGCTTGAGGCAGACCAGAGCAGCGAATTCGGGGTGAGTGTTGATACCGGTACCAACCGCGGTGCCGCCCAGTGCCACTTCAGAAAGCCGTTCGCAGGCGTGCTCGACGCGGCTGATGGCACGTTCGACCTGACCGGCATAGCCCATGAATTCCTGACCGAGCGTGATCGGTGTGGCGTCTTGCAAGTGGGTGCGGCCGGTCTTGATCACGGGCATGAATTCGTTTGCTTTGCGCACCAGGCAGTCGTGGAGCAGTCGCAGAGCCGGCAGTAGCTGTGTGTGGATGTCGATCAGGGCGGCAATGTGAGTTGCCGTCGGAATCACGTCATTGGATGATTGTCCGTGATTGACGTGGTCGTTCGGGTGAATGAGCTGGCGGTCGGCTCTTTTGCCGCCCAGAATTTCGCGCGCACGAGTGGCGATTACCTCGTTGGCGTTCATGTTCGTGGACGTTCCGGAACCGGTTTGGAAGATGTCGACGACGAAGTGTTCGTCGAATCTTCCGTTTGCCACTTCGCGAGCGGCCTTGCGAATCGCGCTCGCCTGACTGGCGTCGAGAGCGCCATGGCGCTTGTTGACGTCGGCCGCGCAGAGTTTGATCAGAGCAAGGGCGCGAATGAACGATCGCGAAAAACGCAGATCGCTGATAGGAAAGTTGAGAACTGCGCGTTGTGTGCTGGCGCCGTAGTATGCGTCCGCAGGTACCCGCATCGTTCCCATAGAGTCTCGTTCGAGACGAGTTTTGATTCTTCCGGGCATGATAAATACCTCTCTACAGTTGAGTGTCTACTCAAGCGAAATCGGATTTGATGCCGTAGCGTGCGCAGTGGATTTCTGCGTACACTCGAACAATCGACCGGCGACCGATGTGGTGGCAGCTTGAATGGCAGTGGGGCTTGAAGTGAAAAGGCTGGTTGGCTTGAGGCGATAAATGTAAAGACGCGATGAACCTAACCTGTATGAGATTCGAACTTCAATCTCAAGAGCAAAAGTAATCATAAAGATTTCGGCGCTGAGTGGATAATAGGTAAGCTAGCCCCGCCAGCTCGCGCACCCGCTAAGGCAAAGGTTGCTTTTGTATGACTAAAACATATCGGCTGAAAGCAATGGTTTTCGTGCGCATGCTTTCGGAAGTGACTCTGTTCGTGATTTTTATGGCATTGCCTGTAGTGCTGATGACTCTTGGCAAGTTTATGCAATTGTCAATACCAGGGCGGGCCGTTTTCATCACGCTGGCAGTGCTGGGTCTATGCTTGCTGCCCTTTTACGGCTTTATTACCTGGCAGGTTCGCACGGATGCAAGTGGTATCACCTGCGTATCTCTTTTCAAGAGGCAGTTTTGCGAATGGGGTGTAGTGCGTGGTCTATCGCGCCGCTCCAGTTGGAACTGGCTTAGATACGTGATCGAAACGCGTGATGGTGAAATATCTTTTCCAGTTATGCTCAAGGACTGCGACGATCTTGTCGATACTATTCGACAGTGTTTACCGGCCGGTGGACCGGCTTCGCGGGGCACTAATAAGCTGTTTGAGCACGACAAAGTAGCGGCGTTCTGGCAGCTTGGTCAGGTCGTTTACGGCTTTGTTTTCATTGCTATCATCTGGACTTTTTTTGCTACTTTGCACGTCAAAACAACTTCCGACTGGTGGCTGTTGTTGAGTTTTAGTGTGGTTGCAACAATTGTCCTTTTGTGGCGCACTGTAGTCATTGCTTTGATGCCGCTCAAGGTGGAAGTTACAGCTGAAAAGTTGTTACTCAAGAATTTGTTTTTTGAGCGTGGTTATCTGTGGGGTGATCTTCGCGCGGTCAAACCATCGTCGCCATTTTTGCCCGAGGGATTCACCATCAATACCAGGAAAATGTCATATCTGGTTGGTTCCAATATGAATGCTGCTGACGAGTTGCAGGAAATTCTAGTGGCAAAGATACCTGCAGAGCAGAAGATTGAAAATCGAAAAGCCCAGCACTAAATCTGGTGCTTATGCCGGTTGGATCATTTTTCCATTCATTTCAAAAAACTTGGCAATCATGCGCCTGTGCCACTCGAAGGCGATGTTGGACGGTAGTTCATCTTGCTTGAACGCTCCTACATCGCTGGCATCGTCACCAGCAACCATTTCGCCTGTTGCAGATTCGGCTGCGTAAAAAAGAATGATGACGTTGATACCCCGCCCCGGCGCAGTGGCCTTGAGCAATTTCTGGTTGTGAATGTTGAGCCCGGTCTCCTCAAAAACTTCGCGAGCGGCAGACTCATCAGGATCTTCGTGCCCCTCGATGAAGCCGCCGGGCAGGCACCAGTCGCCTACGTAAGGTTCGAACTTGCGCTTAACGAGGACGATTCCGCCATTCATGGGAACCAGAGTAGCTGTCACCGGTTTGGGATTATCCCAGTGGACGAACTCACATGAGATGCAGACAACGCGATCACGACCACCAATCTCGGTGATCTTCACGGTGCTCGAACACAGCGGACAGCAAATCAATGGGTCGGTTCCAGCGCTCGGTGATATCACGGATTGTAACAACCAAATCGGGGTGGTGTGGTGACGAAAAATTGCCTACTCCTATTGAATCAGATGTGAGGGAAAACTTCTCCCCCTCTGAACCGGCTTAAAATGCCGTTCTTCGCCGTTTTTCCTTGCGGGGCTTATCTTTAGCAAAATATTTCGAATTCAAATTTGCAAATAAATCTCTGATAACTGGCCGATATTGGGTTTACTTATTTCAAGACGCTGTTAAGATGTCCGCAGCTACTCTGGGATTTATAGTGCTTCTATGACAACGTCGTAAAGCGCGAACTAGAAAGAAGAATCTACTTAGTATTTAGTACGCTTCGCTCTGCCCACCCAGTCCGCCGTAAACCCTCGCAAAAGAGGCTAGTAGGAGTCTGTCCATGAATTCGGGATCCTTTGGTAATCGCTCTGTGCGACAGCCCAAACAATCTTCAAACGCAAATCAACCGGCACTTTCAATCAGACCTAGAACTAAAGTCGGAGCCCAGCTCGAGCCCGGTAGTCCGAATCAATGCACTAACGGCATTTGTCAATTATCTTGGAAACCAAGCCAACTCGATTCTAAATTGCCCGACAACCCAGGAGCTTAGTCGATTTGCTCAATTACACGCACCGCACGTGATACCGATCCGGTCACGTGCTTATTTGCATGTGAATTTTTAGCATTTGACGGATTGTCAAGGTTTTCGGCGGTTTCCTCAGGCGAACTTTCAGACCCGGTGACTGGATCAGTCAGTGTTCTGAGCCGGTTCTGCTTGTTTTGGAATTGATTTACCACGGCTTAAATTGAGCAATGCCACTGACCCGTATATTGCGATAGCGATGAAGCCCAGTGCTTGCATGCCCGTCAGCATTGAAAAATATTCCAGGCAGACGCCAATCAGGCCGCCTGTGATGTTAAAAGCCAGTGCCGTACTGGGGCTTTTTGTGTCTTTGAACAACAGGGCAAACATGACTGAGGCAAATACCATCGGTGAAAGAAAGATCACTGTGCCCAGGGTCTGACCGCTGAGTGAACCAAGCTCGGCGAGGTTGGAAAGAGAGCAGAAAGTTGTTCCAAGCAAGGTAAGAATGAGCATTGTGGCGATGGCATAAAGGTGTTTGCCCGACAGCTTTGTCGCCACAAAATTTGCGATCAGTATAACTACCATGACGCCCGAAATGACTGTACTGTTGACAATCCAGGTCGAGCCGAAGAGCAGTGAGAGTGCCGACATGGCGCGCACTTCGAGGAGCATGAAACCCATACCCATGAGAAACATCTGCCAGTTGAGAATTTCCTTTCGACCTTCCTTCATCTGTGGTATCACCAGCGCGAAACCAAATGCCAGAACGACGAAAATCGGAATCATGTAGACAGTTGGAATCTCGTGCTTAGGTAAAAACAGAAACGGCCAGTCGTCAGTCGAAATGGGCGTATCGACGTTGAGGTCGACGTTGCGCGGTGGCAGTCCCTGAACGTTCGGTGTGTGCCCAACAATGCCTGGTCCGGAAATGAGAGTACCGACGTCGACGTTTCCGTTGTTGACGCAGAATCCCAGTGGTGTCATTCCTGTAGCTGCGGCCAGGGCTTTGGCGTGTTTTTGCCATAGCCAATCAGCCATAGATAAAAACGTAATTACGATCACGCCGTCTTTTTTCAGGCAATGAGCTGCGTCAGTCAGCGACTCGCGGGTGAACAGGTAGTTGTCCATGCGCAGTGACGACAGTGATGAAAAAGCGGCGTGGCTGTCTACGTAAGCAAACAAAATCAGATCGTATTTCTTCTTCGTGGTGCGCAAAAAGGTGCGCGCATCCATGACGTAGAGCTTGACCTTCTCATTGTCGTATGGTTTCTCCGGATGTAGTGTCCGTCCGATTTTGACAATGCCCGGGTCGATTTCTACTCCGTCGACACTTTTCACTCCGCAACGCAAGGCGGCAGCCGGATCGGTGCCGTTTGCGGCGCCCAAAATCAAGACATCTTCTGGTGTTTTGTCAAAGATGTGATAGGGTCGCTCGAAGGAAAGGCGCATTGTTTCTGCCACCACCGGTGGCATCTTAGCCAGATTCTCGGGAGTGCAGTCGAGAATTTGCTGAAAATTGTCGTAATTGATATAGACTGTATAGCCGAAATAGAGATTTTTCTTTCCAACCGCCTTTTCATCGGCTTTCTCGCGTGTTAAATCGATTCTGTAATAAGGTGACCAGATCGTTTCGACGTAGGAGTCGCCATAGTAGGCGCGGGAAATAAATGGTGCGAGCCAGAAAATATAGAGTGCACCTAGCAATATAAGTGCGTAGTTTGCAGGTTGTTTGGGAAACATCGAAAGCAGCCCGACGCCCATGACAATCAGCCAGATGCCGGGCGAGCAGTTAAACCAGCAGAGCACTGAAAAAATCACCGTGCCCAGCAGGGCTCCAAAAACGTTCCATGAATACGCTTCCAGCGGTTTTAGTTTTTCGAAGAGTTGCCCGGTTTTTTGACCGAAGCCGACGAACACCAGTGTGGCCAGAACAAATGTGCCAAACATGATTAGAAGCGACTTGAGTGTGTTGAACAAGTCCAGGCTGGTTGAGGCAACGCTGGTTTTGCCTACTCCGAAGAGCATAAACTTGAACGGGTCGACAAAAGTCAAAAATGTGAAATGAAGAGCCAGAGCAAAGATCAAAATTCCGGATAAAAACAGCAGGCAAATGCCTGACGTTTTCATCCAGTCCTTTTGCCTGTGGGTCCACAGAAAGCCGAGTCCCAATCCCAGAAATGCTGCCATTAAGGGCAGGTTTTTGAAGTAGGCAAAAATTCGAATTTCAGTTGCCAACCAGCGAATGATCATCAGTTCGCAGAAGAGGCTGAGAAAGCTTACCAGAACCAGATCTCGTCTGATTTTTCCGATAGAGGGTTGGGACATGAAGCAGTGGTTCCCGTTGAAAATAAGTGGTGTCGGCAAGACGATCATACATGGGCAGCTTTCATTGGTGGAAAACATCTCTTAATAACTATATGCATGAGTAGGTGTGGAAAAAGAAAACAGCCTGGGGTCTCGCGACCCCAAGCTGCCTTCCGGATAGCAACTCAAAGACTGTCAGTCAGCTGGCTTGTGGCGAGCTGGTTAGCAGTCAAATTGAGTCACAGCCCAGCCGCCAACGCCTTACCGGCGTTCAGCAGCTTACTTGCGCCCGAACATGCTGTTCCATGCGTCGTTGGCCATCTTCCAGGCTCCGACGAACAGGGCAGCGATGCCAAGCCAGACCGGCTTGAGCCAGCCGAAGAAGAACTTGACGTAGGGCGCCAGGAAGTCCCGCACCGCCTTGAAGACGCTGAAGAACGTCTCCCAGCACCACTTGTGGGCTCCCTCCAGAACAGGCAGCAGCCAGCTGGTGAAGAGCGGGTCGGCGATGTAACGCACGCCGATGAAGAACAGCGGGTAGGCGAGGCAGTAGGTCACCGCCGCGACGACGATACCGAAAGGCACGGCAAAGCCGTAACCCAGCGGCTGTGCTCCGAGGACGATGCTGCCGAGAGCGACAGCAACGATGAGAGCCGTGACCGCGCCGACCAGTTCGAGCCCGGCCTTGACGAGGTACTGCCCGCCGGCGATGTAAGTGATCGCCGTGCCAGCCGCCGTGGCGGTGATGGCGAGCCACGGGTGAGCGACCGAGAAGCCTGCCAGCAGGAAGTGCAGACCGAAGCCGGCCGCGACCGTGACGAGCAGGTTGGTGATGTGAAGCACCAGCTTGTCGTAGGGGCGATCGTCGTTGTAGGCGAAGCGATAGACCTTCTCGCAGCGGTCGACGAGCTTGTCGAAACGCTTCCACACCTTGTCGTGTCCGGCGTGGAGAGCATTTCCCAGACCGCTCGTGAGAATCGTGACCACGGGCAGGTTGCTCGCCCAGCGATAGCAGGCGTAGAGCAGCGGGAAAATCAGGAAGAAGACGGGCAACGCCGCCAGCACTCCCGCGATGACCGCGCCCCAGTTGCCGTAGATGAGCTCGGCATTGTGCCAGCCGAATCCGGCAGCGGTGCCTGTGGCAGCAGCCAGCAGCGCGCCGATGACGAAGTTGCCGCCGTCCCAGTCGAGCACCTTACCGGCCAGCGTGTAAGTCAACGCGGCAACGAGAGCCACCGCGCCGACCGTAGCAGCCAGTGGCAGTGCGATGGCGCTGCACAGCCAGGCCGCGCCCCAGCCAGCTGCGGCTGTGACGACGAGGTTGGTGCCCTGCTGGAACAGGTGCCGTGAACCGTTCTCCTTCTCGTCGTAGACCGATTCGACGAGCGGCTTCAGGGTGTTGCGCACCCAGGCGAGCAGCCGGTCGCTGAGCAGCAGCACTGCCCAGGGGAAGACGTAGGCCGCGAAGAGAATGCTGCCGACAGTCGTGCCGATCACCGTGGTGAGCAGGCTCAGACCGAGGTGCGAGGCGACGAATGGTGCACCACCTGCGATGGCGGCGATGCTGAGTGCGATGCCCACGGCCGGTGTCTTGCCGTAATAGAACCACTTGCAAGCCACGTCGGCGAGCAGGGCGAAGACGAGCACACCAACCACGGCGCCCGCACCAGTGGCGATACCAGTCAGAACCGGGGTGCCGGCGCCGAATGCTGCCACCCAATGCTGAGCGAGCCAGCCTGCGTAACCGCTGGCGGCCACGGCGCTGGGGAAGGTGAGCACCTCGAGAACCTTCTGGAAGAAAGACTTCTTCCGGTCGGAAGCGAGCAGTTTCGACCAGCCGGAGTCTGCGCCAGGCAGCACGCGGGTGAAGTCGACGATACCCGAAGCGATGCCCTCGAAGTTCTTGCGGGCGAAGTTGTTGATCGCCTTCCAGAGCTTCTCGAACGTCTTCACGATCGGGCGCAGGAGGATCATCCAGAGAACCGGCGTGACGTAGCCGGCAGCAACCAGGAAGCTCAAGAAGCCTCCGACACCGGACGCGAGCATGCCGTAGCCGAAGCTGTGCACCAGGTTGAAGCCGGAGGCGGCGCCGTAGATGGAGCCGATCAGCCCGAACAGACTGAAGCCGACGTAGTCGAGCGAGTCGTTGTAGACCCGCTTGTACAGCCACTTGGCACCCTCGTAGGGGCCAATGAAAACGATTGCCAGGAAGATCATGACGATCTTGCCGAGCAGCCATCCGATACCGCGAAGGATATTCATATTTTTTCCTCTCTCAATTTCCGCGGCAGTGCAGGAAGGTCTCGTCCCACGAAAGACGATGCCGACTTGCACAACACGCGGAAACTGATTGTTGAAGACGACCTGTTTTAAGGCAGGTCAGTGGGAGCGAACGATGGCAGCGGCTCGTCGTTCGCTTAGTCCTCGATGGCAGGCACAGTCTCACCTACAGGCCGGAAGACCTGATGACGTATCGTGATAGTCATGATTTTTAGAAGGTGTTGAACTGTTCCAGATATCGAGATTGGAGATTAAAGTGACTCTTTAACTTAAAGCTCCGATCGGCTGGGATTCAATCGATGTAAAGCAGAAACCTTACTCATCTTCGCTATCTCGGTTTGGCAGTTTGGTAATTTGTCCACTTTTCGGGGGAATTGGCCGGTTCTATGCCAGTCAGATCTCGCGCTAGCTATCGGTTATGCCTTGTTAATCAGGAACTCAGCTGCTCGGACACTTTCGTAAAGCGATATCGCTTTGCCGAGGGCCGGTTTTGAAGCGATATCGCTTTACCGAGGACTGTTTTCTAAAGCGATATCGCTTTGCTCTGCGGTGATGATCCTGGGAAATTCATGAAACGCACACCAATTCAGCTTCTCGGGCGAGGATTAATGTCCAGCGTCATTGTATGCGGTTTGCGGATTGTTGTTGTTGGGCTGTCTATCTCTCAAGTCGGCATAGTTGAGCCCGGTTGTCGCTCCGAACGACTCATTTCTCCAATCGGTCAGAGACATAGCCCCGATTGCTGTCCAGCTTGCGCCTTTGGGTTGCGGTGTGATGTCGACAATGCGGCCGTCTATGCGCCCGAGATTGGCCGGATCTGCTATGGGAGCGCCGTCAGCACCCAGTTGAATCTGGTGCGAAAGCATTCCTGTTTCAAGCTTGGCTTTACCGCTCAGGTAGTCCACCATCAAACGCGGCTGGCTCAGTCCAAGTCCTCGTTTTACGACTCCGCTTTCATCGACGAATTTTGGTGTGTTGACCCCTGCTTCAGTGCCGAACATCGAATGTAAGCCATTAACACGTGCGTGCTTCAAGGCATCACCGGTCAGATCAGGCGTTATGCCAAGCATGTCGTCATAGATTCCAGATTTAGCCCATTTGTCGATCGGGTGGAAAAGGGTTCCTATCTGATAGCTTTCGTTGCCGTCCAGTTTCTGCCAGGTTCCCGGTTGTTCTCCAGTACCAGGCTTCCAGATTTCGATGTTTTTGATGCGGCTGCCGGCACTGGCGAGCTGCCCGTTTTCAGCCTTAATTGGCGGTTGCGTTAAGTCTATCTGATAGCGCATTCCGCTTGTCTGAACGAAATTGCCCGAGTAATCAGGACGTTCTTCCGAGGCGGCTTTGAACAGATTGCCGGCGAAGCTCTTGATGCGGCCAAGAGCACCGCTGCCTGCCGCTTCTGGCGCCGGCATGTCTTGTACGCCAAACTCCAGGGCGCGCCGAATTGCTTCACCATTCATGGTGGCAACAGTTAGTTCTGAAGAATTCTCGCCGTTACAGAACAAATTGGCAAAATGCCAGCCGGATAGGTCTGTGTCTCCGGGAATGGTTTTGCGAATATCTCCTGAGTGCTTCAAGAAAGCATTGAGGCGCACGTCTGAGCCATTGCTGGCCAGGTGATCGTTAATGCCTGCATGCAGCCCGTCTGAGACAAGGGTGCCCAGGGTGGTTTGCTTGGCTCGTACCGACTCCACTGAAAATTCTCCAGCGGTCGAAACATTGCCATAACCTTCAGCCCCACGGAGCCCGGTAACTCTGGCGTAAAATGGCTGTTCCTGCAGAAATTCAACGATTGCTGGTTTTTCAGCCACTTTTTCTGTAAGCGGAATCAAGCGCCCGCTGCTCATGTATTTGTCGACTTCGCCTGAATTTGGTTTGAAGGCCAGCTCTAGCTGCCCGAGCCACTTCATATCGTTACCGGCTTGTACGACTGGAACATTCCAACCGTTGTTGGCTTTCACCCAGTGCGGCACCGGCTGTGCGTCGTGAGAGTGAGCACCGATTATCGCGCTCAGTCCTTCAACTTCCTTGGCCAGTTGAACATCTTGACCGCGACCGAGGTGGGAGACGAGAATTACTTTCTGAACGTCAGCGTTGGCTGGGTCGGCTTTGAGAGTCTCGATGGCTTTACGTGCCGAGTCTATGTACCGTTCGGTCAGCGTTGTTGTTTCTCTCGACATGCCTGGATTGACTTGCAGTCCCATCGGATCGATCTCTTCTGTGACCAGACCGATGTAGCCGACGCGTTCGGGTCCGTTTGGTCCAGTTATCGTTCGAACCAGATATGGTTTTACGATTGAATTGGGACCAGTGCCGACAATGTCACCCTGCAATAAAGCTGGGTCGAGATTAGCATCGGAGAAGACTTTGGAGTACTTAGCCAGTTCGGCTTTGTCAAACGCTACGTTAGAGACGACTGTATTGGCTTCGCCTGTCTCATTCTGGAGCAGTTTTGCATTACGCAGCCATTCGGTGATACTGGCGGCTTTATCTACAGCATGGTTGCCCATAGTGCGAGCCGTCGGATGCATAGCTTTTTCAAGCGTCATGTTCTCGACGAGACCGTTGTGGGTTGATGCATCAATTTCGGTGCCGCCGAATTCATCGCCTGCATTGACAAAGTGTGTGGTTATACCTTTCTTCTCTGCTTCCGCTGAGATTCTGTCTGCTTCTGTAGCCATTCTCGCCCAGGGGTGACCGCCCTTGTCGTTGACGAGTGAGCTGTGAACATCGTTGACGTGCCCAATGTTCAGGCGCGTTGGCTCGACTTCGCTGGGCATGAATTTGGCGCGAGCGTATCCGATTACATCGGCGCGGTTAGCTATGGTTGTGAACGCTCCGCTCAGTACGCCTCCGGTCAGACCACCTACGGTCGTTTCGATAGCAACATCTTTAAGAATGCCTGTAACTGCGCTGGCGTCGCCCTTCTGGATTTCGCCCCAGTGGTTGGAGACGCTATGGGGCAGGCTGTACGCAAAGGTGCCGGCGCCACCGCCAACGATGCCACGCATAATGCTTGCTTTGTACTTGTAGCTCAAATCGCTTTCGAACATTCTGAAGCCGGCTTCGCGCAACTTGGCTGCATCTTCGACCTGCCCGAGAGCTTTCAGTCCGACGCGCTCAGCATACGCTTTGCTCGCGCCTGTTTCGGCGATGGCACCGATACTTCCCGATAGACCGTTGGCGGCGCCCCAGGCCAGGTCCTTCCATGATGTGTCTCGTTCGCTCTTATCACAAAGAATTTCCTGCAAACCAGCCTTGACGCCATAGTTTGTCAGGCTGCCTGCTGCCGCCGAGCCCGCCAGGGCAACGAAGCGACCGTAAGAGGTATGGCTGAGAAGTGAATAAGTGACGGCACCGGCTACGCCGCTCGTCAGTGTACCGGCTACGTCGCTGACAATGTGACCGAGGCTGTTTTGCTTCTCTTGTGGCGCGGCCTGGGCTGGCGTGCCTAGTAATTTGTGCGTGGCTTCGAAAAGTTTCGCGGAAGCGTCTTGATCCGTCGGCTGTGCCGTGGTCTGTGAGACTGAGTCGCTGGTTTGTGGAGGAGCCATTCTGGAGAAGCCCTGCTATAGAATCGTCCGCGTTGCCCGTGAGCAGCGAGGGTTTTAAACGTCTCCTTAACTTCCCGAGTGAAGTTCATTTTTGAGAGACACCATCAATAAACTCTTTTTTCTGCCTCCTGACAATGTGGAAAACCGCAAGCCCATCTATGACAAAGTTCGACGAAGCAAATTGCCAGTCGGGTCCGTTGGCCTCAGTTCTGCTCGAAAAGGTCGATTGTATTTGCGATTACAGACTTCGCATCGGCTACGACTTCGTTTGTGACATTGGGGCGTGATAAAAAATCGAACCAGGCTGAAAGGTCTACCAGACGAATTAATCTTCGCCAGTCGTTCGGCAAGTTGCCGCCATGTTCTGTATAGGATTCTGCCACTGTTTCGGCAAAGTTTTGCATTGTGCCAAGTGGCGGGCGCAGCAAATTGCCGAAATCAAAGAGCGGCGTGCCGCTCAGGGCGAACTCCCAATCCAGCACGGCCGCTACTTCCCATCCTTTGCCAACGTCGTGCACGAGAATATTCGAGCCGCCGAAGTCTGAATGTACTAAGCATGGTTCGCTTTTCCACTGATCGAGAAGAGGCCCGAAGTGTTGCACGAAACCCAATATTTTCTCTGTGAAATCTTCGCTGAGATGGCTGTTACCGCGTTTTTCGATTAAGCACTCGCGGGCAAACGCGATCATCCCTGCTGAACCGATCTCTATCGGTTCGCAGATCTTTAATTTGTTGTCCAGCATTCCTGTGGCGGAAAATTTGTAGTCGTGAATCGATTGCAGAACTTTGCCGAGCGATTTCGCCAGTTGAAGCAGTTCACCAGGTGAAAGTTTGGCTGCCACAAGTTCTAACCGGGGCGCGTCGAACCACTGCATGATCGCGTAAGGCTGACCGTTGACGGGATTATCGACAGAGAAGTGAAAACAGTCTGGAGTAGGCACTGTTTTGTGCACGGCGCTGTTTATGCGAAACTCTTTCTCGGCCTGACTGGCGTCTCTTGTCCAAATGCGCAAGAGGACCGGTGCCTTTTGTTCGTGCATAAGCACGCGGATGTTTGTATTGGAGAGCCCGCCTGATGCCAGTTGGCTGTGGAGAACGCGAGCATTTGGAAAGACTGGATGCAAAAGCGTTTGCATCTCGCTTTCGCTGAGGGTTAGTTCTTGATCTGCTCGTGTCCAGTTTTCGCGCACATCACAATTCCCGGTAGGTGGGCTTGCCTTTGTTAAAGAGCAACTGGCGCGCAAAATCAAGGTCTAAAATTGCGCCAGTTGC
Source organism: Candidatus Melainabacteria bacterium (assembly GCA_003963305.1). NCBI lineage: Bacteria > Bacillati > Candidatus Melainabacteria > Candidatus Melainabacteria bacterium. Next base: position 40,435 of record RXJR01000007.1, on the reverse strand, counting down.
AGTTCTCTCGGCTTCAGCGAGATTGCATTCACGCAAATGTTCCATTGACTGTTCGTAAAACCTCAACACGGCATCAAGCCTCTTGGTCGCGTGAACATCGTTTTCGCTGCGATTTTGAATCAAACGCTGTAGTTTCAAAATTCTTGTTTTGAATTCGTTGACGCGCTGAGCGATGAGATCGTGTTCTTCCCCGGCAGCATCGTCGGCAGTTTTCTCTTTGGCGTTGCTGCTGTGAAATAGCTTCTCGGAAAGCGCTACTTGCATAGTCATCGTTGTCGTCAGCTTATCGACCAGCTCGATTTCGTCGTCAACGAACGCCTGAACTGCAGCATAAAAATTCTCCACCGCATTATCTAAATGTTTGGTGATGCGTAGTGAGACCGGACGTTCAGATTCGATCAGGCTTTCTTTGAGGTTGCAGATGCAGTCGACAGCTTCTTTGATTTTTTTCGACTCTTTCTTCGTGAATTTAGGAATGTTTTTCAGGTCGACAATCGACTGGCGATTGTCGAGCTCAATCTGGCGTTCCAGCAAATAGAGCATGAGCAGACCGCCTTCGCAGGTTCGCTGCGACATCTCGGGCTGACCGGTGCGGATCATGTCGACGGCGTCATTGAACATGGTCACGACCCCAACTAAATTCATACGGATCGCTTCGCTAACCACGCAATTGCTGTATTCAACCGCCATTTTTGTCCGAGCGATAGCGCCAGAGAGCATGAGTGCACTGTGCTCGGGTGTGTTCTCTTCAAAGTTGGGCAGAAATTTTTTTTCTTGGGCCACGCTTAACTGTTGCTTGACCAGGTCCAGTCTGAACAAGCCAAATTCTGTGCGGCGCTTACATTCTTCTATGTCATCTTTGTACTCAGTCAGAGCCGATTGATATTCTTCTTCTGCCTTCAAAAGGTGTTTTTGCAGCAGGCTTTTGACGGCCTCGTCTTTGTTTTGCGAGATGTTGCTCAGTTCGCTGATTGTAGACATGAGCTGCTCGATTTTTGCTTTCGCGTTTCGCCGTTCCAGCCAGTTAGAAAATTGCTCGGGAAGCTGGAAAGGCATTTATGTTGACGTCCCACGGTTGGCGGTAATCTCGGCGCGCACTCGTTGCAATTCTTGTTCGAGAAAGGCGAAATGCTGTTTGGCTCTGTCTTGCCACGGCACACTGATGTCGCCTAACTCGAGGTAGTCGCTCTCCCCGAGCAGGTGCTCGATCGCTTCAGCATCGATGATTTGCCGACCGAAGTCAGTGTGCAGCCAGGCAATGCCGGCTAGCTCGAAAGCCCGTTGATACTCGTCTTCAAATAGTTTTTCGAAAGCGGCATCGAGTTCTTCGCGGGCGTTTCTTATGCAGTCGGCTACGACAGCACTTTTACGGTAGGTTGTTTCTTCATAGTCGGCGCTCAATTTTGACAGGGCTAACTCAACTGTTGCCAGCCTGTTTTTGACTAGATTTTTAGAAAAGCTTTGTTTGGCCAAGATCTGAAATTCGTTGCTTGAACCTACCGATCATCAGCTTAGCACTGGGTTTTACCTAGAGGAAGTTCGTTCACTACAAAAACTAATAATGGTTGACTAAAGCGATATCGCTTCAGGAAAAAGATGAATTCATGGCAAAACGATATCGCTTTAGGAAAAAGATGAATCGGTGGTAAAGCGATATCGCTCTACCCAATCTGCCAGTTTTTCGGCGCTGGATTAAAAATTTGAGGTTTCCAATAGAATTAATATCAGAAAGTCGGGGGATTCGGGGTACAAATAGAGTGTACGCATTTAGTAAGGTAATCCAATGAGTCATATCGCAAACTTCTTGAACCTGCTCATGCAGCGTCTGTTCCCTGCCAAAATGTCGCCTGTGCCGATCGAAGTGCGCAATAACAGATATCGACGCTAAGCCCCGGCCCCATGCCTAATTCGCAAGTTTATCTCGTTCTGAGCGAAACAAACGAGATGTTCGCTATTACGTGTCCAGCAACAATTGGTTCAGACAGAAAAAGCGACGTCGTTCTCGAGCATCCTTATCCTGAGCCCATTCAGGTCTCGATTACTGAGGCTGACGGAAAGTATCAGGCCAAGATCGAGCAGGGATCGTTCAAGGCTAAGTCTAAAATCGGCATTTTTCCTATTACCGTCTGGACAACCATAAACGGAAAGCCGCTCAAATCAGACATGCCTCTGGAGGAAGGGGACTGTCTGAAGATTGGTGAGAACATTTACTGGTTCACGCTCAATGCGCACGACCCACCCGTATAGCCGGGGGAACATTTGCACCTTCAGATCGTTGCTGCCGGGCGAGAATAGAACGGGCTTGAAAGTAAACTTTTTCCGCTTCGAAGTTGCGTTCGGTTTTGGCCAGCAGTCGAGCGTAATCTCTGAGTGTGTCAGCCAATTCCACGTGATCGTGTCCGAAGTGTAGCTCTTTCAAGGTCAAGGCCCGCGTCAGAAGCGGCTCAGCATCTTTGTGGAAGCCCTGGTCGAAATAAATCATGGCGAGCATATTCAGGCAGTTGGCCAGCAAAGCACCGTTATACGGACGACTCTGTTCGAGCAGAGCGATCGCCCTTTGCACTGATCTTTCTGCATTGTCGAATTTGCGCTGGCTGATTTGTACTTCGGCAAGATTCTTCAGATCTACAGCCAGGCTCGGGTGCAGGCGACCACCTGTACGTTCTTTCAAGGACAAGACTCGCTCATAAAGCCACTCTGCTTCCAATAAATTGGTGGCTGCAACGTGTCGGGTCGCTAAGTTCTTGTATGCTTTCACAAGCTCACCATATACGGTGCAGAGCGCTTGTGGCGGTTTTGGTTCTCCGGTTGAACGCAAAGAGCGTACCAGGCGCCGCGTCCGCATATCGAGAGCGTTCCAGCTTGTTTGATCTGCCTCGCCGAATGTTGAATCGAGCTTTGTTGAGGATGAACCCGCATCGACTGCGCTGAAGAATTTGTTGACCGCGCTGTGATTACCGCCGGCCAGCGTCGAATCGGCAGTGCCCTGGGATGTGATTTTGGGCAACTGCAGCACCCCGAGCTGCACTAATGCCTCCGAAATCGAGGTGTTATGTGCTTCTATGTGTTTCAGGCATTTTGCTGCTTCGTCCGTGCGAATGAATTTGTTTTCCACCATTTGTTGCAGGTTGAGAGCACACTCCAGCAGAAATGGGCTGATGAAGCCAAATCCAACCAGGAGCTGACCAATTTTTTCGTTTGCATGGAGACCCACTTCAAGAACGTTAATTACGTCAGTGCGGCTGAGAATCCTTGCCCTCACCAATAACTCACCCAGTCGAACTGTTTTCTGACCCTGCGCTTGCATGTCCTGCTCGTTCAGTTGGTCTGGTCCAGCCGCTATCAATGCCAGCGCTTGCTCTCGTGTGAGCATCTGATCTCGCACGCGCATTTGTATCTCAAGCAAGTTGACCAGCGTGTCTTCACTGATCAGGTTGTTTGTCACTAAAATCCGCCCGAGCGGCAGCCCGGTCGAGAGGCTCTTATCGATCGCCGTCTTGCACTGTTCCGCAGTTAGCAGACCGGAGTCCACAATCAGCTCCCCGAGCCGATTTGTCGGTATGCTCTCAGGCGCAGCACCGACTGCGCTCAGGGCTTCATTGAAGGTCAAGCCCTCACTGCAGGCTTTTTCCAGCGCTTTGCCAGCTGCCTCTCTGTCTACGGACCTGTCGCGAATCGCTGATTGAGCCTCGATGCCCGCCTTGAGATCGCTCGATTTAAGATAACCAGAGAGGACGAGTATTTGACCGAAGTGCAAATTCTTATTGCCGGCAGTTCTGACTGCATCATTAACCTGCTTGGCTGTAACAATGCCTGTTTTGGCCAGAAGGTCTCCCAACCTTATGTCTGTCAGATATTTATTCATGGGCAATGAAGCTGAGGCGCGGGAACAGCGGGTCACCGGTTGCTAAGCTTATAACGCGGCGATCTGTTAAGGGTCGAAATGTGCCTCTTTTAATTATCTTTTCTGCTCTCCGCTTGCCATCCTGCCTGAATATGACAACGAGTTGGCGATTTAACGATGTTGCGTTAAGAGTCCCGGCAGATGAGTGCAGGGATATAGATGTGATAAGCTGACGCGCACCGCCATTGTTTGGATGACCGGCTGAGTCCGGAAAGGAAAGTGCGATGAAACTGAAATATGTGTTACTGCCAACTCTTTTGTCTTTGTCGACGGCACTGGGTGCTCTGGCCATCGAAAAGACATCGCTTTTCTTCTACGGTCAAAATGAAGTACATGGCGGCACCGCAATCGTGCGCGAGACTGCTCACGTAGATGCCTACGGTGGTGCCAGTGTCGAAGCTTACGACCAAACCTACATAAATGCCTTCGATACTTGCACTGTAATTGGTTATGGTCACACAACTGTCTATGCCAATGCCGACGTGAAGACCAAAGCGTTCGACAACAGCCGCATTTTTGCTCACAACAAATCAGACATCGATGCAGCCGGTAACGCCTATGTTCAAGCTGACGGACAATCAACCATCATGGGACATGGCAACTGCAACATCACGGGCGCCGGTAACGCGCTTATCAAAGCCTACGACAACTGCACAGTATTTGCCGCCGGCAAGTGCAGAGTCGAGTGCTACGGTAATGCTTCTGTTATGGCTCTGGGTGACGTCACAGTTGTCGCCAAGGACAGCAGCGTAGTCAAGGCTTACGGAAACACTGTTGTCACTGCAAGCGACAGTGCTACTGTCGACGCTTACGACAATTCCAAAGTCACGGCCACTAAAACAGCCAAGGTCGAAGTTCACGACGCCGCAAAGAAGACAATCGGCGGTTAATTTCAATCGGCTTGGAAGATATCGGAGCGCTGTCAATTTGACGGCGCTCCTTTTTTTTCAGCAAAAAGAGACTTCGCGTTCCACCCGTGGATGGAACGCGAAGAACTGTTTGGATGCCGTTTCCTGAGTCAGTCCTCGAGGGAGGAACTTTGCCTAGGCGACTGTAACGTCTTTGCAGAGGTAAACGTCTTGAATAGCATTCAGCAACTGAACGCCTTCTTTCATTGGTCTCTGGAAAGCTTTTCTTCCTGAGATCAAGCCCATTCCACCGGCGCGCTTGTTGATAACGGCTGTAGTGACGGCTTCTTCGAAGTCATGCTTACCAGAAGCACCACCGGAGTTGATCAAGCCCTGGCGTCCCATGTAGCAATTGACTACCTGGTAGCGGGTCAGATCGATCGGGTGATCTGAAGTCAGCTGTGAATAAACGAGCGGGTCAGTTTTGCCGAACTTGATGGCGTTGTAGCCACCGTTGTTTTCAGGCAGCTTCTGTTTGATGATGTCGGCTTCGATTGTGACGCCGAGGTGGTTGGCTTGACCGGTGAGGTCGGCTGAGACGTGGTAGTCGGTGTCGGCGGTCTTGAAGGCTGGGTTTCTCAGGTAGCACCAGAGAATCGTGGCCATGCCGAGCTGGTGAGCTTCGTGGAAGGCATGAGCAACTTCCTGGATCTGGCGAGAAGATTCTTCCGAACCAAAGTAGATTGTGGCGCCAACTGCTGTTGCACCCATTTCCCATGCCTGCTCGACAGCACCGAACATGATCTGATCGTAGCGGTTGGGGTAGCTCAAGAACTCGTTGTGATTGAGTTTTACGATGAATGGAATCTTGTGCGCATATTTTCTTGCCACGGAGCCCAGAACGCCGAATGTCGAGGCGACAGCGTTACAACCACCTTCGATGGCCAGTTTGACGATATTTTCTGAATCGAAATAGATTGGATTCTTCGCAAAGGAAGCGCCGCCGGAGTGCTCAATGCCCTGGTCGACTGGAAGAATGGAGACATAGCCTGTGTTAGCCAGTCTGCCTGTGCTGAAAATATCTTGCAAAGCGCGCATGACGCGTGGGCTGCGGTCGCTCTGTACAAAGACATTGTCTACGAAGTTCGGTCCTGGAATGTGCAACAGATCTTTGGAGACAGTTTTGCACTCGTGTTGCAAATAATAAGAAGCTTTGCTTCCCAGTGCCTCTTCAATTTTTGATAGTTCCTGCATGACTGGCATAGTGCCGCTGCCTCCTTCTAGGTGTAGGCGAATACTTTCTCACTGAAATGGAAAGTATGAACCAAAACGCCCACATATATCAATGTTTCGGTTAAGAGTCGGTGAAATTTGTTGCGAGAAGCGGCTGGCTATCAGTGCTTGTCAGACCCAACTTCAAATGGCTGGGAAAGCTCCAGAAGCACGCCGCCTGTGCTTTTCGGGTGCACAAAGGCGATGCGGGCGCCGCTTGCACCAAGCTTGGGCTGCTCGTCAATGAGCCTGGTGCCAGCGCTTTTCAAGCAATCCAGTTTGGTGATGATATTGTCGACGCCCACGCAAATGTGATGCAGACCGGGTCCACGGCTGGCGAGAAACTTGCCTACAGGTGAATCATCCGATAGCGGTTCAAGCAGTTCGAGATGGGTGTTGCCAAGATCTAGCTTCGCTACCCTGACTCCCTGTTCGAGAACTTCTTCGATCTCGATGCATTCAAGACCGAAAGAGTCTTTGTAGAACTTCAATGCTTCATCGAGGCTGCGCACTGCTACAGCAATATGGTCAAGTCGTGTTTCGCTCATGGTCCAAATCCTGAGTATTTTTCGAAAAATTTATTCACCGGGGTGAAGACGCGATAGATGTTGGCTTCGTCATATTCACGCCAGGTGCCCATCAGTCGGCAGGCGCGTTCAATGGTATCGACTTGATCGAACGGTGTCCATTCTTCGCCGCGCCATTTTGGGTTGTAATAGACGCGATTGAGCGCATCAGTGAGATTAACGGTTCTGTCGACGTTGAGTACGAATGGTTGTCCGTCTTCACGAATCGGAAAGAACTGTTGCTCTCCCGGCGGTGGCACGAGTTTGTTGCGGTCTGGCTGAGGTGCAGACGGCATTGGGATTTTGTTAGGTACCTTTTTGCCGATGAAAAGGTAGTCCGGAATCTCATCGGTTTTTCTCGCCTGGGCACCGCCGGCAAAGGCACCGAGGCAGCTGGTGGCTAACAGGAATGCAACGATGTGCTGGGTTGTGACGCCCTTCTTGACATGCCCGGGTGTGAATGGTTCTTGTTTCGCTTTGCATCTTAAAGGTTTCATATTTACAATGTATCTCTAAATGAACGCTGACAGCAACAAGAATTTTTTCGCACTCGAACTCTCAAAACGTCACAATTATAGCCTGTGCAGCCGTTGGCAGTGCCGAAATCTTCTGTCAATCTGTGAATTAGTTTAGTAGCTAAAGTCATGCAGATGAATCCGATTGGCTGTCTTAGCGCTCTTTACTTTAGTAAAATGCGCAAGGGAATGCCGTGCACAGGCAATGCTTTCGGTTGTGGCTGTGTCGGAGTGAGTTAATCAACGGAGTGAGCTACATGACTGATACGAAACAATCAGGAAGCAAAAGTACGACGAGAATCGGTTCTCTCTCTCTTGTTTTATCTGGTATCGCTTTAGCCACCACCATATCGCCTCTTACTGCTGGCGCTGCCGGCACTAAACCTTTGCCGATCGAAAGAATCGGTCTCGACAATGCCCGTCAGTTGGTTGTGCAGTTTGCTTCTGAGCCAGGAGCTTTTCCATCTATCCCTAACGTTCTCGACTTACCTGGACCGAATCATCGAGTAGTAGTAGATTTCGCCGATACGACTATAGATCGTGCCAAGATACCTACAGTCGAAGAAATGACAACGGCGATGGGAAAGGTTCTGCCTGTTATCAACGGTATTCGTTACTCGATTCTTCCCAATGCTGCTAAACCAACGGCCCGAGTCGTTCTTGAGCTGCCCGAAGATTTGAAAGTGACTCCGCGTGTGGTGAAGGTCGAGGAGAACTCGGTCACCATCAATCTTGGCGATGAAGTCAAAAATCTGGTTGTGCCCAAGAAGACTACCGGCAGAACAACGCACGAATCAAGCGCCCGACCGGCGACTGTGCCATCTCCAGGCGGCGAGAGTGTAGTCAGTGCCGTGAATGCTGCCAGTGCGCCGGTACCTTCCGGAGCTGTCGGCGCGCCGGTGCCTCGTTCCACTACCACCACCGCTGCAATGACTCAGTTGGCATCCACACGTATCCCTCTTGAAGACGATGCTGCACCGGTTATGGCGTCAACCGCGGCACCGGTGGCGGTACAGGCTCAAGCGCCTGTACCGGTCGCCTACCAGCCTCAAGCACCCGCGCCTGTGGCACAACAGGCGCCGCTGCGCACGGTGACAACGACGCAGTATCAGGCTGCACCTCCAGTTTTTGCCGGGCAACCAGTTGTGAATGCCGATGGTGAGACAGTTGCACTCAAGGGCGAGCAGAAGATTGACGAGCTTTCCGTGCCCGCTGGTGCCACCAAAAGTAGTGCCACGGCGTCAGGGTGGGATTGGAATTCGCCGGTCGAAAATGAACTCGTCTCTAAAGCGGCGGCTACGAAGTCGATGTCGGACGGCGCCGCTGCAAGCGGTCCAGCAGTGGCGCAAGCACGGCCGGGCGATGACCCGGAAGAAGCGTTCGTGAAGAAAATCGCAGCCAAGGAGATGGGCGCATCAACTCCGCTAGCTACCCTGACAGATGTGGCACCATTGACGTCAACAACGAATCTGGCTGCCAGCCGAGAGGAATCTCCGGCTGCTGCAGTTTCGCCGGTCGCACAATTGCGGGAGTTGGACACGGCTACCGTCACTCCTGTGGCCCAGCTCCGCGATGTTGAGGCTGTACCTGTAGCGACTGCACCCGTGACTGCTCCAACGGCAGCCAGTGCGCCGATAGCGGCGGTACCCGTCGCAGCGGCGCCACAAGTGGAGACCGAGACAGCTTACGTGCCGTCTGCTGCGACTGCGCCGTCTCAGGAATCAACCGCACCAGATGCGGTGGTATCTGCTTCGCCGCCCGTGACGAAAGTGGCCCAGGTTTCTGAACCGTTGCGGACCGAACAGATTGAAACCCAGCCTCTGTCGTTGCCTGAACCTGCCGCTAAACCAGCGCCAGCCGCTGCGCCACGAGCCTCTGCACCAGTTCCCGCCGATGCTGTCGATGAATCTCCTGCTTCTGCAACAAGCGCCGACGGTGATGCTTCTGCCGCTGCACAGGCTGCTCCGCAGGCATCTGGACCGGCCCTTTCTCTGAAGTTGTATAACTCGGCTGTGCGAAATCACCTTTCTGGAAAGTTGATGGAGGCAATCAACGATTATAAAGGCGCTTTGGCCGCCAATCCATCGCTGGCCGAAGCCCACAGCAATCTGGGTTTGATTTACAATCAGCAGCATAATTATGCCGGTGCTCTGGGTGAGTTCCATAAGGCTCTCGCGATCAATCCTAAAGATGCCATCACATACAATGGCATCGGGGCAGCGCTGAGAGCTGAGAAAGATCTTCCCGGGGCGATAAAAAACTGGCAGACCGCCGTCGATCTCGATCCAAAGCTAGCGACTGCGCATTACAATCTCGGCACCGCCTTCGAAATTCAGAAAGACTATGATCGAGCTCTGGAAGCCTACAAAGATGCGATCACCAATGATTATCGTTTAGGTGAAGCGTACTATCGCATGGGACTGATTCTCCAGCAAAAACATCAACTTGATGATGCGGCCGCTCAGTACAGTCAGGCTTTGAAGATTTCTTCAACGGCTGAGTACAGTGCTGATGCGAAGCAGCGTTTAGCCGAACTAAAAGCGCAGAAGAAGTAACCTTATGGGACTGGTTGTAACACGCGAAGAATTGAAGCAAGTCGTTCGTGCTCAGAAGGAGCAGAACAAGATAATCGTCACGACCAACGGTTGTTTTGACATTCTCCATGTCGGGCATGTGCGGTATCTGGCAGAAGCTCGTCGGCTCGGCGATGTTCTTATCGTGGGAGTGAACACGGATGATTCCGTCAGACGCTTGAAAGGACCGAGCAGACCTGTGAACAATGAAAACGACCGGGCTGAAGTTCTCGCCAGTCTGGAGTGCGTCGATTACGTAACCCTGTTTCCGGAAGATACTCCGGTCGAACTTTTGACTGAGGTGAAGCCGAATTTTCACGCGAAAGGCGGCGATTACGACCCTGAGAAGCTGGCGGAAACCCCTGTAGTGGAGTCATTTGGCGGACAGGTGAAGATTATCAATCTCGTGCCCGGTAAGAGCACGACAAGCCTGATTGCCAAAATCGACAAGAGTAAAGAGAAAAGCAACGACACGGTCAATTGCTGAGTGCCATTACTTCCTGATACCATCTAGGCACTTTTCTGCCGCTCGCCGCGTCAGACTCGCTACTTTGGGGAAAGGAAATGCAGCGTCTGGCGCCGCACAATCGCAAGAACGACCTACTTCTCGCCTGGTTTGCACCGCTTGGACAGGCTGCGAAGCTGGCTCTGGAGATGCTCTATCCGGGCAATCTCCTTTCCATTCAATTTCGCCAGTATCGCTCCAGTCTGGGCTGGATGGGCATCAAGTCTCTGCCCCTGGTCGGACTGTCGGCGATGTTTGTTTCGCTTGCGCTTTCCATTCAAACTATCATCGAGCTGAAGAATTTCAGTGCTCAAGATATGGCTGGGATGGTGATTTCTATTGGTCTGCTGCGTGAACTTGGACCTTTGACTGTCAGTGTATCCTGGTGCGCACGGGTGGCTGCCAGGTTGTGCGGCGAGGCCCGCGATTTCAAGGGCAGTTCGAGTGACTTTGTCTCTGAGTTCGCACTCCCGAAGTATCTGGCCGCCTTATCAATGGCTGTACCGCTTGGAGCCTACGGTTTGGTGATAGGTTTTCTGACGTCGGCGATTTTCGCTCCCTATCTCGGCGTAAGCTCCATCCATGACTATCTTTCGGCTGCTAAACCTGCCATTCGTGACAAGGATCTGTTCTGTTATTTCTTCAAATTAATCGTTCTCAATCCAACTATCGGTGTTTTTGCCGGATGTGTTTTCGGTAGATATGGAAGGGGTGGACGCGCTGAAGTTTGCTCAAATGCTATCACCGCAATGTTTATCGCCGCCATGTTCTTCAATCTTGTGTTCACCTATGCGATGTACATGCCATGACTCAAAAGATAAGCGACGAGCGCGCCAGCGAATTCGAAACACCTGCCAGTTCAAATGCCGATGGATTTGCCGGCCTATTCGTGCTTGTGGCAATACTTTTGTTGCTGGGCGGATGGATGTGGCTGAAGAACTATTCTCCACTGCATCCCCCGCAAAGATTTTCGGTTTCGTTCCATAACGTGGCTGGACTGATCTCCAATGCCGCAGTCAACGTCAATGGTGTCAAAGTTGGTGACGTGGAAGGCTTGAAGCTGAAAGGAAAAGACAAGGTTCTGGTGAAAATTAAGATCACCGGTGCGACCGTTATTCCCGTCGGATCGAATTTCGATATCCTCTCTAACGGCGTGGTTGGTGCCAAGTATGTCGAGATAACGTTACCGCAAGAAGCCCCAGATCAAAAACTGCTGCCGCTTGACGAGAATTCGGTGGTGGAAGGTAATGACCCGGTGCGGGTTGAGGTTGTGGTTAGCAAGGTCGCTAAGCAGTTTGATGACTTTGACTTCAAAGAAGCGCATGAGCGTGTAAATCAACACATGGAGCAGTTCGCCAGAGCAGCCGACGCCGTTACAGTCCTCACTGACAAGCTGTCACCGGCGGCCAGTCGGGCTGTCGAGGTAGAAAATAAGATAGGCGAATTGGCCACAGAAATGAAGGGGACAAGCAGGCGGGTGAACAAGCTGCTTGATAACCCGGGGTTCTCCTCTGACTTGAAAGAAACGGCGCTGCGTGTCAAAGAAACGGCTGTGAGTATCAATAAAACGATGCATGAACTGAACGAGACGCTTACCAATAAGCCTCTCAGAGACGATTTGCTGGAAGCGATGAGTCGTCTCAATCAATCGACCATTCATATTCAACAGGCGGTGGAATCAGTTCAGAAAATAAGCAGCGATGAAACGCTTCGGACCGATATCAAACACATTATCGGCAGCGTTAACGAGACAATGGATAAGGCTGACCGTATGTTGAGCAAGCCCGGTTTCGGCACTGATATGAAGGGCACGCTCGGTGATGTACGCGACACAATCAAGCATCTGGACCTCGCTTCGTTGCAATTAAACGCCATTCTGGCTCGCAAGCATCCACTCGTGCATCTGATTTTCGGGCAACCCGGCTCCGTCAAGAACGCTGAAAAATTCCAATCGCAGATGGCGAAGAGAAAAAAATCTCCTCCGAAAGACGTCTCTGGTGACGCTTATCAGCCTTCGCTGCCGATTCCTGAGAGTACAGCAGAGACAGATAAAAGTACGATTCAGAACTGATTTTTGAGCAATTAGAAACAAAAACGAAAACGTGAATCATTTTTGCAAAGTTTTTTGTTGAAGGCGCTAATGTGCTTCTCTGTGGCTCTTTGCGCGAGCGGCCTGCTATTCGGAAAGGTGTGCGTACCACTTTGGGCGGTGCAAAAATAAAAGTCTGTGATTTTTTGTATTTATCCTGACTTTAACAAACGCTATGTGCGACGCCCTTAAAACGTAGGCCCCGTTTCGTTTAATCGGGTTTCAATGTCGGGCTTGATTCGTTAGATGCTTGCAAAAGCAGAGCAAAGCTTCTTTTCCTAAATTTTGTATCCCGCTGTAAAAGCGCGATGTTGAGAGCGTTCTGTATCGTTGTACCTGCTTGTGTTTGCGAATTTTTGACACGACTATCTTTTTTGCCTGCAATTGTTAACGTCAATGTTTTGTTTAGCATTACAAAATGCAATGTCTCGAAGTGATTAACTGGACCGAAAAAATGAGGATGCTAAGATGCGATTGTTTTGTAGTAGTCATCGTAGGTGGTGTCATGATAGTTTTGTTGCTTGCAGTAATCGTTTTTGGTTTTATTACGCTCTTTATTCTTCAAGAGCCTGAAGGTGCTGATCTCGGTGAGCGCTATAGCACCGGCAGTGGTGTGGGTCATCAATAAAGATCGATATAAGTGCGAAGATTCTTTTGTCTTTTAAAGAGTCTGTCTGAAAAACGTCCGCAAGTTCTTGCCCCTTTTCATAAATTGCTCGGCTTCCTCTATGAGGTGCAAATTGAATGCATCCGGAGGGAGAGGGTGGGTCGCAGCGAGAGCACTGTCACTGTCGATTAAATGCCGCTTGTCAGTTTGCTCCCGAATTTGGTTGCTTTACATTCGCAACATTTGTTTCTCTGGTCGTCTGGCTGATTAAAGCTCCTAATTCGGGTGCCAGTAAAGAGATTGCTGTAAAGCTATGAGGACGCACCTTTGGTGTAATCGGTGTTCCTGGCAGATCAACATATCTCTGGTTTCTCATCGACAAGCCGAGGGGCATAATGGATATATGTGGGGACCGCAAGGTTGTATTTAACGACAGGGAAAAGAGCGACATATGGCTAATCAAGATTATCGAGCTGGTGAGTATTTGAGTTGCACTATTGACGGAGAAGAGCCAGGCGGCTACACAGTCACTGTATCTGGTGACGATCGGGTCGGCTTTCTTCCAACCAGTGTTACTTGTCGGCTCGGAGAGGTAGTCAAAGCTCAGTTCATTTGCATGAAAGGTGAGCGTATTCTGGTTTCTGCTAAATTTAACGACCAGCAGAAGCGCAGCGAGCGCAAAGCTAAATCAGCTGCTGAGTTTGCCAGGCATGCCGGACGTCCCAAACAAGAAGCTGTTGCTGGCGATACTGGAAAGTCGGCAGAATAGCATTGCTGCAAGGGTAGTCGACAGTTTCGACTGCCGGGGCTAGTTAGTTTCTCGCTTCGTCCTTCAATTGCTCGACTGCGAGCAAGTAATCGTCGTTGCCTCTGAAGCCGTTCTTCTTTACCCATTCGAAATCTGTGCGGGCTTCGTCTCTCAGTCCGCCCAGCAAGTGGTCGAATCCCAGCCAGGTTCGAACATCTGTGTGTTCTCGCTCGTTGCGTGCCATATTGTTCAGTTCAGTAAGTGTCATTTCGCGTTTCAAGAATTTCAAGACCCCGTAAGGCCATTGTGTTGCCTTGAGGCGGGTCTCGCCCTGACTCAAAGCAGCGTTCGCTCCGTCTAAATCTTGCAGCTGTCGTTTCGCCAGCCACCACAGCAGTACGGTTGGACCTGACATTGAGTTGTTCCAGCCGTTCAATTCGAGAAATTGTTGGGCGTCCTTACTGGCCAGTGCACCTTCGTTGGCTAATAAGTGTGCCAGTGCTCTTTCTCTCAATGCAAAGAGGCTCGTGTTGTCGTTTTCTGAGACGCAGCTGTCATAGTCTTTGATAGCTTTGTCATAACGACCGAGGTTTAAGTAGGCTCGGGCTCTCGTCAACATGGCGTCTTTATCGTCGGTTTTCACTTTTAGCGCATTGTCGGCATCAGTTAAGGCGTAGTCGAATCGTCTGTCTTTCAGTTCGATTGCTGCTCTGATGTTTAGAGCTGGTCGAAACTGAGCATTGAGAAGTAGTGCTTTATTGGCGGCTGCCATTGCTTCGCCAAATTTATCGTCGTGGTAGTAGGCAAAAGCCAGGTCACCTAGTTGCTCTGGCGATTTTGCGCTGTTGCCGATCGAGGCTATTAACTTGCTGCAGGCGGCATGCAAGTTGTGCTTAGCGATTTCATAGGTGGGATTCAGTTTTAGTGCTTGGGCCAGATCGGCGATTGCATCTTTGTATTTGCCGCTTTCATAGAGGGCGTAGCCGCGGTCGTTATAGAATTCGTAACGTCCGGGGGCGATGCCGATGGCTGACGTAAAGTCGTTGAGCGCTTCATTCGTTTTGCCCAGTCGCTTATAGCTGTTAGCCCGCATGTAGAAGGCATTGGCGTCGCGAGGATTGTTTTTGAGGGATTGACTGTAGGCGTCGATGGCTTCACTGAGTTTTCCTTGAGCCAGATACGCGTTGGCGATATCTTCGAAGGCGCCTGTATGGTGGGGGTTGAGCTCAATGACTTTGTTCAGATCTGCAAGCGCCGGTGTGTAGTCTTTTAGTTTCGAGTAGCTCAGGCCGCGGCCGAAGTAGGCGTCTACATTGTTGGCATCTGCCTTGATCAGTTCATCGTAGTCGGCTATGGCTTTTGAGTAGTCGCCTAGATAGTAATAGGCAGCGGCGCGGTCGAGCCGGGCGCTGGCGAAATTTTTGTCTAGATTCAAAGCCGATGTATAGTCTGCTACAGCTGCGGCATATTTCTGAAGATGCAGATTGGCTCTGGCTCGATCGTGATAGAGGTCTGCTCTTTTGTCGTCGGCTTTGATGGCTTCATTGAAGTAGTTGACGGCGCGATCATAATTGCCTTCGTTGAAAGCTTCTTCACCGGCGCGTTGCGAAGGACTCATCGATACTTTGATCAGCGACTTGCCTGTAATAAAAATCACTGCCGAAACGGAAAGCACAAGTGGTACCGCCAGTAGTGCAAGAATGGCCACTCGTCCGCGGTTTTTGATCAGATCTGCTATGTCTGAGAAGGCGCCGCCACGTTGGCTTGCTCTCAATCGCTTTCCGCCGGCTGGGCTGCTCGCCTGGTTGTTCGGTGCGTCATGAAGGAGATTGGCGAATCGTTCTGATCGTCCGGAATCTTGTTGTCGTCTCGGTTTGGGCGGCTCTTTAGGAACGGGTGGGGTTCTATCCGGCTGCTTGTTCTTTTGTGCCGCGACTTCTTCGTGTTCCGCTTCTTGTTCTGGTTCTTCTCTGGTGGCCGGTAGTTGAACGCGATTGCGTGCTTCAGCCTCTCTCTCTTTAGCCTCTCTTCGTTCGCGTCCTTGTGCCGTCTCAAATGGCTTGGATGCCGGGGTTACGCCCGGGATTGCTGCTTTCCCCGAGTCTTCCATCAGGCGTTGGTTTGGATCGGGTTCAGGAGCTGAGTGCGGCAGCACCATTCCTGTTTCTTCCCGGAGATCGTTGTATGCGGGTCGACTCTTCTGTTTGACTGGAAAAAGTTGGGGATTTGGTGGTGTCGCTGCTGGTGCTTGCGCGGGGCTTGAATTTACTGGTGCCGCTGGTGGCAGTTCGGAGCTATTGCCGTCCTGAGTCGGGTGGGAGGAGCTGGCTGATTGGGGTTGGAATGTATTGGCTGATTCAGTCTGTTGGGGCGACCCTGGTTGCTGTGGATTGACCCCCGCAGGCGTGCCGCCGGTAGACTGCGGGGGTCTGTTTGGTGGGGTGCTCTCTTTGTCAGGCTGTGGATTAGCTGACTGAGGTTTAGTTACACGTTGATCGGGAATCGGCGTTTGCGCAGCGCTGACTGGTGACGGACTTTGCGGTCTTGTCGGATACGTTGTTCCCGACTGTGATTGGTTGGATCCAGGTTTGCCTGAAGGTTTCGGCAAGCCTGGTGCGTGATGACCGGGTGCTCCTGGTACGAGGTCTGTGAACTTGTGGGCAGAAGGCAGTGATGGAGGCGGAGGGTTGGGTTGAACAGGTGGCTTGGTACCAGCCAGTTCTTGCATTGGAGAAAAATTCGCCTGAATGCCTGATGGCTTTTGATAAAGTTGTTCAGTGACGTTTTCCTGTGGTGCCGACTGATAGTGCGTGGTTCCGTAGGCGTCGAGGTCGTCGTCACTGTCAGTTGGTGCAATGATTTTAATTCTCGAACTGGATTGCTGTCCTTGAATTGCATCTGCAGAGGCGTTCACGTTGGGGGGCTGAGGTGTGCCCGACAGTGGCTTTGGTGGAGCGCCGAGGGGATTGGCTCCGACATTGGGTGCGGGCAATCCGGGCTGCATTTGCGCCGATGGTGGCACCGCAAATGGTGCGCTCGCCGGTCCTAGAGGATTTTCGGAAGCGCTTACAGGTGGGGATGCAACGCTCGGGAAGGGCGCTCCGGAGGGACCGAGAGGGTTTCCGGTCGAGGCGGGGAATTGACCGGGAATCTGTTTTGAAGGATGTCCGCCCTGGTTTACAGTGCCGGAGTTGTCTAATGTTGGCAGTGGTCTCGATGCCGCTGGACCGAGGGGGTTCATGGGTTGAGCCGATTGTGAGCTGTTCTGAGGTGCAGCGGATTGCTTTGATTGGTCCTGTCTTTCAGCGTTCGTGCTCTGCGGAGCGGCGACGGTCTCTGTCTTGACCTGGTCGGAAGTCGCCTGTGCGTGGGGAGGCTCTCTCAATGCCGCCGGTACCATGTGTTGTCCGGTCGGAGGGCTGGCCGGCAGGGATGACGCCAGTGCAGCGCCTAGTGGTGAGACGGGCTGACCTGGTGCTGGCGACGAGGGTACAGGGGCGGGCATAGCTTTCAGTGCAGACATTGATGAGCGCGGATCTGCCTGGCGCGGTTGGAAATTATGCCCTGTCAGAACAGGCCTGGTTGGACCGTCTGGGTCGATGCCGTTTTTCGGCGCTTCACTTTCAGCTGGAATACGAACCGGCCCGGTTGTCGGGCGGGGCTCGCCGGTTTTGCTGCCTGGTGGTTTGGGGAGGGCGTGTAAGTCGGTATGCGCTCTCTGTTGATCTTGACCGCTTGCAGGTTGGGTGTCTTTCTGTGGCGCATTCGACTTGCCTCCAAACATTGGAGGCAATTGCACTGCATTCTGCGACGTGGTGCCTACTGACTTCGGCGGGTCGTTCGGCGACGGTCGAGATGGTGCCACCGGTTTGGCTTGCATTTGCTGAGGTGGATTGACTTGATTCTGCTGCGGCTGATCGATTTGATTCTGCTGCGACTCGGGTTGGTCCTGCTGAATTGGTTGATCCGGTCTCTGTGCTGCAGCCATACCCTGTTGGGTGGCAATCAGGCGACGAATTTGTAACCCATCTCTTTGCTCGCTCTGCTCACTTTGCTGTTGAGCGGGTGTTTCGATCTTTCGCTCGTGTCGTGGCTCTGGTGTCGCAGGTGGTGCCACTCCTTCCAGCACAAAAAATTGTTGTGCGCTAGATTGCTGTTGATCGACTGTCGGATGGTCTCCTGTATCAATTGTCGACTCGGAGGAAGAAGCGGGTGTCTCAGGGCGAGATTGTGGAACGGACGTTGGCTTGTTTTGCACTTGAGCTTGCACTTGAGGCGGGGGACCCCAGTGAGATGGCGAGCTGTCCTGGCGATTTTGTTCAGCTGGGGCTGTTTGTCCCGCTGACTGAGGAAGTGTCAGTTGTGGGTTTGATTGCGATGAGAGGGAACCGGGCGGTAGCGAAGATCTGATTTGCTGCGAAGGTCCGCGATGCTCTGGCTGAGGGGGAAGAGCCGGCTGTGCTGGAGAATTGCCTGGCGACGATGTGGCTGGGGGAGTTTGAGTTTGGCGAACAGAGTCACTCGCCTGCACCTGATTTGGTTCTATCTGTGGTGTCGATGGCGCAGCTGCCTGCGCTGTTGTTGGGGCGCTCTGCCCTGATCCCGGTCGATTGATGACCAGATCCTTTGGCACTTCTAGGGCAGGCAGTTCGGTGAAATCTGAAGCCATATCGGCTAGAGCTTCGCTGAGGTGTTCCATCAATTCGTCTTGAGACTTCGGCGCTGGCACCGGCAAGCTGGCATTGTGCCATTCTGCGTCTGTTACGCCTGGTTGCGCAGGACTGGTGAGAACTACTGCTTCGGTTTCGGTCTTGTGGGCGGCTGTTTCGGGGTGGTCTATAGGCGCCTGCAAATCGCCCGCAGCAGTATTATTGCCATTTTGATCTGGCAATTTATGCTTGTTGATACCGGAATCAGCTCCTGGTACTGGTTCCTGCTGACCCGATATCGCGGAGTCGTCCACCGACATACCTTCTACCCTACGATATCAATTTATTGCCTTATACCCAGTAACAACTACCATTCTGAGGCATTTCCACGTCTTCGCAACAACTTTCTAATCTGGAATTGGTTGCCATATATTCGTTTCAGCCTCTTCCCTGGAAATTATCGGCAGCTGCTAAGTAAGCTGCGCTAAATACTTCATGCCCGCAGTGCTGCTTGGCATCCCGTTCTCAAGTGATAGCGAGGCTTGTCAATTTGTACGGATTTAGGGCACTGTCTTTCGATTCCGGCTGAGAACGGCTATTTCTGCTCCGAAAACCAGTCGAGGGCAGGAAGATACTTATCTTTTCAAGATTTATTTATGGACTTTAGCCCTTGAAGAGCACTAGGTTCTGAGTGCTCGCTATTTAAAAACTTTTCTTTCGGAATCAAAGACCTCTTCCACCTTCGGCTCAGCGATTAAACCAGATTTCGTCTCCTTCAAGGCTTGTGCCGCGAGACGTGGTGTTGCTGTGCACTGCATTTGGTGGCGTGGTCAGATTCTGCCGCAAATACAAAAATTCGACTCGAAGCATTTGAGTCACTCTAGGAGCAACTCTTATGAGACACACACCTCTCAGTCTCGATGATCAGAAGCCCGGTGCCATTCGCCGGCGTCTGATCGAAACTTGGCTGAAGACGCTCGTTGGTTACCTTGGCATGGGCGCGCTCATCCTCGGTGCTTTCAAGCTCTTCGGCTCCACGTATCACCTTCAGCTGGGCTTCGGCCTGCTGTGGATCTTCCTGCCTGCGGTCATGTGGTGGTTCAGCGCCAAGGTGGCGTTGATGATGACCAAGTCGGTGCCTGCCGACCCCGCCAACCCCGAGCACAAGCGGCTGATCGACATCGTTCACCGCACCTGGCTGAAGAGCGGCCTCAAGCACGAGCCGCCCGTCTACATCTCGGACAATCCTCTGCCCAACGCCTTCGCTACTGGTCCGATCCACAGCAAGGCCGTGGTGGCAGCAACCAAGGGGCTTTTCCTCATCGGTCTGACCGATGACGAGATCGAAGCGGTTTTCGCTCACGAACTCGGGCACGTTCGCAACTACGACGTCGGCATCAACTCGATGCTGGCCATGATGTCGTCGCTCTTCTTCCTCATCGTCGATTCCGGGCTGCGTCTTGTGCTCGGTTCGATCGGACTGTTCCGCAAGGTGCTCGGCATCAAGCCGCGTGCCAAGGGTGAGCCGCAGGGCTTCTTCATCACGCTCTCGGGCATCCTGATGAACCTGATCATGTACGCTGTCTTCTGGCTCACCGGCCAGATGACGAAGGTGATCCAGATGTTCGTCGTTCGTTCCCGTGAATCAGGTGCTGATGCCACCGGCGCCTGGATGACGCAGAACCCGTGTGCCCTGGCTACGGCTCTGGAGAAGCTCGTCGCCTACGTCGAGAAGAACCGGCCGAAGGGTCAGGAGAAGGAACTGCTGCGTGCGCTGCGGCCGATCATGACGATCGACCCGCTCTACGACGCCGTTGCTGCCGATCCCAAGCCGGTGACGCTCTGGCAGAAGCTGCAGGCTTTCTGGAAGTGGCTGATGCTCTCGCATCCGACCGTTCCGGATCGCGTCTATCAGCTCGAGCGCATGAACGGCGGCGCCTGCCCCCGTCCGACCACGCTGGGCCGGTAATTCGGGAAGATAGCGAGCTTTGAATGAAGGTGCGCAGCCGGGTTTTGGATTTCTCCAGACCCGGCTGCGTTTCCTCTTTCTTCCTGCGGCCGTCTTTTTTGTCATTTTTTCTGCTGCTATATTTTTCTTCCCGTTATACTATTTCGTATCGTACAAGGCGCTAATGACGAGCCGGTGAGGCGAGCAACGAGCCTGAGCAACGAGCCTGCGCACGGCGGCGCGCACTTGAGCAACGTCCCGAAATGTCCTCAGACTTGAACGAAGGGATTTCCGTTTGCCTGGAAGTCTGGAAAAACCTTTGCCAGTGTTGTTTTGGACACGCCAATTTGGTTGTTCAAGAGATACGAAAGAACAGAGCGGAAGTCGGTACTGGTTGGCAGATCTCTTTGCTCATGCAGTGCTTCGGTGTTGAGACCAGCCCATCTGGCATAGACGTTGCCCCCGGGAACCTCGCCACCGAAAACCCACATGACGTTGCCGTGTCCGTGATCGGTACCCGAATTGCCATTTTCTTTTGCTGTGCGTCCAAATTCAGACATGACGACAATAGTCGTGTCTTTGTACATCGGTCCGAGTCCCTGAATCAGGTCGGCGATGCCCTGACCGAGCGGTGTCAGGTGATTTGCCAGTTGACCTTTACCGGTGCCTTCGTTGACATGTGTGTCGAATCCGCCGAAGTCGAGAAAGGCAACTTGAATCGATGGTGATTTGCGAAATAGTTGCGCCAGTTGCTTGCCGTAAGCTTTATTCTGTCCGGGTAGTGGAGCGCCTCGATTGGCCAGCATTTGCTCGCGGTCCATCATCGCGTCCTCATCTGGTTTGCTCAAGCTTTCGTTGATTTCTTGATGCGCGGCCATACCTTCTTTGAACGCTCGGCCGAGATCATCGTTGCGCTGTCCGTACAAATCTTCAAAGACGCTTGCCACAACCGGTCTGTCGAGAAGCGATTTATTTACCTGAACCGTTTTTGAAATCGTGGCGATTGAGGCTGGTCCAGACATGATGCGCGGCAGCACCGGTCCTATGCTTATGGCATGAAGCGAAGAACCTGATTTGACAGGTAGTTCGCTGACGAGCCTGTTGAGCCAACCGGTGCTCACCGATCGGGCCCCTGGCGCACCACTTTCCATGTTGTCCTGGGCATCGAAGTGCGACCTGGATGGGTTTGGAGAGCCGCTGGAATGCACAAATGCCAGGGTTTTGTTCTGCCAGTAGGGCATGAGCGGAGCGAGAGCTGGATGCAAACCGAAGTGTCCATCCAGATCGATCAATCCATTTTCCTGTCCCGGTTTGGCTACGGCGATGCGCGGACGAATACCGTAGTAGAGCGAATCTCCGTAAGGTGCGACGATGTTCAGCCCATCTACTCCGCCGCGCAACAGAATGACAATCAGTTTTTTGTTTGCCTTATCCATGCCGTTGCTGAAGGCCCAGCCTGCCAGTCCTGGCGCGAAGAGTGCCAGTGACGACAACGAAGCAAGTTTGATAAATTCTCTGCGATTCATAGTTGCTTACTCCTAGTAGTGCATGAATTCAGGGCTGCCCAGCACGATCGCCGACTTCATCGGCTCTGGTGCTTTGGCCACAACGGCAACGGTCTTTGGCGAAAATTTGCTACCACTGATGGTGGCGCCCAGCTGTCTGTACTCGGGCGGAGAATTTACAAGTCCTCGTGCATTGCCGGAAGCCACTGCGGTTGCGAAGTTGAGTCGGTTGAGAAAACTGTCAGGGTTGAGCCATGCGTCTTTGGTGTTCTTGTAACCGTCCGGCGTCAGACAACCATAAAGCGGCTCGCCTTGCAGGCGCATAAATTGCGCCACCACATCGTATCTAGCCGGGTGTGCATCGGTCGCGCGTACGATTGAGACGGCATAGCGAAGTGGTGTTTTGTACTTGGCGTTTTGATATTTGGGATCCCAGAATTCGCTACTGTTGAACATTTCTCGCAGTACTGCTTTGATATCGCCGTCAGTGCTCGAGAATTTTGCAGCCATTTTGTTAACCAGGGTGGCCGGTGGATCATCAGCTACAAAATATTGCGCTAACTGGTAGCTGATGTGGTGTGCGGTTGACGGGTGTGTAGCCAGCATGTCGAGTACGTCTTCGATTTCTTGCTCACCTTTGCCGCTGATTTTCTTTCCCAGGACAATCTTTTCGCCGAAGTCGTGTCGATTAGGTGCGAAGTATGCTCCGTAAGGTCCTACCGGCTCTACGTTTTGTCTTTGCTGGGCGATGTTTTTCATGCCCAGGCCGGTCAAAACTCGCGCCAATTCGGTGACGTCTTTCTGCGTGTATCCGCCATCCACGCCAAGTGTGTGCAGCTCCATCAACTCGCGAGCATAATTCTCGTTCAGCCCGGTGAATTTGCCTCTCGCTCCGGGGCTCTGGGGTGCTGTATTTTGCCAGTTATCCAGATAAAAGAGCATGGCCGGGTGGTGGCATGTCGCACTGAGCAAATCTCTGAATTTGCCCAACGCAAAAGGGCGTATGGCCTGGTCTTCGTACGGACCAACCAGAACATGGTCGAGACCCTTCGTGATACAGACGTTGAAGTGGTTGAACCAGAATTCCGTCATTACCTGTTCGAGCTGACGTGGGCTTTCCACGTCGCGTGTGAGCCGTTTTGTCACGAACTCATCGTTCATGTTTTTGAAGAATTTGCCGAGCATGTTAATCGATTTTTGTGCTGCTGCTTTATCTACTGCCTCATCACCCTGACCTTTTGCAGCTTGAATGGCTTCACTTTGGGCTTGCTTGTTTTCCTTTTTTTGTTGCTGAAGGTCTCTTACATGTTTCAGCAGTTCAGTAATGGACTCTTGTGTAGAGGTTGATTTAGCAACAACAGCTTGCACGGCCGGTGATTCAGGTATGGATGATGGATTGAGTTGCTCATCGATGAAGGCTTTTATGCCCATAGTCTTGACGCGCTGCAAGTCGCCCGGTGCAGGACCGAAAGTAAGGCGGTTGATAACGTGAAGCACCTTGTCGTCGTCAGACGGCGGTTGCGCTAAGGTTGAGTAGGCGGACGTTGTGCTGGTTGCCAGAGTGGTAGCAATTACCATGAGGGAGTTAAAACGTTTCATTGAGCGTCTCCACGAAAGGCGTCATGTAATTACCTACGTAAGTTGTCTGGAAAAAGTTCAAAAATTTTGCGGCTTTTTTGAGAAATTTTTTTTTGAGACAGCAAAACCCAGACCGGTCAAGGTCTACGCACTCTCTGTCGAGCCCGCCAGGCCCGCTGTCACATGATTCTCAGGGTCTGACTCTAGAGGTGGAGCGCTCAGAACCAGGGGTGCTGCCCGCGAACGTAGATGTCGTTGAATTTCTTTTCGTCCAGTCCGAAGTAGATAAATGCTTCTGCAAAACCAACGATAGCGACCAGGGCCGCTATGGCGGGTAACTGGCAGAGTATTGCTGCGACGCTAACAAGCGCCATAATCGCCCCTTCTCGTTTATAACCGAGAACGAACTTGTGTGCGCCGACGAAGCCAAAGAAGACGGCTGCTATGCAAGCGACTTTTCTTTTATCGTTGAAATCAAAGTTAGTAAGTTCGTCCATATAACACCCTGGAGAGACACGAACATTGTACCCCCATGAGGATGTGACAAGACAATCGGCGGCTTCTCTTCGATTGAATACGACCGGTCTATTATTAAAGCTGAAAAAAGTAAGGAGAGGTAGCCCGGCTCAAGCCGGGCTACCAATGAGTTCCTTACCAGTCAGTCAGCAACGCGACGCCGATTACTTGCCTTCGAGGCCGGGAATCGTCACCGCGTTCTGCCCGCCGCCGTTGTTCGAACCGTTCGGCTGCGAGATGGTGTTGAGGTAGTCGAGCGCCTTCTGCCCTTCGAGCATGTTGCCGTCGTTGTCCTGCACCTTCAGCCAGTGGTCCGGCAGGTTGCCCGTGAAGATGCTGTTGGGGAAGCTGCCGCGCCACACGTCGAACTCCTCGAGCAGCTTCTGCATCTGCTTCTGCAGCACGGCATAGCCTTCACGCTTCGCCTTGACGAAGTCGAGGATCTTGTCGTAGAGCGACAGGTCGATGTTCGGGTAGGCCTCGTGCATGGCCGAGTAGAACGAGCCCTTGGCGTTCGGGTCGGCCATCTGGGTCGGGTTGTAGCGCGCCGAGAGGGCGTCCTTGAGCACCTTGTCGAGGGCGGCCGACTTGACGTTGGCGATGCCGACCTGCTCCTTGAGGGAGGCGACGTACTGGTTCAGCTCGATCGTGTTCGAGTTGTTGAGCGAGACGATCTGCTTTTCCTGGCGCAGACCTTCGTTCATCACACCCTGGTAGGTGAGGAACGCCCAGACGCCGGCGGCGAGGACGAGAGCGACGGCACCGAGGCCGATGATTTTTCCGAGTTTCATACGAAATTTCTCCTAGGTTAACTGAATGTCGTCAGCACAGGCTGAGCGGAGGTGCGTGATTGCACCTCCGCCTTCGAACTTGCGTTCAGGCACCGCCTGCGGTGCCGGTAGAGAAGCGATGAACGGTTACTTGCCGTTCAGTCCGGGGATGTCGACGCCGGTCTGCCCGCCGCCGTTGTTGGAGCCGTTGGGTTGCGAGATGGTCTCGAGGTAGTCGAGCGCCTTCTGGCCCTCCAGCTTGTTGCCGTTGTCGTCGGTGGCGACCAGCCAGTGGTCGGGCAGGTTTCCCGTGAACATCGAGTTGGGGAAGCTGCCGCGCCAGGTGTCGAAGTCAGCCAGCATGGACTGCAGCTGCTTCTGGAGCAGGGCGTAGTCCTGGCGCTGACCCTGCACGAAGGTGAGGATCTTGTCGTAGAGCGACAGGTCGATGTTCGGGTAGGCCTCGTGCATGGCCGAGTAGAACGAGCCCTTCGACTTCGGGTCGGCCATCTGGGTCGGGTTGTAGCGCGCCGAGAGGGCGTCCTTGAGCACCTTGTCGAGCGCGTTCGACTTGACGTTGGCGATGCCGACCTGCTCCTTGAGGGAGGCGACGTACTGGTTGAGCTGGATGGTGTTGTTGTTGTTCAGCTCGACGATCTGCTTCTCCTTGAGCAGAGCGACGTTGCCGACGTGTGCCTTGACACCGAAGATGCCGATGATCAGAGCCAGCAGGATGACACCACCGGCGACACCGGCGATGACCTTGTTGTTGATCTGCATGATTCTTGTTTCTCCTTTGGAAATGAACATGGAGAGGTCTCGGACCGTTCAGACCCGAGACCTCACGACAGAATTTGCGCCGTTAGAAGCGGCGCCGATCACGCATGCGCGAGATGACGCTCTGCGGGTTGTTGCCGCTGCCGAAGGGCTCGTGACCGAGCACCTGGCGCAGACTGGGCACAGCCAGGAAGACCATCGCGCCCCAGACGAGCAGCGACAGGAAGAAGACGACCGAGTAGATGGCGAACAGCTGACCGCCGGTCGGCTGGATCTGCGTCTTCAGGTACTCGAAGCCGACGCCGTTGCCCGAGCCCTTGCCCGTCATGCTGACGCGCTTGAAGCCGGTGTCGTCAGCCCACATGATCGACTCCAGCGCACCAGGCGACTGCGTGTGCAGGATGGTCACCTTGTAACTGTCCGCACCCTTGGGTGAGAGCAGTCCCTTGGGCTGTCCGAGGATGGACAGCGGGGTGAGTTCCTTGCCGCCCAGCTGGTTCTGGATGGCGAAGACCATGGTGCTGTTGCCCGTGGGCATGCCGGTCAGAGCGCGCGCCCACTTCACCGTCTTGCCGTCCTCGGTGCCGAGCACGACGACGATGGCGTTCTTGGAGATGGCGTACTTCTCGAACTTGGGCGACTGCCAGTAGGCGGTCAGAGTCGAGATGTAGTTGTCGGGGTCGGTCACCTTGTGGGTGTCGGCGATGACCAGGTAGAGGTCGCCTTGCAGGCTTGCACCCAGGGCGGCGTTGTAGCGCTCGACCGCGGCTGTCCAGGCGGCCTGGTCTGCGCCCGTGTTGCCGACGAAGTAGGCGCGGTCCATGTAGTAGAAATTCTTCACCGAGTGGTTCAGGTTCGGCAGAATTCCCAGCTGCGTGTACTGGTCGATGTACGGCGAGTAACGCTTCAGGGCGGCATCCTGCGAGGCCAGGATGTAGTTGTCGTAGGAGTGCTCCTGCGTCACCGGACCGGGGTCGCCGGCTTCGATGCGCGACTTGGCTTGCGACCACTGCGACGGGATGCCGGAAGGGATGTCGCCAGGCACACGCGAGACGTAATCGCCGCCGTCATCGCCGTGCCACCGGTGCTGGTCAGGGTTGCTGGGCAGCCAGTGGGAGCCGATGGTGTAGTCGCCGAGAGTGGTGCGCACCGTGAAGGTGTATTCCTGCGTCGTATAGGGGCAATCGTGGTGGCGATGCTCCATGTGCGACACTTCGGGGTGATAGACCGCCGGGTGGTAGACCTTGTTCGAGTCGGTGTAGGCAGGCTCCGTGTAGGCGGCCTGGTCCACGACCTTGACCCAGTACCAGTCGCAGGCGTAGGTGTGCTCGCAGTATCCGTCCTTCTCGCAGACGGTGACACCGCGCAGAGCAGCAGCCTCGTAGCCGCCCCAGAACTCCTGGTAGGAGACCTTGTTGTCGAATGCCATCTTGGCGCCGACGTGGTCGACGACAGGGACGACGAGAATCATGAGCACGACCGAAGCGATGGTGGCCTCGGTCGAGGTGATGCGATAGTCAGACTTGACGAAGTGCAGAATCGCCCAGGCGATGGCACCGACGCCGAGCGCGATGGCGCAGCTCCAGAGAGACAGGCTGCCCAGTCCGGGGTAGAGGAATGACGCAAGGATGACCGCGGCGATGAGAACACCGGCGCAGATCAAGTTCTCTTGCGAAAATACCGTCGACCCGGAGGAAGCAGCCTCTTTGTTATCAGGCATACAATTCTCCTTCTTGAGAAGCGATGAGCGTCTGCACAGCAGGCTCTCATCGAAGAATCGACTCGATGGCGAGATGCACATCGAGCTGTTGACGTTGACCTCGTACTCCAGAACCCACAGGCGGCCAGCAAAAATTCGCGGCTGGCGAAGTAGTTGCTTGGGGGATTGGCGGCTGGGAAAGCTGGGTGTTAGCCGGAGGAGATTGAGGTGGTGAAATAACGTCTTAAAGCTACTCTTTGCAACTGCGCGGGCTCAAGAAATAGACGAGCTAGCGCTAGGTATTGCGTTACACACTGAAGAACGTCCGCAGCAGAGGCTTTAGCGGCTCGTCGACTGAATATTTGTGGTTTGATTTACCCGGATTAACTCAAATTCGCTGTGCGACGCTCGCGTGAGGCACTGTCTGGGCATTGGCGGTTTTCAAGCGTGGTCTAATTGACTCTTTTTCGCAATCATTCGCGTTAGCTTGCGCTAGCGGTATATTAACTGGTTATTCGCACTAGCCACGATAACGCCATTTTTCGATTAAATCTCTTTGCAACCGTGGGCGCCCGGTCTGTGCTACCTAGCGCAGGCAGCACTCAAAGCCTGGCACAGGCGGACCTGCGCCGTGTAAGCAAACATCAGTACACAATAGTGGGTAGCCTTTTAGCGCCCATTGCCAAGTGATAGGCTCCTGGTATCTTCTCTCTCCCTCCACAAGACCGCCGAAACTCTCGACAAGTCCATTTCTTCAGCGTATCTCCGTTCTCCGCTACCAGCTTCGGCTAGGAGTAAACGAGTACCTCGAAGTAAGTGGGCTTTGGTTTTGCTGGGAAGTTGAAGACTGCTCGGAGTGCTCGTCGCCTCGTGCGTCAGTGCTCCTATCCTGGGTGTTCGTTGCCTCTGGTGACGTGCATCCGCTTGTGCTCGTCCAAGACATGACGTCAAGGATGGGTCTAACCCTGCGTTCCCCTGATCAAGGAACGTTCATTCAGCTGATGAAAGGTTTAAACACTATGAAGACCATCAACGCGATTCTCGCCGCCCTCGCTGCTCTGTTCCAGTCGCCCGAAGTCGCCGCCGCCAAGAAGGCGCAGCGCCGTCTCGCCGACAACAACAGCAACATCTCCGCCGCCGAGCAGCTGCTCGCCGCGATGAAGGCCCAGCGCATCGAAGACGCCAAGGCCGACGCCGCCGCCCTCGAAGCCGCCATCGCCGCCGCCACCAGCGAAGCCGAGAAGGCCGAACTGCGTCGCCAGGCCGAGCTCGACCTCGTCAACGACCAGACCGACGCCCGCATCAAGGCGCTCGAGGAAGCCATCGCCGCGGCTCGCCAGACCGGCGCCGAGAAGCTCGGTCGCATCGCCGAGAAGCAGGCTGCCGAGCGCACCGCCGAGAAGGCGCGTCGCGAGACCGCCGAAGCCGCGCTCGAAGAGGTGAGCGCCGCCGCCGGCAACAGCGCGAAGTAACGACTTCGCGTTTCAACTGAGGACGGGCAGCTGCAGTTCACTCGCAAGAGGGTTCTGCAGTTGCCCGCACCTCTCGCTCTTTTCTGACCGCAGAAGCAAGTCGCTCTGACATCAAATTCGCAAACCGAAAGGACCATCGAACTATGAAGACCATCAGTGCCATCATCGCCGCCATCGCCGCGATCTTCCAGTCGCCCGAAGTTGCCGCCGCCAAGAAGGCGCAGCGCCACCTCGCCGACAACAACAGCAACATCGCCGCTGCCGAGCAGCTGCTCGCCTCGATGAAGGCTCAGCGCATCGAAGACGCCAAGGCCGACGCCGCCGCGCTCGAAGCCGCCATCGAAGCCGCCACCACCGAAGCCGAGAAGGCCGAACTGCGTCGCCAGTCCGAGCTCGACCGCGTCAACGACCAGACCGACGCCCGCATCAAGGCGCTCGAGGAAGCCATCGCGGCTGCTCGCCAGGCCGGCGCCGAGAAGCTCGGTCGCATCGCCGAGAAGCAGGCTGCCGAGCGCACCGCCGAGAAGACGCGTCGCGAGACCGCCGAAGCCGCGCTCGACGAAGTCAGCGCCGTCGCCGGCTCGAAGTAGCCTCCGCTTCCTGTCCATCACGGACACAGTTCAGTTGATTCTGGACTGGTGTCCCTGCTGGACGGGTGAAACAAGGACATCGGAAGTGGCGTGACCCGCCTCTTCCGGTGCCTCTTGTTTTTCACATTAACTACTATTGCAATTAGTATTTAAATTTCATAACCGTGAAAGCGTTTTAGGGTCCTTCCTTCTCATTATCAGCGGCGATTTTGCCAGCTCAAAAAGCGCATCACTTCAGCAACGGACCAGGCCTGGGCGATGCTGCCACGCGGCAGGTGCGGCCTCGATCCGTCGAATATTTCAGAGATACTGCCTAACCCGGCTTCTTCGATCAGGTGGCTCAAGAGCGGCTGCATGACGAGGTTGATGCGCACAGTTGTCTCTGGTAGCAGTCCATAAACGTTTATCAGTGCGTCGCAATAAGCTCCAAGCAGCCAGGGCCAGGCCATTCCCTGGTGATAAGAGAGATCGCGATGATATTGGTCGGCGTGAGCGAACCCGCACCCGTAGATGCTTTGATAAGCGGAATCTGTGGAAGCGAGGGTACGAACGCCCATCGACGTGAGTAGCTCAGATTCGATGGCGATCAAGACAGACTTCTCCTGGGCTGTCGTCAGCGCTCGGTAAGGAAGTGAGACCGCTAACAACTGATTTGGTCTGATGCTTGACTCGGGCAGGTTGGACGAACCGAATCCTGGCTCTATAACATCGAAGAGGCATTGGCGGTCGGCATTCCAGAATTTTTGCATCGACTGCCGGGCCAGTGTGGCGTAGTGCTCAAGCTCGGTTATTTGACCGTCTAATGCATTTGTGGACCGCGCGAAAAAGATAATTGTCTCCAGAAAGTTGTACCAGAGAGCGCAAAGTTCTACAGCTTTTCCGGCTCGTGGTGTGATCGGATAATCTGCCACTTTTGTGTCCATCCAGCTGTGTTCCTGGTGAACGCCAGAGCATTTGAGAAGACCGTCGCTTGGGTCGATCTTCATGTTTTTGTCGGCGCCGTTGATGTAGTGGTTAGCAGCCTTGAGCATGAGCGGAAGTTGTTCGGTGACGAACTGCACATCTTTTGTCGTCTTGTGATACTGATAGAGCGCCCAGGCCCACCAGAGAGTAACGTCTGCTGCACCATATTCGAAACCGACCGGTGTTCTCGGCTCTTCGATGTAGCGATTGGGCATGACGCCATCTTTGCTGTTATCGGCATAGTGTTTGAGAATGCGTTTTCCATCATCGAACCGTCTTGTTGCCAGCGTCAAACCGGGCATTGCGATCATGGCTGCTCGACCCGATTCAGCAAACCATGGATAGCCTTCGATTACTCCCAGATCGGCATCAGAGTCGGTTGTAGTTTTGCTGACCAGGAATTGGTCGCATGCCAGAACAAGCAGATTAGATGCGGTGTTGCGCGGCAAATTGGCGATGCGCAGAAGATCTCTCTGTCTTTTCAAGTTTTTTTCGACAGCGGCGTGGCAGTCGGGTTTTTCAATAGGCTTGTCCAGGCTGGCGCCCAGGGAAAATTGTTTGTCGGCGTGGAGTTTTGTTGAAACTGAGCCGACGAAAAACAGGTCTTGTTGATCCGGCTCTCCTCTGGCTGTCTCTTCGGGCCAGTGGTAGTCCCACCACCACTGCTTTTGCGACTCGTATTCGCCTTCGTTCCAGGTCAGACAGAGGCGTTTGGCTGCCTCGCTCAGAATGATTACCGAATGATTGGGTGAGACGAATTGCGGATATCTATCGTCTGATGAGCCGGCCAGCTTTTCGTGGAAGTTTCTGTAGCCGGTCAAAAATCGCACTGACAGTCGTACATCAGCCGGAGCATTATCGCTGTCAGGCAGCCAGGTGTAGCCCACATGCACTTCATTTGTGCCCCAGGTGAGCGTGCATTGCTTGATCAAATAGTTGCCGTTGATTTCGTAAACCCAGGTCGGACTGGGGAGAATCGAGAAAGATTCGATTTGCTTATAGCCGGTCGGTGAGACTACTCCGGAAGCCCAATGGTTGGTAGCCAGCTGGTGGGTCGTGCCGTTGATGGTCAGCAATTCGTCAACCTGGGAGAGGATGACGTTGCGATTGTGGGGCGGGTCGAGCGCTGCTACGAGCAGAGCGTGGTAGCGCCGCGTTTGTGCACCAGATACGGTGCCAGAGCTGTAGCCGCCCAGCCCGTTCGTCAACAGCCATTCCCGATGGTCGGGTTGTTCACGTGACGGATACCAGAGCGGCACGTCATAGACGAGATCCTGGTACTTCGATTTTAGCCAGTTGATCAACCCGAAGGTCATGTGTCACTTGCCTCCGCCTTAATCGTACCCTCTTCGCATGTCTCCTATTTGTGTCTTTCGAAATTGCTTTCCAGATTCGTGTTTGGTTGAGTTGTTTTGAGGGTGCCTGTCTGCAACTTGTCTGTTTTGTTGAAAAACTGACCGAACTGTCTGGTCTGTAGAGCTTCTGGTTTTGAGAGTGTCTGACTGTTGGAAACTTTCTGTTTTTGAAAATGTTGTACTGTATGCCGTAATAGAAAATGGAAAAAATTGAAGCGACTGAGAGTTCGTGGGTTCGAACTCTCAGTGCTTCAATGCCGACCGTTACTTCGTGGAGCCGGACGGTGCGACAGGGTCTTCGGGCATCGTCGCGTGGATGGTCTCGACGCGCTTCCAGCCCTGAGACTTCTTGTCGTAGAAGTAGCGTTCACCGTTGAACTCCAGGCGGAAGACGAAGCCCAGGTATTGAGCTGCCTTGCCGCAGGCGTGGAAACGACGACCGTAGAGCTTGTAGACCTGCTCCGGCGAGGCGACTTCCTCGTCGAGACGGAGCTTGAGCACGATCACGCCGGGGTCGGTTGCACCCTTGCCGCGACCGTCGAGCACCAGGTCGGCGCTCTTGATGGCGAAGTTGACCTGGTCGTGCTCGCTGCCCTTCCATTCGCTCATCTTGTGCTCTTCGCGCAGACGGGCGAGTTCAGCGGCCGGGCCGGGACGAACGCGCTCTTCGTCGCCGACCGCCTTGTCGGCGATGACGACGATTGCCCAGGCAGCATCGGCGTAGTTCCGACGGCTGAAGGAGCGCGGCTTGAGGACGACCTCGGAACGATGGCAGGCAATCACGCGAGAGATCTCGCGGATGTCGTCCCTCGTGAAACCGAGCTTCTTCAGGTACTTGCGCGACCACTGAGCGCCGACGCGAGCGTGGTCGTCAGGGTTGATGCCACCGCCAACGTCGTGCAGGAAGCCGGCGACGGGGATGATCACCTCACGGGTGTGGGGCGAGAGCATCCCGGGAATCAGGTTGTCGATCGACGTGGCCAGGCTGACCGCGACGTCGCGAACCAGGGTGAAGTGCGTCAGGTCGTGATAGGTCTGACTGGCCCGCTTACGGTCGCCCTCAGCGCACAGAGCCAGTACTTCCGGGTCGGTGTAGACCTGCGGAACGAGGGACTTGTAATCGGGAACTTGTTGTTCCATGTAACCTCCGGTTATAAGCCTCCAGCGCGACCGTTATGGACAAACAGTCGCGTTCAGAGAGTGGTTGATTGAGAAAAGTTGCTACATCAATCCAAAACGTAGGTCGCACCCAGGTTCAGCAAGCTCGATTTTTCAGAATCAAAAGGGCTGAGGTAGGGGGTCTCCAGATGTTCAAGTGTGAAAGATGTATGTTTTGACCCTAACAAGTTGAAGTAATCAAGCTCAAGCCTTGCGCGGGCTCGATTTGAAGGTTTTTTCGGCGCGGGAGTCAGTATTGTTGCCCTCTGTGTACGCTGGTTCACAAAAGTAGGCCAATCTAGAAAGCTCGCGAAGCAAACAGAGCTTGGTTCTCAAGCGGTCGTGCGAAAGCGCTGGTGATTGCAGGCGTCAGGACAAGCCCGGACGCTAGCAAAGCCTCGCCATTTCATTTGCTTAAGGTGTGCGCTTTTACGGCGCGGCAGTTTCGCCGTTCATGACGGTGATCAGGTGTTCGATCAGTCTTTCAGCTTGACTGCGACCCAGTTCATCCCAGTGTGCGACGTTGTATGACTTGCTTGAAAAGGCGTCGGCTTGTTCGTCTGTCCAGCCGACCAGATCGAGCGCTCTGCCCAGAATGGTCAGGTAATTCTGATCGGTGACTTCACCTAATCCAAGCAGGTCGCTATCGCTTGGACTCGGTTCTTCTGCTGCGACATTGAGATTAACAGCTGGTCCGAGATTTATCTCTTCAGCAGGGGACGCTTTTACTTCAGGCACGAATTCTTGCGGCATTGGTTGCCAGGGCGAGCTCAGCTCCCCTTGCA
Source organism: Candidatus Melainabacteria bacterium (assembly GCA_003963305.1). Lineage (NCBI taxonomy): Bacteria > Bacillati > Candidatus Melainabacteria > Candidatus Melainabacteria bacterium. The sequence goes on along the minus strand of RXJR01000007.1, from coordinate 7,043 downwards.
GTTCTTGCTTGAGAGTTACAGAAATGAGGAGCTGTCTCAGTTCATCTATTTGCCTGGAGATTTCAATGAAGCGTCGTTCCGTAAAACTTCTAAAGCCAATCAGAGCTTCCATCAAGACTTCAGGGTTGCCTGGAGGAGTTGGCAGTCCTATCAATTTCGGTGAAACCAGACCTTCGGCTTCGAGCTGCGGGCGAATTTGAGAAGTAGGCCAGCCCTGATCTACGAGCTCTTTGATGCGTTCCAGAACGGATAAGTCTTCGGCACGGTATTGGCGCTGTTGTCCACGACCGCGTTTGATTTCAAGCCCGAACATCAACTCCCAGCGTCTTAACTGGTGAACAGACAGTGCCAGGCGAGCGGCAACAGCGTTAATCGACATCAGTTCGGTCATGGAATTCCCTGCGCTAAGTATCCCTAATTTATACACCATACTAGCGCAGCTATGACAACTCTCGATGTTTGATTTTATACTATATCGTTCAGTAAAAAGGGTGAAAAAGGAAGTGGTTCGGGTAATCCCGAGACCACTTCCGTGCAGTCGGAAAGCGAGAGGCGATGTCTTCGTTGGTCCGTCAATTCAGTCAGAGACTGAGAATCAGGACCGTAGAGACTGTGCCTTCAAGCTTCCCGATTGGCCAGTTGGTCTGCGGTCAGTTGACGCGCAGGTTGCCGTTGATGTCGTACCAGACGTAGCCGCGGTAGTAGTTGTCCCAGCGGGCGATGTGGCGCACCGTGTAGCTGCCGCGGTACGGGTCGTAGACACGCTCGTAGACGATGCGGGTGGGCGGGATGGGCGGATAGTTGCGCCAGCCGCCGTCGGGGTACGGGTAGGGGTAGCCGCGATGACCGCCACCGATGATGATGTCGATGCCACCGCCGCCGATGACGATGCCGCCGCCGCGGTTCCAACCGCCGTAGCCGCCGCGGTAGTCGTGACCGTAGTTGCCGCCGTTGTAGCCGCCACGGTAGTCGTGACCGTAGTTGCCGCCGTGGTAACCGCCGTGACCGCCGTGGTGTTGAGCCTGAGCCGTGCCAGCGAACCCGAGCATCATGACGGCCAGTGCTGCGAAAACTGTGAGCTTTTTCATAACTGTGTCCTCGTGGGTGGTTAGCGCGAAATCTCAGTTCGGCCTCACCCTTTTAGATGTGAAACGAGCCTGTCTCCACCATGGAAACGGGCTGCGCGAGATCGCCTGACGCCGCAAAATTCCGCTTTGCACCTGAATCCGGTCTTTATCGCACTCCGGTGATGGAGAGCAATAAGCATCGGAAAAGCTGAAGGAGAGATGTGCTTGGCGGGAAGTTGGAGGCGTTTTGGCAGAAAAAACGAAAGTACGGTGTGACGCTAACAAAAAGACGAAAAACAACACAAGGGCTGGCTATGCGTAGATTGGGGAATTTAAGCTCGATCTAAAAATCTCACCTCTTTACAATTGCCTTCTCTCACTCATCCTCCATTCTTTCGTCACGCTGAAAGGTAAACAGGATCAGGCTTCTGGCGCTATATGACGCTATCTGAAGTTCGCGAGCTAGCGCGTGCCTCGCTACGACGACGATTTCAAAGAAGTGGGAAAATCGAGACGCGGAAACTACAATATCCAAATCAGCGAAGTAAGCGATTTAATGCCTTCCAACGGTTGGGAGATGTGATTCGCTACGAGGGGGTAATTGTGGCCAGCCAGACGGGAAAAACAAACGAACATGGGCTTCGACGGGCGTTTGTCGTCGTCATTGATGGATGTGGAATTGGAGCCGCCCCTGATGCGGCAGAGTTTGGCGACCTCGATAATTGCAACACTCTAGCGAATACTGCCCGCGAAACAGGCGGTTTGAAGCTGCCCAATATGGCTCGTCTGGGTCTGGGAAATATCGCTCCGATTGCCGGCGTGCAGGCGATCGAAAAGAGTGTCGGCATGTTTGGCAAGCTGCAAGAGTGCAGCAACGGCAAAGATACGCAAACCGGTCACTGGGAGATGATGGGCGTAGTTAACGACATTGCCTTCCCCTATTATCCGCAGGGTTTTCCAGACGATGTTATCCAGAGATTTATCGATGAGACCGGCTGCAAGGGCGTACTCTGCAATAAGCCGGCCTCTGGAACTGCAGTATTAGACGAACTGGGTGAAGAACATCAGCGCACTGGTTTTCCGATTGTTTATACAAGCGGCGACAGCGTTTTTCAGATTGCCACGCACGAAAGTACTGTTCCTCTGGAAACGCTCTACAAGTGGTGTGAAATAGCGCGCCGACAGTTGCAAGGCAAGCACCGCGTCGGTCGAGTCATTGCCCGTCCGTTTACGGGCACGCCTGGCAATTGGAAACGCATGAGTGGCGCCCGTCACGACTATGCTGTGCCACCTCCGTCTCCGACTTTGCTTGATGCACTGTCGGCAAAAGGAATCGGCGTGTTCGGTATCGGCAAGATCGAAGACATTTTTACAGGCCAGGGTTTGACGCACGCGCAGCATACCGGTTCAAATCAGGAAGGTCTTGAGCTGACTCTGCAGTCGATCACAAATCAGGTTGATTACGAAAAGGTTCGTCTTGCTAAAGAAAAACCAGAGCATGTGCAGTTTGTTTTCACCAACTTGGTTGATACTGACTCGCTTTTCGGTCATCGCCGAGATGCGAAGGGCTATGCCGCGGCCTTGAGCGAAATTGACGAATGGCTGGGCAAAATTCTCAAATCAATGACCAATGATGACCTCCTGATTATTTCATCTGACCATGGCAACGACCCGACTGCACCAGGCACCGACCACACCAGAGAGTTTGTGCCGCTGCTTGCTTATTCGCCAGGCTTCCAGTCGGCGTCTGATTTAAATGTCGGCATTCGTGACGGTTTTACCGACGTTGCTGCCAGTGTAGCTGACTGGGTCGGCACAAAATGGGATGGTCCGGGCGTTTCATTTGTTTCAAGCGCGCGCGCTGCGATGGTTTAGTGGCGGTGACGGCAAAGACTATCCTCGGATAAGGAGATTAACGTGGATTTGAAAGGCGCAAAACTAATAGATTTCACGGGTAAGGTCGTTGGTGCTCAGCAGTTTGATCGTTTTACCGATGAAGTGACCAGCGCTGTGCGCAACCACAAAGGCACCAGGGTCGCGGTTGTTATCGACCCTGGTTTCGGGTTTACAGCTGAGGCACCGCATCTGGTGTCTGACCATATCAATTTGACTGGTTCCAATCCACTATTGGGTCCTAATGATGCCTGTGGTGAACGGTTTCCAGTCGTCAATGATATTTACCTGGTCGAGGAAATGCCTGGCAAGATTCTACCGGCGATTCAGCGCGGTGTGCTGGGCGGGCTCAAGCAAGGTGTGGTGCCGGATGCGGCTGAGACTGCTAAGTTGAAGAGTCTGGGAGCCGAATTCTTTTCCTATAATCTCGCTCAAACGATGATTGTTGCCGCTCATTCAGGGTGGAAAGTGATCGGTATTGTCGTGCCTTCCAGGTTGCCGCTGGACGGGGCCCTGATGAATGAAATCAAGTCGTTGATCAATTAGGAGTTTCTGATGAAGACTGAATCCTGGAATATCGAAGCAAAATCAGCGAGTAGTTCCGTTGGCATTTTAAAGGCTGCATGCAAGCGTGTGCCGGATGCCGCGGTTGTGCTTGGTTCTGGTGTCAAAGTGTTGATGGATCTGCATGATCCAGTTGCTTTGCCCTTTGAAGAGGTCTTCGGCATCGCGCCGACAATCGCCGGACACGCAGGATCGATTGTCGTCGGGCGGTTGGTCGAGGCTCCTGATGGTCCTCTGGTAGCGGTTCTCCGTGGACGATTCCACCTCTATGAAGGTCACGACTGGTCTGTTGTCACACTGCCGGCGCGAGTACTTGTTGAATGGGGCGTTCCCAAGCTGTTTCTGACAAACGCGGCTGGTGGGTTGAACAAATCGTTCAACGTTGGCGACTTGATGGTGCTGACTGGCTATCGCGATTTTCTCAATCCTGAACACAAGGAAAAGGGTCTTGTGTCGGCGCTTATGAAAGATCCAGTTGCTTGCGCCAATGCGCTTACAGACAAGGTTATCGAAATCGGCAAAAAGCTCAGTGGCGCCGATCAGTCGTTTGTGCCGTTGCAGCAAGGTACTTACGCCGCCTGTCTGGGTCCTTCATATGAGACTATGGCTGAGATAGAGATGCTGCGACGACTGAATGCCGACGCCGTTGGTATGTCGACTGTGCCGGAACTGCTCACAGCGGCGGGAACAGGCACCGTAGCGGCGGCCATATCTGTGGTCACCAATGTCTGGAAAGAGGGTGAGGCGATGGGTGGACACGAAGAGGTGTTGGAGGCTTCCAAGCAAGCGTCATTGCGTCTGGACAAGCTTTTCCATGCCGTGCTTACTTCGATCTAGCTGAGCCTATCTGTTTTCTTCTTTCTTCGACCGTCCTGCGTTTTCGCAGCGCGTTCTGTGCTTTTGACTGCCCTTTGTTCTTGTGTGCCACCGTATTTGGTGGCACTGGAAGCAAAATTTTTTTTCTGCGTGCGGCTGTTTTGTTGTACTGGCATCACGGCTATAACTGTCTTTGACGCAGACCAGGCAAATTCCGCAGTTTGCTACGGAACTTGCCTGGTCGGACATGCTTTCAGGGCGTCACCTATGGGCTGCAGCAGTCGAGCTCGGCTGGTTTGATCACCGTGTTGTCGAAACAATGGGCGATGATTTTGCGATGCTGGTCGAAAGCGATATCGGCAGGCAGTTCGCCCTGGCTGAATACGCCTACTTCGCTCTCTTCATCACCAGGCTTAATCGAACCTCCGACCACGGCAGCCTTGTAAACCAGAATGATTTCATTGACGTCGTGACAGGGGGCGTAGGCGCCAATCAGGCTGACGATTTTGACTTTCAGCCCGGTCTCTTCGAAACACTCGCGCGCCGCTGCCTCTTCGCCCGTCTCGCCAGCTTCCATGTAGCCGCCGGGAATGCACCACTGTCCGGTGGCGGGTTCGATTGCGCGACGCACGAGGACGATTTTGCCATTGATTTCAACGACGCAAACAACCACGGGTTTGGGGCTGTCCCAGTGTACGTAGCGGCAACCGCGTCGAGTGCATGCCAGTCTCAGTCTTCCGCAGATCTGCGCCTGACGCAGTCTGCCACGGCAAATCGGGCACCAGCGAACATTGTGGAAGTGAGCCGGCGGCGGCGTCTCCCTGCCACGCTGCTGCCCGAAAACCTGCCATCCGCGTCGCCGTGCCAGGAGCAACAGCAGGATGACAGCCAAAATCAGCACACCACATATGGTGCGCAAGGTGAATATCTCCATGGGTCCCTCGTTTCTGAAGATACGCATTAGCAGCGGTGTTTACAGGTCGTTCGAAGACCACTGAGGTGGGCGTCGAGCGACCTTAACAGGTTCCAGCTCTGCCGGATCTGTTCTGGCAACAGCAGTCTTGTGCACTGATGTGCGCAGGAGACGACTGTTACTCGTGCTGTTATCTACGTGTGGGTGGTGTTCGGGTTAGAACGGAAAAATAAAAAGGCTACTTTTACCTAGCAGAAGTATGCATCGATAAACAAGTAAACGCTCTGGTCTGCCAGAGCTTGATAGGTGAGGAGTCTGGGATATAGGGGAGCTGCTCAGATTGTGCCTGCGCCTGTTTATGGTCCCTGGACTGGTCGCCCTGTTGACATCAGCGGAATTTCTTAATCAAACCTAGCGCCAGTGTGCAAGTTGCGCTACATCATTTAAATGGCTCAACGGTGCCGCTTTGCAACCAGGGGAGCAGTCAAGAGTATCCACAAAACTAGCCCGAAATTGACATGTATTCAAGTGTTCGAGCTCCGGTGCGGTGCGCTCTGTGCTGCTGCCTTCAGCCCTCAAATTAGGCGGAAGTTAGTTTGGTTAGCTTGCTTACCGGTGAGGTGTTGCCATAGGCTCTCATAGTCTTCCTCTCTTCACCTTCTCCAGTTTCTTCTCAACAGCCCACCACCAGCATCTTCCATCGATTCTTTTCTTGCCTGCATCGCTGTCTGTGCGATGAAGGTGCTGGTCGACGAGGTTCCTGGAGTTGTTCAAAGGCGTTGAAGACTACTTCGCCTGTCACTTGTGAGCCGTATCGATAGCTGCCTCTGATTCTTGGACTGGGTCAGATTCGGCTTCGTAGACGTTAGCACAGTGAATTCTTATGCCAACCTGCGCACGGTATCACCCATGATGCCCAATGCTGCTTTGCGAGGGAGCGGCATGCGCAGCTATTCCGGCATTCAGCCGGTGTTTTGAAAGAGGTGTCGTATGCACGTAAAGTTCACCATCTCCCCGACGCTCAACAGCGAAGGTGGAGTCCAATCAATCCGCACGCCGATGCTCATGCTCACGAAGATCCAGGGCATGGGTCTGGGAGCTGGGCCGAAGGCGATCGATGCGCACTGTGACGGACTTTTGTCGCAGGCGCTCGAGCAGCACGGCTTCCGGGCTGAGCTGGCCGAGGCTGTCACGGTCGAGCTTGGCTCGGACAGTCCGCAGCAGTACCTGGTCATGATGGGGCTGGGCAGTGTCCAGAACTTCAACCCCTGTGGGCTGCACGATGTCATCGAGGCGGCTGTCGACCAGGCGCTGTCGAAGGGCTGCAACAAGCTGACCGTTCCCGTGGTGGCCAATCGGCTCACTGCGCTCAACATCAACCTGCGGGGCACTGCCCACATCGTTCGCCAGTCGGTCGAGCGTAAGCTCGGCGCCATCGAGTCTGACCAGACGTTCGAAGTCGAGTTCGTCTGCACGGCTCAGGCCAAGCGTCACATCCAGCAAGGTCTCGACGTGGTCTGCCAGCACCGCAAGGACCGCTGCTGCAAGGGCGACAAGGACTGATGTTTCAAGCTCGCTGCTAGCTAGCTGTATCAGGTAGCAGATTCAGTTAGTTCGAGGAAGCAGCTCTTGCGGTGTTGATACCAATCGTGGTTTCACCCGCAAGACTGCCCTCGGACTCATTTTTCTCTAGCACTGCCTTTTGTTTTCTGACCTTCCCCCCATTTAGTAGACAGTGGTCTAAAGCCGACCCGCTTTAGGCCACTTTCTTACCTTTTTGGCCTTTTTCC